>CAZUZY010000216.1:0-14168 GCA_964624885.1 uncultured Polyangiales bacterium | reverse complement strand
GTCGACCGCGTCGCCGCCGAGCCGCAGCACGTCGCGCGCGATCTTGCTCGCCGCCTCGTGCTCGGTCGCGACGGCGTGCTTCTGCCCCTCGGCCTGGGGCGCGGCCGTGGGCTTGGACTTGGCGGGCGCGGGCGTGGGGAGGGCCTTGGCGGCGCACCCGACGGCGAGGGCGACGAGGACCGCCGGGACCCCTTTGCGGGCAACGGCATCGGACGTACGAAGGCTCCCCATGCGTCTCCTGTTCCTCATGGATCCCATGGATGGGATCAACACCGCCAAGGATACGACGTACGCGCTGATGCTCGCCGCCGCATCGAGAGGGCACACGCTCGTACACGCGCTGCCGCGGGCCCTCTACGTCGATCGCGGCGAGCTGTTCGTGCGCGGCCGCCCGGCCACGGTGGCCCGCGAGCCAGGGGCCGAGAAGGGCACCTGGGCGCTCGGGGAGCTCGCGAGCTTCGCGGTGGCCGACCTCGACGCCGTGCTCATCCGCAACGACCCGCCGTTCGACGCGATCTACGCCTACATGACCCAGCTCCTCGAGCGGGTGCGCGGCAAGACGCTGGTCCTCAACGACCCGCGCGGCCTGCGCGACGCCAACGAGAAGCTCTACGCCCTCCACTTCTCGCAGTGGATGCCGCGCACGCTCGTCACCGCGGATCCGGCGGCGATCCGGCCCTACGTGGAGGAGATCGGCGGCAAGGCGGTCATCAAGCCGCTCGACGGCATGGCCGGCGCCGGGGTGTTCCTGCTGAACGCCGACGACAAGAACTTCAGCGCCATCGTCGAGGCTACCATCGGCGAGACGGGCCGCACCTGGTGCATGGTGCAGGAGTTCCTCCCCGCCGCGCGCGAGGGCGACAAGCGCATCCTCCTGCTCGACGGCGAGCCGCTCGGCGCCATCCTGCGCGTGCCGCACGCCAAGGAAGCGCGCGCCAACCTGCACGTCGGTGGTGTCGCCGAGAAGACGGTGGTCACCGACCACGAGCGCGCCATGATCGAAGACCTCGCCCCCCGCCTGCGCGCCGACGGTCTGATCTTCGTGGGCCTCGACGTGATCGGCGGCAAGCTCACCGAGGTCAACGTCACGAGCCCCACCGGCATCCAGCAGATGCAGCGGTACGACGGCGTCGACTACTCCTCGCGCGTGATCGAGTGGGTCGAGAGGCGCCTCGAGAAGCCCCTGTAAGGCCCGTGGGGCGCCCGCGTTCCCCTTCGGAACGTGGAGGTCCCCATGCGTCGGTTCGCCAAGCTCTCGGTCCTCGGTCTCGGTTGCTCGCTCGCCGCGTGCGGCGGCGGTCGGTACGCCGGCTACGCCGTCAAGGAGGCCAACGGCGGCGCCTACGCCCCCGCGCCGCTCGCCGACTCCGCCCCGAACACCGAGCACTACACCGACTATGGCGTGAACCCGCCGAAGAGCGTGGCCGAGAGCCCGCTCTCGACCTTCGCCGTCGACGTCGACACGGCCTCCTACGCCATCGCCCGCCGCAAGCTCCGCGAGGGGATCAGGCCGCCGAAGGAGGCCGTACGCGCCGAGGAGTTCCTCAACGCCTTCGACTACGGCTACGCGCCGCCGGCTGCGGGCAGCGCCGCCCCGTTCGCCGTGCACCTCGCCGCCGCGCCCTCGCCCTACGAGCAGGGCCACCACCTGCTGCGCGTGGCGCTCAAGGGCAAGGCAGTGACCGCGGCCGAGCGCGTGCCGGTGCACCTGGTCTACCTGGTGGACACCAGCGGCTCGATGAACGGTCCGGACCGCATCGGCCTCGCGCAGAAGAGCCTGCACCTGCTGACCGACGCGCTCCGCCAGGGCGACACCGTGGCGCTGTGCACGTACGCCGGGTCGGTGCGCAAGGTGCTCTCCCCGACCGGCGTCGAGCACAAGGCGCAGATCCACGGCGCGATCGACCAGCTGACCGCCGGCGGCTCGACCGCGATGGCGAGCGGGATCGACCTCGCCTACCAGCTCGCCAACGAGACCTTCGTGAAGGGCCACGTCAACCGCGTGATCGTGCTCTCCGACGGCGACGCCAACGTGGGCTCCACCTCGCACGCCGAGATCCTGAAGCAGATCGCACAGTACAAGGAGAAGGGGATCACGCTCTCCACCGTGGGCTTCGGCAGCGGCAACTACCAGGACACGATGATGGAGCAGCTCGCCGACAAGGGCGACGGCAACTACGTCTACATCGACAGCGAGAAGCAGGCGAAGAAGGTGTTCGTCGACCAGCTCGACGGCCTCCTGCAGGTCATCGCGCGCGACGTGAAGGTGCAGGTCGCCTTCGACCCCGCGGTGGTGGAGAAGTACCGGCTGGTCGGCTACGAGAACCGCGCCGTCGCCGACAAGGACTTCCGCAACGACAAGGTGGACGGCGGCGAGATCGGCGCCGGGCACTCGGTGACCGCGGTCTACGACGTGGTGCTCAAGAAGACCGACGCCTCGCCGCTCACGGTGCGCCTGCGCTGGAAGAAGCCCCTCGGCGCCGATCCCTCGACGGAGGTCGCGGTGCCCATGCCGGCCAGCGCGATCCTCGCGACCTGGGTCGAGGCGGACGCGCGCTTCCGTCTCGCCGCCGCGGTCACGGGGCTCGCCGAGCTCCTCCGCGAGTCCCCCTACGCCAAGGGCTGGTCGTGGGCGGCGGTGCGCGCGGTCGCGAAGGACGCCAAGGTCGACGCGACCGAGCACGCCGAGCTGCTCGAGCTCATCGGCCGCGCCGAGAAGTGACCGGAGCGAGCCGCCGAGCGCTACGGGCGGCCAGCATCCGCGACGGCCGCGCCGGGGGAGGGTGGGGGTCCGCGGATTCCGCACGAAGGTCAAAGAATCTTTGACCTTCGTGTGGATTTTCGAAACCCCCACCCGCCCTGCGCGAGGGGCTCGGTCGCGCGGCGGGTGCCCGACGGTCAGCGGGCGTCGAAGCGGTCGAGGTCCATGACCTTGGCGAAGGCGGCCACGAAGTCGTGCACGAGCTTCTCCCGCCCGTCGTCGCTCGCGTAGACCTCGGCGAGGGCGCGGAGCTGGGAGTTCGAGCCGAAGACCAGGTCGACGACCGTCGCCGTCCACTTCTTCGCCCCGGTCTTGCGGTCGCGGCCCTCGTACACGCCCTGGCCCGCGGGCGCCCACGTCGTGCCCATGTCGAGCAGGTTCACGAAGAAGTCGTTGGTGAGGGTCCCCGGGCGTTGCGTGAAGACGCCGTGGGGCGAGCGCCCGACGTTGGCGTCGAGGACCCGCAGCCCGCCGACCAGCGCCGTCATCTCCGGCGCGGAGAGCCGCAGCATGAACGCCTTGTCCACGAGCAGGTGGTCCGCCGAGATCGGCGAGCCCTCCTGCAGGTAGTTGCGGAAGCCGTCGGCGCGCGGCTCGAGCACGGCGAACGACGCCGCGTCGGTCTGCTCGGCCGTCGCGTCGGTGCGACCCTGCGTGAACGGGACCGAGACCGTGAAGCCCGCGCGACGCGCGGCCTCTTCGACGGCCGCCGAGCCCCCGAGCACGATGAGATCGGCGAGCGAGAGGCGCGGGTCCTTCGCCTGGATCCCCTCGAGGACGGCGATCACCTTCGCGACGCCCGCGGCCACGTTCACGTCCCAGCCCGCCTGCGGCGCGAGGCGGATGCGCGCGCCGTTCGCGCCACCGCGCTTGTCGGTGTCACGGTAGGTCGAGGCCGAGGCCCAAGCGGTCGACACGAGCTCGGAGACGGTGAGACCGGTGCCGAGGATCTTCGCCTTCAGCGCCTCGAGGTCCGCGTCGCCGAGGCGCGGCAGCGTGGCCTTCGGCAGCGGATCCTGGAAGATCAGCGGCTGCTTCGGCACCCACGGACCGCGGTAGCGGGCGAGCGGCCCCATGTCGCGGTGGAGCAGCTTGAACCAGGCCTTGGCGAAGGCGTCGGCGAACTGGTCGGGGTGCTCGTGGAAGCGCTTGGCGATCGCGTGGTACGCGGGGTCGGCCAGCAGCGCGAGGTCGGTCGTCGCCATCATCGGCGCGTGGCGCCGGGTCGGGTCGTGCGCGTCGGGGACCGTGCCCTCGGCCTCCGGGTTCTTCGGCGTCCACTGCGTGGCGCCGCCGGGGCTCTTGGTCTGCACCCACTCGTAGCGGAACAGGTTCTCGAAGAAGCCGTTGTCCCAGCGGATCGGGTCGTGGGTCCACGCGCCTTCGAGGCCGCTCGTGATCGTGTCGCCGGCCTTGCCGCTGCCGAACCGGTTCTTCCAGCCGAGACCCTGCTCCTCGAGGCTCGCGCCCTCCGGCTCGGGTCCGACGTGCTGGTCCGCGCGCGCGGCGCCGTGGGTCTTGCCGAACGTGTGGCCGCCGGCGATCAGCGCGACCGTCTCCTCGTCGTCCATGGCCATGCGGGCGAAGGTCTCGCGGATGTCGCGCGCCGCGGCGAGCGGGTCGGGCTTGCCGCCGGGGCCCTCGGGGTTCACGTAGATGAGGCCCATCTGCACGGCGCCGAGGGGGTTCGCGAGCTCACGATCGCCGCTGTGGCGCTGGTCGCCGAGCCAGGTGGACTCGGGCCCCCAGTAGACGTCCTCCTCGGGCGCCCAGATGTCCGGGCGACCACCGCCGAACCCGTAGGTCCGGAAGCCCATCGTCTCGAGGGCGCGGTTGCCGGCGAAGACGAGCAGGTCGGCCCACGAGAGCTTGCGGCCGTACTTCTGCTTGACGGGCCAGAGGAGCCGGCGCGCCTTGTCGAGGTTCGCGTTGTCGGGCCAGCTGTTCAGCGGGGCGAAGCGCTGGGCGCCGGTGCCCGCGCCGCCGCGGCCGTCGGCGATGCGGTAGGTGCCGGCCGCGTGCCAGGTCATGCGCACGAACAGCGGGCCGTAGTGGCCGTAGTCGGCGGGCCACCAGTCCTGCGACTGGGTCATGAGGGCATCGACGTCCTTGGCGAGCGCGTCGAAGTCGAGGGTCTCGAACTCCTTCGCGTAGTCGAGCTCGCCGTACGGGTCGGCCGCCTTCGGGTGCTGGTGCAGGATCCGCAGGTTCAGCTGCTTCGGCCACCAGGCCTGGTTGGACGCGGCGCCGATCGACGTGTGGGCGCCCGACATCGGACACTTGCTCGCGGGCTTCTCGGACATGGTCTCGTTCTCCTGTCGTTTGGGGGGACAGGGATCAGGTACGGCTCGCCGAGCGAGAGCACCAAGACATCGTCTCGATGGAGTCGATAGTCTGGGACTATCAGCGCAGGAACTTGCGGACGGCTTGCTGCAGGGCGGCGCCGACGGCCTCGAGCGTGACGGTGGCGCCGGACGACTTGCGCCACACGAGCGAGAGCGTGCGCGAGGGTCCCTTCGGGCCGAACGCGCGCACGACGAGCGTCTCCCTCCGGTTCTCGACAGCGACGGCCAGGTGGGGGAGCAGGGTGACCGCGTCGCCGCTCGCCGCCATCTGCACGAGGGTCTGCAGGCTGGTCGCGCGGTAGCCGGCCTCCTCCGCGCCGCTGCGCGCGCAGAACGAGAGCGCCTGGTCGCGGAAGCAGTGCCCGTCGTCGAGCAGGAGCACGCGCTCGCCGTCGAGGTCGGCGGCCTCGATGGTCTTCTTGCGCCTGGCCAGCGGGTGGCTCGGCGCGGCCGCGAACACGAAGGGATCCTTGCCGAGCACCACCTGCGGGAGCGCGCCGGTCTCCGGCCCGGCGGCGACGATGGCCGCGTCGAGGTCGCCGTGGTGGAGCGACTGCAGCAGCACCGCGGTCTTGTCCTCGGTCCAGTGCAGCGAGAGCTTCGGGTACTGCTTGCGCAGCGTGGGCCCGGCCTCGGGCAGCAGGTACGGCGCCACGGTCGGGATGACCCCGAGCCGCAGCGTGCGCTGGAACGGGTCGCGCAAGGTCTGGGTCACGTCGCGGAGAGCGGTCGCGCCGAGGAGCACCGCGCGCGCGCGCTCCACGAACGCGGCGCCGCCCTCGGTGAGCCGCACGGGCCCGTGACCGCGCTCGAACAGCTGCAGGCCGATCTGCGACTCCACCTCGGCGACCTGCGCGGAGAGGGAGGGCTGGGCCACGCGGCAGGTCTCGGCGGCGCCGCGGAAGCTCCGCTGGTCGGCGACGGCGACGACGTACTGCAGCTGACGGAGCGTGAACGGGAACGGCGCGAGCGGCACGATAGGGAGAGACTATCAGGGCGGGCCGAGCTCGTTCCGTCAGGGGAGCGCGAACATCTTCTTGCTGTACTTGAAGCCCTTCACCTTCTCGGAGAGCGCCTTCATCTCGGTCGCCCCCAGCGAGGCCTCGTAGAAGGCGAGCCGCGCACGGACCAGACCGACGAGCGCTGCCTTGGCGGGCGGGAAGCTCGCGCGACCCACGTACGCGCGCACGTAGGCCGCGATCATGGTGGGGTCGTTCTGCGCCTCCCAGTCACGTCGCAGGGGCTCGACCGCGTGCGCCGCATCCGCGCGGATCTTGGCAGCCTTCTCGAGCAGCTCCCCCGCGGTCGCCCGCCGGTCCTCACCATAGGCCGGGTCTTCGACCATCTGAAGGGCGCGCACCTCGATGTCGCGGATTGCAGCGTCGGTCTTTGGTTCGAGGGGCCGGCAGGCCTGCACGGCCGAGCGCAGGCCGTCGAGCAACAGTGCGTCCTGTGCTTCGACGATCGGTGCGTAGAGGGCCGCGTCGGCCGGGAAGGTGGTGAGCATCTGGTCCCAGCGTGCGCGTAGCTTCTTCGCGCGAGGTCGTCGGTGTGGATCGCCGAACAGTACGGCGGGACCTTCAGGAACGTGCCGGGCACGAGGTCGAAGCGCTCCATCGCGTCGGCGAGGATCTGCGCGTTCGCCTCCTCGATGGTCTTGGGGGCCGCCTGCGCATGGCGCGGAGAACCCGCGAGCGCAACCATCACGATCAGCCACCACCGGGCTCTCACGGCGCCACCGCGAACATCTTGGGCTTGTAGACGAAGCCACCGACCGCCCCGCAGTGCCCCTTCATCACCTTGGGTCCGAAGAGCTTCTCGTAGTACGCGAGCCGCGTGCGCACGAGCCCGGCGAGCGCCGACTTGTCGGCAGGGAAGTCCGCGCGATTGACGTAGGCGCGCACGTAGCCGGCGATCATCTCGGCATCGTGGGCGTCGTTCCACTGCTGCTTCAGATCATCGAAGGCCTTGTTGGTGTTGGTCCGGATGGAAGCGATCTTCTCGATCAGGAGCGTCGCTTGTGTCTTTGCCTCGGGGCTCACGTCGGGCCGCGCCAGCACCGCCCTCGCCTTGGCCTCGATCTCCTGGAGCTTGGCTTCGGTCGCCGGATCGAGAGCGGTGGTGAGGTTGTCGAAGGCCACCCGCATCACGTCGAGCAGCAGAGCCTTCTGCGCATCGATCAGCGGTCCGAAGGTGCCCTGTTCGGCAGGGAAGTCGATCAGCACCCGGTCCCACCGCTTGCCGAGCGCCACGCGCGCCGCGTCGTCCTTGGAGACCGAGCCGTCGCTGCGCGGGTACCGCGTCTTCACCAGCATGCCCGGGATCGGGTCGAACCGCTTCGCCGCGTCCGCGACCACGCGCTGGTAGGCCTCGCGCGCGTCCTTGGGCGGTGCGACGACCTCCTTCGGACAGGGCTTCGCCTCCGCGCCGCCCGTCGCGAGACACAGCCCCAGGATCAAGAGCCCCCGCCTCACCCCGAGAGCTTATCCAGATCGCCGCTTCCGGCGACCTCGTCGCGCGCTCGCGCCGAGCTAGCGCTTGCGCTTGCCTTCGGTGGTCCGGCGGCGCATCCACACGGCGCCGCCGAGGAGCAGCGTCGCGGCCGGCATGAACACCAGCACATAGCGGCCGATGCTCGAGATGTCCGCCTCCGTGAGGTGCATGGCCACCTGCACCGACGCCTTGGGCGGCAGATCGAGGATCGGCGCCCGCGCTCCGAGCCAGGAGACCCAGAGGAGGCCGAGCGTGCGGCTGAACGTCATCGCGGGCGTCGGGTCCGCGTAGGCCAGGTTCAGGAACGGCGTCGAGCTGCCCACCACCACGACCCGCGGGCCACGCGTCGCCCCGGCGAGCCGCGGGCGCTCCGCGGCAGCGGCGAGATCCAGCGGGCCCTGGCGATCGCCGGCGCCCTTCTGGGGCTCCTGCTTGCTCGTGAGGAACGCGCCGATGTCGAACAGGGCGAACGACTTGTCGCTCGAGAACAGCAGCGCCGAGGAGGCGATGCCGCCCTCGTTCGTGCGGCGGAGCGGCCGCACGTACATCACCGGCACGTAGGCCTCGCCGCCGCCGCGCGACTCGACGAACTTGCGGAGATCGTCGGTGGTGGCGTGCGCGCCGACCTTGGCGCGGAACACGAGGCCGAGCGACGAGGGCTCGCGCAGGGCGGGCTCGGTCTCCACGCTCACCGCGTCGTCGAGCTGCACGCCGCCGAGCGCCGCGATGGGGCCGAGGCCGTGGGCCACGAGCCCCTTCTTCTCGAGGTCGATCTCGGGTGGCGCCGAGAGCAGGAGCGAGGCGCCTCCGACCACCGCGTCGACCACCGCCTGCGAATCCACCGCCGCGAACGGCTCGCGCGGCGCGACGACAGCGACCAGCATGCAGCCCTTGAGCAGCGCGCCGTTCTTCGGCAGCTCCACCGACTCGGGGGCGTAGTTGTCCTTGGCGAGCGTGTTCTTGAGGGTGGAGAGGCCGTCCTTGCCCGGGTCGTCGATCGAGGCCTCGCGGTGGCCGGTCGTGAAGCAGACGCGGGGGCGGTCGGTGGAGAGCACCGCGCGGATGGCGCCGGTGAGCGCGCCCTCGACGCGGGGCTTCACCTTGGCGTCGTCGCCCTCGTCGAGGACGATCATGTCGTCGGTCTTCACGTACCAGACGCGCTTGCCGTGGCGGGCGACGATCTGGGCGTCGGAGAGGATGCGGCCGCTCTCGGCCTTGCCGACGTGCACGTCGAGCTCGGCCTGCAGGCGCAGCAGCTCCGCGCGGTCGCGGTCGGGATCGAGGTAGCGGACGACGAGCTGCCGCGGCGCCTTGGCCTGGTAACCCGTGAGCATCTGCTTGACCGTGCCGAGCAGCGGGTCGCCGCCGCCGATGAACACGAAGAGCTCCACCGGGTCGGGCTCGCGGTCGAGCGCGGCGAGCGTGAACAGCGTGGGCTCGGAGAGCGTGTAGAGCTTGTTGCGCGTCGCGTCCCAGCGCCGGTAGTGGCGGTTCGCGAGCACGTTGAGGAACACCGCGCAGAGGGCCGCGGCGAACAGGCTGGCCGCCGCGAGGCGACGCTCGCGCGGGTTCATCCCCACCTCCACGCGTCGACCAGCCGGGTGGTCGTGTAGAGCGGCAGGGCGACCAGGGTGGCGTCCAGCGTGAGGCGGCGCAGATCGACGATGCCCTTGGAGAGCTCGCCCATCTGCGACCACACGGACACGTAGCCGCAGAGCTCGCGGGTCGCGCCCTCGTCGAGCACGAACTCGCCGAGGCCGAGCAGGAAGAACCCGAGGATGAGCACCGTCGAGAGGATGAGGGCCACCAGCTGCGAGCGAGCGACCGCGCTCATCATGGTGCCGATGGCGATGTACTGGGCGCCGATGCCGAACACGCCGAGGTAGCTCGTGGCGACCACGCGGTAGTCGAGGTCGCCCGCCTTGCGCATCACGACGATGTAGAGGACGGTCGGCGCCCACATCGCCACGTAGGCGACCATCGCCGCGCAGAACTTGGCGAGCACCACGCCCGCGGTGCCGACCGGCGTCGTGAGCAGGGTCTCGATCGTGCCCGCGCGGCGCTCCTCGGCGAACAGGCGCATGGTGATCGCGGGGCAGATCAGGATGAGCGGCAGGTAGTAGAAGACGTCGCCGCCGAAGAACGCCTGCACCGGCCCCTGGTCGATGCTGGCCTCGGTGGCCTGCGCGAACGACCGCACGAGCAAGTAGAAGTGCAGGCCCTGCCAGAAGACAAAGGCCAGGATCAGCACATAGGCGAGCGGCGTGACGAAGAACGCGAACAGCTCGCGCTTGAAGATCGGCCAGAAGCCCCTCATGCGGCCTCCCCGCCTTCCTCGGTCGCGGGCGCCTCGGTCACGGGCTCGTGGGCGTGGGTGAGCGAGGCGAACACCTCCTCGAGCGAGGCCTTGCCGCGCTCGACCGACCGCACGCCGACCCCCGCGCCGACGAGCTCGCTGATCAGGGTCTCGATGGCCGCGTCCTCGTCCTTGGCCGGGGTGCCGAGCACGAATCGGCGCGCGTCGCCCTCTTCGTGGTCGGACACCAGCTCGAACGGCGAGGCGGCGATGATCCCGCGGGCGGGGGCGCCGCGGAGCAAGAGCTCGAGGCGCGGGGGCCGCCGCAGCGCGCCGAGCTCGGCGGGCGTGCCCTCGGCCACGAGGCGTCCCTTGTCGATCACCACCACGCGCCCGCAGGAGGCCTCGACCTCGGGGAGGATGTGGGTCGAGAGGAGCACCGTCTGCTCGCCGCCGAGCGACTTGATGAGGTCGCGCACGTCGCGGATCTGGTTCGGGTCCATGCCCGCGGTGGGCTCGTCGAGGACCAGCACCCGCGGGTTGCTCACGAGGGCGTCGGCGAGCCCCACGCGCTGGCGGTAGCCCTTGGAGAGGTGGTCGATGAGGGTGTCCTTCACGTCGACCACGCGGGCGAGCTCGAGCGCGCGGCCGACGGCGGCGGTGCGGGCGGTGCGGCCCACGCCCTTGAGCTCGGCGCGGAAGCGCAGGTACTCGGCGACGCGCATCTCGCCGTAGAGCGGCACCGCCTCGGGCATGTACCCGAGCGCGGCCTTGGCGGCGTGCGGATCGGCCTGCACGTCGTGGCCCTCGATGCGCGCGCTGCCGCTGGTGGGCCCGAGGAAGCCGACGAGGATGCGCAGGGTGGTCGACTTGCCGGCGCCGTTCGGGCCGAGGAAGCCCACCACCTCGCCGCGCTGCACCTCGAACGAGACGTCGTCGACCGCGGCGTGGACGCCGTAGCGCTTGACGAGATGCTCGACGGCGATGGCCGTAGTCACTCGGCCCGTCCGTAGACGGGGCGTGCCGGCCCGACAACCCCGAGCGCCGCGACGAGGCCGCGCCTCAGGGCCGCAGCCACCGCGGGAGCACGATCGCCGAGCCGAGGGCGAGCAACACGATGGGCACGACGTGGCCGAAGAGGATGTGGGAGCGATCGCACGCCGGGCAGTGCAGGTGCATCGCGAAGCCCGCCCACGCGCCGCCGGTGGCCCCGATCAGCGCCGCGCGCGCCGCGATCGCCGTCGGGACGGCGCGCCGCAGCGCGAAGGCGAGCCCCGCCACGACCGTCAGACCGAGCACTCCGGAGCCCACCATGCACCCCCAGGCCGCGACCTCCTTGTCGAAGGTGCCGAGTGGCCAGAGCAGGGTGCACAGCGCATACAGCGGCGCCGTCAGCAGGCCGAGGAGCCGCAGCCAGCCCACCGTCGCCCCGAGCCCGAGACGCCCGGGGGTGAGCACGACCGAGAGGGTGGCGAGCGCGAGCAGGCCGAGCGACAGCGAGACCCCCAGGATCGCCCGCCGATCGAGCAGCCAGAAGTTGGCGCGCAGGGTGCCGAGGCCGAACGCCAGCTGGAGGCCGAGCGCCGCCGCGAGCGGCACGAAGCGCGCCCCGGAGCGCGGTGGGGGCGGGGGCTCCTTGCCGAGGCGCTCCAGCACCTGAGCCCGGAGGGCCTCGGGGAAGGGGATCTCGTTCACGACTCGCCCTCCGGGGCCAGGCCGGCCGCACGCAAGGCTTCCCGGATCGCCTCGTAGGCGCGGTGGGCGCGGAGCTTCACCGCGGTCGGGGTGGCGCCGAGGACCTCGGCCGCGTCGGCCACGCTCGTGCCCTCCTCACGGATCAGCACGTACGCCGTCCGCTGGCTCTCGGGGAGCCCGGCGAGGGTCTGGTCGATGAGGTTCATCACTTGGCGAGCTCGAGCTTGGGCCTCTGGAGAGGCCGCCTGTGGGCCCTCCGTCTGGGTGTACGTCCGCACGTCGGCCTCGGTTTCGGCGACCGCCTCCGGTCGGCGTTTTCGGTAGCGCAGGCGGTCGAGGTGCACCGACCGGGCGATGGCGAAGGCCCAGTAGAGGACCGCCGCGTTGGGCGTGTAGGTGCTCCGGGACCGGTGGAGCTTGAGGCAGGCCTCCTGGAACAGGTCGTCGGCCTCGCTCCTGCGACGCGTCAAACGGAAGCAGAAGGCGTGCAGCCGGGGGGCCAGCAGCCGGTACACCTCCTCGAACGCGCGGTCCTCGCCGCGCGCGTACCGCTCCATGGCGGTGTCGAGGGGGGAGCGGTCGGCCATCCGGCCCCGAGTTCTATCATCTTGCGCGCCAAGGTTCGGCAAGGTCCAATCAGCGCCCCGATGACCCTAGCCGCCTCGCTCCGCCACGCCGCCGGGCTCTGCCGCTGCCGCGATCAACACGTCGAACAGCAGGCCCCGGGCCACGGCGCCCGGCCGTTCCCCCTCCCCGGCACCAAGCGGGTCTACGAGCGCGACCGCCCGTTCGCCATCGAGCACATCGCCCTCGACCTGGCGCTCGACGTGCCGAACAAGTCGATCGAGGGCACGGCCATCCTGCACCTCCGGCGGGTCGACGCGCGGGCCACGAGCGTGCGGCTCGACGCGGTCGGCTTCGAGCTGCGCGCCGTCACCCTCGGCGGTCGTCGCGCCGAGCACGCCTACGACGACGAGGTGCTGGTGGTCGAGGTCCCGGCCGACCAGCAGGTGTTCGAGATCAGCGTCGCCTACCGCGCGACCCCCAAGCGCGGGCTCTACTTCCTCGCCCCCGACGACCACGTGCAGGATCGCCCGCGGCAGGTGTGGTCGCAGTGCCAGGACGAGGACGCCCGCCACTGGTTCCCCTGCCACGACAAGCCCCACGTCAAGCAGACGACCGAGCTCACGGTGCGGGTGCCGCACGGCTGGTACGCGCTCGGCAACGGCGTGCTCGCCTCGCGCCGCGACGTCGAGGGCGGCGGCGTGTTCCACTGGAAGCAGGAGCAGCCGCACTCGAGCTACCTGGTCACGCTGGCCGCCGGCGAGTTCGCCGAGATCACCGCCGAGAGCGAGCTGCCGGTCACCTACCTCGTGCCCAAGGACCGCGTCGAGGACGGACGCCGCACGTTCGCGCGCACCCCGCAGATGATCGCGCTCTTCGAGAACAAGACGGGCGTGCGCTATCCGTGGCCGAAATACGCCCAGATCGTGGTGCACGACTTCATCTTCGGCGGCATGGAGAACACCTCCGCCACCACCATGTACGAGCACATCCTGCTCGACGCGCGCGCCGCCATCGACGTGGACATGGACGGCCTCGTCGCGCACGAGCTGGCCCACCAGTGGTTCGGTGACTACGTCACCTGCCGCGACTGGAGCGAGGGCTGGCTCAACGAGGGCTGGGCCACCTACATGGAGCTCGTCTGGAAGGACGAGGGCAGCGACCCGCAGGGCAGCGGCCGCGACGAGTACGACTACGCCGTCGAGGGCGAGCTCGACATCTACCTCGCCGAGGACGGTCGCTACCGCCGCCCGATCGTGTGCCGTGACTACGAGTACCCGATCGAGCTGTTCGACCGGCACCTCTACCAGAAGGGCGCGCTCGTGCTGCACGCGCTCCGCCGCGCCGTCGGCGACGCTGCGTTCTGGGGTGGCGTGCAGAGCTATCTGAAGAAGCACGCGCTCGGCAACGTCGAGACCCGCGACTTCCAGCGCGCCCTCGAGGCCGCGAGCGGGCGGTCGCTCGATCGGCTGTTCGACGCCTACGTGCACGGTGGCGGTCACCCCGAGCTGCACGTGAAGATCGAGCACGAGCCCGGCGACGGCACGACGGTCACCGTGCGCCAGACCCAGAAGGTCGACGAGCTCACCAAGCTCTACGAGGGGCCCCTGGTCCTCGAGATCCGCGACGCCGCCGGCAAGGTGCGCCGCGAGACCGTGCAGCTCACCACCGCGCGCGACACGTTCCTCTTCGTCGGCGCCCGCCCGAAGCACGTCGCGGTCGACCCGGACGGCGATCTGCTCGCCACCGTCGACGTCGAGGCGCCGGGCGACCTGCTGCGCGACCAGCTCGCGAGTGGGTCGCGGCCGCGCGTGCGCTGGCGCGCGGCCAAGGCGCTCGGCAAGCGCGACGAGCCCAAGACAGTGGCCGCGCTCGCCGCCACGCTGGCCGACACCAAGGAGTTCTGGGGGGTGCGCGTCGAGGCCGCCGAGGCGCTCGGCGCCATCCGGGGCGAGGCAGCGCTCGCCGCGCTGATCGCGCAGTCCAAGGTGCAGGGCCCGGCAGGCTCCACGCC
>CAZUZY010000215.1:0-14198 GCA_964624885.1 uncultured Polyangiales bacterium | reverse complement strand
GGCGACGCCGTCGCCGGCCTTCACGGCGGTGGCCAGCGCGGCCAGGCCTCCGCGCGAGCCCGAGGGGGTCGGAGACGGCGGCGAGGGCGAGGCGGGCTTCGAGACCTGCTCCACCGGCGTCGGCGCGACGGGCTTCGACGCCGCGGGCTTCGACGCCGCGGGCTTCGACGCCGCGGGCTTCGATGCGGCGGGCTTCGACGCCACGGGCATCGACGCGCGCGGCGCGACACCCACAGCGGCGCGCAACAGCGCCTCGTCCTCCGCCGACAGCGCGCGCGGCGTCTGCAACGACATGCCGAGCGCCCCCGCCGCCGCGGTGAGGCCTTTGCCGTTGGCGAACCGCAGCCGATCCTTCAGGTGCGTCACGTCGGTGACGGCGACGGTGCTCGCCGAGGCGTGCCACCCGTCGTCGCCGAGCGTGGGCTGCTCCAGGACCGCGACCAGCCACAGCGCCTCGTTCGGGGGACGCACCGTCACCGCGAACAGCGCGCCACCCTCGGCGAGCGGCGCGAGCGCCTTGTGCGTGCTGCCGTAGCGATCGAGGCCGAGCCGAACGCCGAGCGCGGCGCCGCCGTTCTGCTTCGCCAGCTGCTCGAACACCGCCTTGCTCACGATCGCCATCACGCTCGCCATCCCGCGAGGGTGCCCGAGCCGACGGGGCGGGGCCAGCGCGGCGAGGACCCCCTGGCGCCCGCGGTCAAAACGTCGGCGCCCCCGGTCGAGTGCGCACCTTCGTCGGGTCCTATCCATCGCAGTGGGAGGTCCCCATGCATCGAACCCACGAACTCTGCGCCCTCGTCCTGGTGCTCGCCGCGTCCGCGTGCACCGCCGACTACTCCTCGCTCGTGCCGCCCACGGTCGACCAGGACCCTTCGCTGCCGGCCGTGGAGCTCAACGGCACCCGCCTGCACCTCACGACCCACGGCAAGCCGGGCGACCCGCTCGTCGTGATGCTGCACGGCGGACCGGGCGGCGATCACCGCTCGATGACGCGCCTCACCGCCCTCGCCGACGACGGGTTCTTCGTCGTCCAGTGGGACCAGCGCGGCAGCGGTCTCTCGCGTCGACACGACTGCGGAGAGGTCGACAGCGCGCGCTACCTCGGCGACCTCGAGGCCCTCGTCGATCGCTACGCACCGGCCGGCGCCCCCGTGCTGTTCCTCGGACACTCGTGGGGCGCGATGTACGCCACCTGGTTCATCGACGCGCACCCCTCGCGGGTGACCTCCGCCGTCCTCCTCGAGCCGGGCGGATTCACCTCCCGCGAGGTCGCCGCGTATTTCCAGCGGATGATCACGCACGACCTGCTCGGCGAGGACCAGAACGACGCCCTCTTCACGGGGCGCTTCTTGACGGCCGACGACCACGCGCGCGCCGACCTCCTCGCCGCCTCGATGTTCCTGTCGGCGAGCGTGGCGTTCGGCAAGTCGACGTCGGACCCCGAGCCGTTCTTCCGCGCCGGCGGCGTCGCGTCGCGGTGTCTCCCGGCCTCGGCGGGCGACTTCGACTGGACGACGCACCTCTCCGCGTATCGCCGCGAGGTGCTGTTCGTCCACGGCGACCAGAACGCGTTGATCCGCCGCGAGCACCAGGAGCAGCTGGCCGCGCACTACCCGAAGGCGCGGCTCGTCGGGCTCACCGGCGCCGGGCACGATCTGCAGTGGGTGAAGGCCCCCGAGATCCGCGTGCTCGCCCGCGACCACTTCCGCGCCGCGCTCGCCGAGGTGAAGCCGTGACCGCCGCTCGCTGGGCCCTCGGCGCGGCGCTCGTGCTCGCGCTCCTGCCGCGCACCGCGACGGCGCAGGTCGTCAACCCGGGCGCGAAGCCTCTCGACGCGCCGAACCTCGTGGCCCTCGGCGCCGGCCTCGACAGCGGGGCGGCGCTCGAGGCGGCCTACGCGCGGAGGGTCCCCGGCCACGCGGCGCGACCGGACCTGTTCGTGCTCGGCCGCCTGTTGCTCCCCTCCTCGCCGGGCCTCGGCGACTTCGCCTTCGCGACCGGCGCGCAGACCGCGTGGCTCTCGTCGCACGGCTTCGGTCTGCAGCCGGGGCTCGCGCTGGAGGTCCGGCGCGTGGAGGCGACGCTGCTGCGCATGACCCAGCTCGCGGCGGTGGCCTCGCTCGCCGCGGGGTATTTCTCGTCGCGCTGGATGGTCGCGCTCGAAGCCAGCTGGGATCGCTCGTTCGCGACCCACGTCGCGCCGACCGCCACCTACCGCCGGCTCGCCTATCCAGGCGCCGAGGGCGGCTTCGTCGCGGGGGGCGGCGGCACGCTGCGCCTCGGCGTGCGCGCGGCCCTCGGGGTCACGAGCACGACCGACGTCACGGTGCGCATCGGCCTCGCCACCTCCGACCGACTCACGCCGGTCGCGGGGCTCCCGCTCTACGGCCTCTTGGGCGTCACGCAGCGGTTCTAGACCGCGAGGCGCTTGCGCGCCTCTCGCGGCGTGGTCCCGGTCCAGCGCTTGAATGCGCGCGTGAACGCGCTCTGCTCGGAGAACCCCACGAGGAAGCTGATCTCGACCAGCGAGACGCCCGCGCGGAGGAGGGCCTCGGCCCGGCTCCTCCGCACGGCGTCGAGCATCTCGAGGAACGTGAGGCCCTCCGCCTCGAGGGCGCGCTGCAGCGACCGCTCGCTCGTCGCGAGGCGGCGCGCGACGCTCGCGAGGGGCGCCGTGCCGTCGACCAGGGTCTCCTCGATCGCCTGGCGCACCTGCTCGGCGAGCAGCGAGCCCTGCGGCGTCGCCGCGGCGAGCATGCGCGCGTGCTGGTCGAGCACCGCGAACAGGGCGCGATCCGCGCGGCGCGGGGCGGCGTCCCACACCGCACGCGGCAGCGCGAGCACGGCCTCGTCGGCCGCGAACCGGGGCGCGACCCCGAACACCCGTTGGTGCTCCGCCGGGTCGACGGGCGCGGCGAACGTGAAGGCGATCTCGGTGGGCTCCCACGACGTCTCGACCGCCGCGCGCGCGCGGAGCCAGAGGAGCCCCAGCGTGAACTCTTGCGCGGGGGCGGGGACGGGCAACCCCGCGCTGCCCCGGAACACGAGGGCCACGTCGTCGGCCCGCGGACGCACGACGATCTCGCCGCGCGGATCGACGATCCGGAAGTAGTCGGCCACCCGCTCGAGCCCCGCGCCCACGGTGACGCCGGTGGTCGCGAGGTAGTCGAGCACCCGGAACGCCGACTCGGGGACGAGCTCGGCGGCGTGGAGGGCGAGCGCCGGATCGCGCGCGACGGCGCTGCACGCGACCCACACCGCGTCGGCCGTCGCCACGGGCACGCGGGCGTCGGGCTCGGCCAGCGCCGACCGCGACAGACCGAGCGAGGAGACGACCGGCTCCACGTCGTGCCCGAGCTGCTCGCACGCGTCGAGAAGGGCGCGGGTCGCCACGGCGAGCACCGACGAGGCCATCGGGCGAAGCTACGATTGCGGGGGCGGCGCGCCCAGCGCCTCGTCGACCGCGGCGCGCAGGGTGCCCGGCTCGAACGGCTTCTTGAGGAAGAAGAACTCGCCGGCCCGGATCCCGCGCCGCACGAGCTCCTCGCGCACGAACCCCGAGCACACCAGCACCGGCGCCCGCGGGTGGCGCTCGCGGAACTGCGCGATCACCGAGCTCGTGTCCGTGCCGGGCACCACCGCGTCGGTGAACAGGAGGTCGAACTCGCCGACCGTCGCGAGCGCCTCCTCCGCGCCCGTGCCGTCGACGGCCGACGTGACCTCGTGGCCCGCGGCGCGCAGCACGCGCTGGATCGCCCGGAGCACGAACGGCTCGTCCTCGAGCAGCAGGATCCGCGCGCGGCGCGCGGTGGGCAGACGGGGCTCCGAGGGCACGGTCGCCGTGGGCGTGACCACCGGCAGGGTCAGCGTGAACGTCGTGCCCACCCGTGGCGCCGAGACGACGTCGACCTTGCCGCCCACCTCGGTCACGAGCCCGTGCACCATCGACAGGCCGAGCCCGATGCCGCGGCCCGGCTCCTTGGTGGTGAAGAACGGCTCGAACACGCGGTCGCGGACCTCCTCCGCCATGCCGACGCCGTCGTCGGCCACCGTCAGCACCAGCTCCTCGCCGCGGTCCTCGATCGAGAGCCGCACGGTGCCCCCCGTGGGCATCGCGTCGCGCGCGTTGAGCACGAGGTTCAGCAGCACCTGCTCGAGCCGCGTGTTCGAGAGCGGGACCGCGCGCGTGCTCGACCCGTGCACCTCGACGACGATGCCTGGGGGAAGGAGGCGCTGCACCGACCGCACGAGCTGCTCGACCACCAGCGAGGGCACGCAGCTCTTGCCGGCCTCGGTGTCCTTGCGGCCGAGGAAGGTGAGCTGGCGGGTCGTCTCCTCCGCGCTCCGCGCCGCGTTGATCAGGTCGGAGAGCAGCCGACTGCGGTCGTCGGCGTCCTGGGTGCGGAGCGACTCGGCGTTGCACAGCACCACGGCGAGGGAGTTGTTCAGGTCGTGGGCCACACCGGCCGCGAGGCGCCCGACGGCCTCGAGCCGCTGCGCGCGGGCGAGCGCGTCCTGGGCGCGCTCTCGCTCGGTGCGCTCGACCCGCTCGCGCTCGAGGGCCTCGGTGGCCTCGCCGAGCGCCTTCTCCAGGGTCCAGATGATGCGGTTGGTGAGGAGCCCGATCGCGGCCCCGGCGGTGCCGAGGGTCGCGGCGAAGCGCAGCCAGGGCTCGGCCCGCGCGAAATCCAGTGCGCGGGCCGGGAGCGGTGGGAGCCAGCCCTTCACGTTGCCGATGGCCACCACCGCCATCGAGACCAGCGACAGCGACAGCGTCACGATCATCGCGTTGCGACCGACGAGCCCCGCCGCCGCCACGACGGTCCACGTGTAGATGACGCCCACCCCGAGCAGCGGGCCGAAGGCGACCAGCGCGAGGGTGCCGAGCCCCACGCCGTACATCAGGATCACCCACGCGCGGAGGTGCGAGGACGCGCGGCGCAGGAAGAACAGCGCGAGCCCTGCGACGACCTGCAGGATCGCGTAGGGCAGGATCGCGGTGCGCCCCTGCAGGAGCTCGCGCGTCGCCACCGCCGCCGCGAGCGGCAGCGCGACGTAGACCAGGAACGGGTCGCCGATCGCGAGCATCCGCTCCCGGACGTCGCGCGACACCCTCTCGGATACGTCGTCGTTCTGCACTCCCGCGTCCGATCGTTGGCCCCCTTCGCTGCGAAGTAAAGGGAGAACCTGGGCCGTCCGCCGCTCGCGCCGAGCTCGCCTAGCGCCAGCTCTGGAGCACCCGCATGTAGTTCCCCCGCTCGAAGGCGCTCGGATCGGGGCAGCGGGCGAGGTTCATGTTGCCGCGGAGCTGGGCCAGCGACTCGTACTCGTGCTGCTCGAGGAAGCGCACCACCTCCTCGCGCAGCGCACGCAGGCGCTGCGGCCCGTCGTGGAGCAGCGCCGAGACCGTCTGCACCACGGTGGCGCCGGCCATGAGCGCCTTGACGGCGTCGATGCCGGTGTGGACGCCGCCGGAGCAGGCGAGATCGACCTTGGCGCGGCCGGAGAGCACCGCGAGCCAGCGCAGCCGGAGGAGCAGCTCGTGCGAGTCCGACAGCACGAGCCGGGGCACCGCCTCGAGCAGCTCGGGGTCGATGTCCGGCTGGTAGAAGCGGTTGAAGAGGACGAGCGCGCTGGCCCCCGCTCGCTCGATCTCGCGGGCGAGGTGGGCGAGCGCCGAGTGGAACGGCGAGAGCTTGACCGCGAGCGGCAGCTTCACCGAGCTCTTCACGCGCGCGACGATGTCGAGCACCCGTCGATCGACCTGCTCCGCGCTCTCGTCGGGGTCGGTGGCCACGTGGTAGACGTTGAGCTCGAGCGCGTCGGCGCCGGCCTGCTCGATGAGCTTCGCGTAGTCGAGCCACCCCTCGGCGCTGTGGCCGTTGAGCGAGGCGATGACCGGCACCGCCACCGCGCCCTTGATGCGCCGGAGCTGCTCCAGGTACTCGTGCGGCCCGAGGTGGAACTCGCCCTTCTTGGGGAAGAACGAGCTCGCCTCGGCGTAGGCGTCGGTGTGCGACTCGAGATCGTGCTGGGTGCGCCCCCGCTCGCGGAGGATCTGCTCCTCGAACAGCGAGCGCATCACGATGGCGGCGGCGCCGGCGTCCTCCACGCGACGCACGGAGTCGAGGTCGTCGGCGAGCGGCGAAGCGCCGGGCATGAACGGGTGGGCGAGGTCGAGGCCCAGATAGCGGGTAGAGAGATCCATCTCAGTGCTCCTTGGACCCGGGCTTGTCGGCGGCGCCGTCGAGGACGACGGGGGTCGGGGTCATGGCCTTGGCGAGGCTCTCGTAGGTGGCCCAGCGGGTGTGGATGTCGTCCTGGGCGGCCGCCGCGAGGGCGCGGAACCGCTCGGGGTCCTGCTGCTCGACCACGCGGAAGCGGGTCTCGTTGCGGGCGAAGTCGACCAGCTTGCCCTTGGGGGCCGCCGAGTCGAGCTTGAGCGGGCTCTCGCCCTCGAGGCGCTTGCGGGGATCGAACCGGTAGAGCGGCCAGTAGCCGGTCTCGACCGCGCGCCGCTGCTGCTGGGTGCCCTGGGCCATGTCGTACCCGTGGGCGATGCAGTGCGAGTAGGCGATGACCAGCGAGGGCCCCGGATAGGCCTCGGCCTCGAGGAGCGCCTTGACCGTCTGCACGTCCTTGGCGCCGAACGCGATGCGCGCGACGTAGACGTTGCCGTAGGTCATGGCGAGCATGCCGAGGTCCTTCTTCTGGCCGTCCTTGCCGCTGACCGCGAACTTGGCGGCCGCGCCGCGCGGGGTGGACTTGGACTGCTGACCGCCGGTGTTGGAGTAGACCTCGGTGTCGAGCACGAGGAGGTTCACGTCCTTGCCCGAGGCGATCACGTGGTCGAGGCCGCCGAAGCCGATGTCGTAGGCCCAGCCGTCCCCGCCGACGATCCAGACGCTCTTGCGCACGAGGTACTCGGCGAGCGCGGAGAGGCGGCGCGCGGAGAGGTCGGTCGAGGCGGCGAGCTTGCGCTGCAGCTCGACCACCCGGGCGCGCTGGGCCTCGATGCCCGCCTCGTCGCTCATGTCGGCGCCGAGGAGCGCGGTGACCAGCTCGCCGCCGACCGTGCCGCCGAGCGTCTGCAAGAGCTCGCGCGCCTGCTCGGCGTGCTTGTCGACCGCGAGGCGCAGACCGAGGCCGAACTCGGCGTTGTCCTCGAACAGCGAGTTGGCCCACGCGGGGCCGCGGCCGTCGCGGTTGGTCGTGTACGGCGTGGTCGGGAGGTTGCCGCCGTAGATCGACGAGCACCCGGTGGCGTTGGCGATCAAGGTGCGGTCGCCGAACAGCTGCGTGACCAGCTTGATGTAGGGGGTCTCGCCGCAGCCGGAGCACGCGCCCGAGTACTCGAAGAGCGGCTCGAAGAACTGCGCGCCCTTGACGTCGAGCGACACCTTGGTGCGCTTGGCCTCGGGGAGATCGAGGAAGAACTGGTAGTTGTCGGCCTCGGGGGCGCGGAGCGGAGCCTGCGGCGCCATCTCGAGCGACTTGTGGCGCGGGTTGGCCTTGTCCTTGGCGGGGCAGACCTCGACGCACAGCGTACAGCCGGTGCAGTCCTCGGGGGCGATCTGCACGGTGTACGCGTCGCCCTTGAACTCGGCGCCCTTGTAGGGGACCGACTTGAAGGAGGCGGGCTTCTTCGCGAGCAGCGCCTGGTCGTAGGCCTTCACGCGGATCGCGGCGTGCGGGCACACCATCGCGCACTTGTTGCACTGGATGCAGATCTTCTCGTCCCACACGGGGATGTCGACCGCGATGTTGCGCTTCTCCCACTTGGCCGTGCCGGTGGGCCAGGTGCCGTCGGGCGGGAACGCGCTCACCGGGAGCAGGTCGCCCTTGTTGCCGAGCATCATCGCGGTGACCCGCTGCACGAAGTCGGGGGCGTTCGGCGCGACGATCGGGGGCTTGCGCCGCGTGCTGGTCACCGTGGCGGGGACGGGCACCGGGTAGAGGTGCGAGAGCGCGGCGTCGACGGCGGCGAAGTTCTTCGCCACCACCTCCTTGCCCTTGGCCTTGTAGCTCTTCTCGATCGCGCGCTTGATGTAGCCGATGGCCTCCTCGCGCGGGAAGATCTTGGCGAGGGCGAAGAAGCAGGTCTGCATCAGGGTGTTGATGCGACCGCCCATGCCGACGCTGCGCGCCACCGAGAGGGCGTCGATGGTGTAGACCTCGATCTTCTTCGCGAGGATCTCCTCCTGCAGCTCGCGCGGGAGGGCGTCCCACACCTCGGCGGGCGCGAGCGGCGAGTTGAGGAGGAGCGTGGCGCCGGGCTGCGCCTGCTCGAGCACGTCGTAGCGCTCGAGGAAGCTCCACTGGTGCACAGCGACGAAGCTCGCTCGCGAGATCAGGTACTCCGACTTGATCGGCCGCGGCCCGAAGCGCACGTGGGAGACGGTGATGGCCCCCGACTTCTTGGAGTCGTAGACGAAGTACCCCTGCGGGTAGCGGTCGGTCTCCTCGCCGATGATCTTGATGGAGTTCTTGTTGGCGCCCACGGTGCCGTCCGCGCCGAGACCCCAGAACACCGCGCGCACCACGTCGTCGGGCTCGATGTCGAAGGTGGGGTCGTAGGCGAGGCTCAGGTGGGTGACGTCGTCGCGGATGCCCACCGTGAAGCGGCGCTTGGGCGCGGGCTTCTCGAGCTCGTCGTAGACGGCCCGCACCATGGCCGGGGTGAACTCCTTCGACGAGAGGCCGTAGCGCCCGCCGATCACGCGGGGGAGCGCGCCGCTCCACGCGCCGTCGGTCTGGGCCTCGACCAGCGCAGTGACCACGTCCTGGAACAGCGGCTCGCCGACCGCGCCGGGCTCCTTGGTGCGATCGAGCACGGCGATCGACCGGGTGGTCTTCGGCAGCGCCGCCGCGAAGTCGCGCAGCGAGAACGGGCGGAACAGCCGCACCTTCAAGAGGCCGAGGCGCGCGCCCTTGGCGTTGAGGTAGGCGAGGGTCTCCTCCACCGTCTCGGCGCCCGACCCCATCATCACGATCACGCGGTCTGCCTCGGGGTGACCGACGTAGTCGAACAGGCGGTAAGCGCGCCCGGTGCGCGCGGCGAAGGCGTCCATGGCCGCCTGCACGAGGCCCGGCACCGCGTCATGGTACTTGTTGCACGCCTCGCGGGCCTGGAAGAACGCGTCGGGGTTCTGCGCGGTGCCGCGCAGCACGGGGTGGTCGGGGGTGAGCGCGCGAGCGTGGTGGGCGAGCACGGCGTCCTCGTCGAGCAGCGCCCGCAGGTCGTCGTCGGCGAGCATGCTGATCTTGGTGACCTCGTGCGAGGTGCGGAACCCGTCGAAGAAGTGCAGGAACGGCACCCGCGCCCGCAGGGTCGTCACGTGGGCGATCAGCGCGAGGTCGTGCGCCTCCTGCACCGAGTTCGAGCACAGCATGGCGAAGCCGGTCATGCGGCAGGCCATCACGTCGGAGTGGTCGCCGAAGATCGAGAGCGCGTGGGTCGCGAGGGTGCGCGCCGACACGTGCATGCAGAACGGGGTGAGCTCCCCCGCGATCTTCAGCATGTTGGGGATCATCAGGAGGAGCCCCTGCGACGCGGTGAACGTCGTCGCGAGCGCGCCCGCCTGCAGCGCACCGTGCACCGCGCCGGCCGCGCCGGCCTCGGACTGCATCTCGGTGACGTTGGGGATCGTGCCCCACACGTTGAGGCGGTGGTGCGCGGCCCACTCGTCGCTCAGCTCACCCATCGTCGAGGAGGGGGTGATGGGGTAGATGGCGATGACTTCGGAGAGGCGGTACGCGACGTCGGCGACGGCCGTGTTGCCGTCGAGCGTGACGAGTTCTGCAGCCATGGGGGCCCCCGTGTGCAAGCGTCGCGCCCGAGAGGACCGGGTCGTGTGGGCGAGCGCCACCACGCGCGGCCCCGCAATCGCCTCGCTCGGCGCAAGGTGTGCGCGACCCCGGTCGAGAATCTGCGGGCGACGCACCCGCAGCCATCCCTGGCAGGACGATTGCTCTGTTCGCTCCCATGACCCACGTCCAAGACGCCGTCGAGGGTTGCCGAACCCTGCTCCGCGCGAAGAAGAACGACGAGGCCGAGGCCCTCGCGCGCGAGGCGCTGGCCGACTTCGTGAAGCTGCACGGAGAGGGCAGCGTCGATGCCGCGCGGGGGCTCGCGACCCTCGGAGAGGTGCTCGTGCGGCTCGACAAGACCAAGGAGGCCTTCGACCCGCTCGCCGCGGCCTACAAGGCACTCGCGCCGCACGAGGCCGAGCGGCGCCGCGCGGCCGAGGTGCTCGACTGGATGGGGATCGCCTACGAGAAGCTCGGCGACCTCACCCACGCCGAGCAGGCGTTCGTGAACGGCCTGCGGCTACGCGAGACCGCGCTCGGCGCGCAGGCGCCCGAGATCGCCGACTCGATGGATCACCTCTATCACCTCTACCACGACCTCCGACACGACGGCGCGCGCGACCTCGCGCACAGCGAGGAGGTGCTCAAGCGGGCGCTCGTGGTGCTGCACGGCGCGGGGCCGGAGCACCTGCCCCACATGGTCGAGGAGCTGGTCGCGCTCGGTGAGCTCTACGAGCAGGAGGCGCGCTGGTACGACGCCCTTCGCTGCTTCGAGCGCGCCGTGCGCCTGCGCGCCCAGCTGGAGGGCATCGAGTCGAGCGGGCTCGCGCCGCTCCTGCGCCTGCTCGGGCGCGCGTACCGCCACGTCGCGAACCTCGACGCCGCCGAGTACTGCTGCCGGCGCGCGGTGCTGCTCGTCGACGCGAACCACGGCGGCACGCCGCGGCGCGCCCTCCCCTACGTGCTCGACCTGATCGACGTGCTGCGCGACGCCGGGAAGGTGGCCGACGAGAAGGCCTTCCTCGCCATCGCGCAGACCCTCCGCACCCAGTCGATCCTCCCGCCCCCGCCTACCTGACGCGGCGGCGACGGGCGAGGAGGAGCAGCGCGAGCGCGAAGGCGAGCGGGGCGGCCGGGCTCGCGCCGCGGCGCACGGAACAGCCGCCGTCCTCGGCTACGGGCGCGCTCGCGGGGGCGCACTTGCCGGTGCTGGTGTCGCACGCGTAGCCGGCGAGGCAGGTCGTGCTGTCGGTGCACTTCTCGACGCACGCCCCGTCGGCGCAGCGGAACGGCGCGCAGTTGGTCTTGGTACCCGACGGGCTCACGACGAAGTGATCGCCCTCGCAGGTCGAGCTCGAGACGCACTTGCCGTCCTTGCACCGGTTGCCCGGGGCGCACTGCTTGTCGTCGGTGCACGCCGTGAGGCAGGTGGTGGCGCCGCACAGGTAGGGCGCGCACTTCTTGGTCTCGGGGATCGGGCACGCGCCGACCCCGGCGCAGCTCACCGCGTGCCGCTCGACGCCGTCGGTGCAGCCCGCCGTGCCGCAGGAGACCTCGGGGCCGGGGTAGGCCGCGCACACGTTGCCCACCTTGCCGTCGCAGGTGGTGGCGACGCACGGATCGGTGCTCGCGGGCTTCGGGCAGGCACCGTGCTTGGCCGCGCCCGCGCGCGGGGTGCAGGTGCCCTTGGTCGCGTCGGCGTCGCAGGCCTCGCACACGCCGGTGCAGGCGGTGTTGCAGCACACGCCGTCGGCGGCGAAGCCGGTCGCGCACGTGCGGCCCTCGGTGGCCGGGTCGCCCGCCTTCTTCTTGGCCACGCACGCGCCCGCCTCGCAGTACGCGCTCGGGTCGCAGTCGTAGTCGACGGTGCAGGTCGTCGCGCAGGCGTCGCCCGCGCAGCGGAACGGCGCGCAGGTCTTGGTCCCGGACACGCAGGCGCCCGCGCCGTCGCAGGTGCCGGCGAGGGCCGCGATGCCGTCCTTGCACTTGGGGGCGCCACACGCGGTGCCCGACTTGGGGAGCGCGCACGCGGTGCGATTGGCCCCGTCGCACGCGAGGCCACACGCGGTCGGGGTGGCGGTGCACGCCGTGCGGGCGCCGACGGGCGCGCCCGTGACCGGAGAGCAGGTGCCCTCCTTGCCCGCGACGTTGCAGGCCTCGCACTGGCCCGTGCACGCCCCGTCGCAGCACTTGCCGTCGACGCACAGGCCCGAGAAGCAGTCGCCGCCGACGGTGCAGTCGCCGCCCTTGGCGCCGAGCAGCACGCCCTTCCACATGGCGCCCTGATCGACGACCAGCGGCGCGCCACCCTGGAGCACGAGGGTGCCGTTGGGCACGGGCGTCGACGGGACGATCTTCGCCCAGGCGGCGCCGTCCCACGTCCACGCCACGTCGTTCACCGAGTCAGGCGTCGTGCTGCCGTAGTAGAGCGCGCGGCCGCCCAGGTTCACGAACTGGTTGCCGTACAGGTACGGCGGCTCGAGGACGGGGGACTTGGCCGCCCAGTCGGTCCCCGTCCAGGTCCAGACCGTTCCGATCGCGCCGTACCACCAGCGCCCGACGCGAGCCAGCGTCACGCCCGTGCCGTGGCGCGCCATCACCCCGCGGAACGCGGTGGGCGTGACGGTGGTGGGCTTGACGGCGCACGTCGCGGAGCTGCACTCCCAGGTCTCGGCGGTCGAGACGTAGCCGCTCCCGTCGTTGTAGCCGCCGCCCTGGAGCAGCACCTTGGTCCCGAGGCCCACGGCGGCGAAGTCGCCGCGCGCGGCGGGCCATACGGTGAGCGTCCGCGACGTCCAGCTCGTGCCGTCCCAGTCCTTCCAGTTCTGCGCGCTGAAGTCGACGTGCGCCGCGCGGTCGTCGAGGCCATACAGCGCTCCCGCGTAGAGCCCCGCCCCCGGATCGACCGTGGTCTTGCGGGTCCAGCGGCTGCCGGCCCACTCCCAGGTGCCGAGCGGCCCCTCGGCCACGATCTTGCCGGCGCCGTAGGCGACCACGCCGTTCGAGGGTGGGATCGAGAGCTGCGCGGTCTTGGTGAAGGCCGTGCCATCGAAGTCCCAGGTCTCGTGGCTGCCGGTGGTCGGGTCGCCGTCGTTGAAGACCAGCAGGTGGTTGCCCACGCCGCTCACCCCCTTCACGCTCGGCGGGCTCCCCGCGATGGCGCGCAGGGCCCACGCGCTGCCGCCGAACTCCCAGACGCCGCCCCCGGCGACGTCGACGATGGTCGGGGTGCCGCCGCGGCTCACACCCACCGTGCCGTTCACCGCCTGGTAGGCGCCGACCTGGATCCAGTTGGTGCCGCTCCACTGGAACGTCTCGTTGTTGGCGCGCAGGATCGGACGGCTGCCGCTCGCCATCAGCTGGGGCTTGTAGTCGTAGTTGGGGACCTTGGTCGGCGAGAGCTCGGTCCACTTCGTGCCGTCGAACTCCCAGGTGTCGTTCAGCAGGGCGAGATCGGCCGCGCGCACGCCGCCGAACAGGATGATCTTGCTGCCGGTCGAGGCCATCGCCGCGCACGTGCGCGGGCTCGGCGCGGGAGAGATCCCGATCGCGCTCCAGCTGGTCCCGTCGAAGAACCAGGTCACGAAGGTGTTGCCGAGCCGGACGAGCTTGCCCCCGAGCTCCGCCATGTCGTTGCACCCGTTGCCCGCGAGCACGCTCCGCGCGCCGGTGTCGGCCCAGCCGCTGGTGGGGCTCCAGGTCCACGTGTCGCCCGCCGCGCCGACCGCCACCACCTTGCCCCCGAGCTCGGCGGCGCTGACCTGGGTACGGACCGGCACGAAGCCGGGGAGCTTGGTCCAGGAGAACGTCTCGAGGACCGGATCGATGGCGACGGGGAACACGGCGTCGCCCGGGACCTCGAGGGTGTAGGTCGACCCCTCGACGCGCGGGGTGAGCGCGAACCGACGACCGGCGTGGTCGCGCGCGTGCGCGGGACGCAGCCCGGCGACGGTGGCCCCCTGCTCGTCGGTGAGGAGCACCGCGCTGCCCTCGACGCGGGGTCGGAGCGCGCTCGGCAGGCGGAGAGAGAAGCTCCGCGGCGCGCGCGCGTCGCGGGCGATCCACGCCACCTCCACGGTGCCGTCGCTCGCAGCGACGACCACCGCGTCGGTCGAAGGATAGGCGTCGCGGTACACGAGCGCTCCGCCCTCCATCGTGGGGGCGACCTTCGCTGCGCCGGCGAGATCCACGGCGAACGTGCGGGCGCCTTGCACGACGAGGGGGAGATCCGCGGTGCGCGGTGCCTCGATGCGTCCAGACGCCGAGCGCGCGACGAACGCGGTCGAACCGGGCTCGAAGGTCAGGCCCTTCGCGAGGCGCGCGGCCATCTCGCCGTCGGCGCGCAGCGGGGCGAGGTCGGTCGCGACCGGCTCGCGCGGCGCCTCCGC
>CAZUZY010000214.1:2240-14219 GCA_964624885.1 uncultured Polyangiales bacterium | reverse complement strand
GGCCGCGCGACCGCGCGCGCGCACGCCGTGGCGGCCGACCCCACGAGCACTCCGAGGACCTCACGACGCCGCATCGACCTGCGGACATAGTCCGCTCCGCGGGTGGCGTCAGTGCCCGGTGGGGAGACAGTCGCCGCAGAGCGTGCGGCCGGTACGGACGTGGTAGTGGGCGGTCACGTCGCGGCCGATCTCACCCTGGCAGCCGTCGCACATGCCTCCCGCGGAGAGCACCAGCGACTCGAAGCCGTCGAGGGGCAGCGCCTTGCCCGCGCGCTTCTTGGCGAAGGGACGCTCCTTGACGATGTGGCTGCGGAACGACTCGTCGAGCGTGCGCCAGGCCTCGACGTGGGGCTCGGCGAGCCCGTGGCGGCGGAGGCACCGGAGCAGCAGCGCCTCCCGGTGGTCGAACTGCTCGTCCGAGATCACCATCCAGTGGTGGGCGTTGCGCGGACGGTCGCCGAAATACTGCTTCTCGCCGGTCCAGGCCTGGGCGAGGAAGGCGTACTGGTGGTCGATCACCCACTCCTTGGTGGTGTTCGCGAAGAAAACGCCGATCACCGGGTCGACGAACACCTCTTCGTAGAAGTCCTCGAGGATGGCGCGCAGGAGGCGGCCTTGCTCGAGGGCAGCCCACAGCTCGGGGTTCTGGCGCGCGTCCGCGGCGCGGCGGGTGGGCTCGGTCATCGTTCCTCCATCGGTTCGAGGTGCAGGGTGAGCGTGAAGCCGTCCTCCTCCGCGCCGCGCACCCGCATGCCGCGCGTGGCGGCGATCAGGTGCGCGAGCAGGCGCGCGAGGCCCGGGCGCGCGTGGGTCTCGGGGGAGGCGGCGAAGATCAGTCGGTCGGGCTCCGCCTCGATGGAGACCACCAGGCCGAGCCGGATCAGCACCGCCGCGAGGGTGGGGAGGGGCAGTGGGCGGAAGCCGAGGGCCTGGACGATGCCGGGCCCGAGGAGATCGAGATCGCGGGCCGAGAGCTCGGCGACCACGTCGGTGAGCACGTCGAGGGCGGCGCGGAGCTCGAGCGCCGAGCTCTCGAGCGACTGGGCGCGCTCGCGCTGGGTGCGCGCCTCTTTCTGCTCGCGACCGAGGATGGCGCGCGCCGTCGCGAGCTCGTCACGGGTGTTGCGGAGCGCGGCCTGTGCGCGTTCGAGCCCCTGTTCGGCCAGGGCCGCGCGTTCGCTCTGCCGCGCGACCTCCTTGCGGAGGGTCTCGATCGAGGGCTCCTCGTCGCCGAGCAGTCGATCCAGGAAGCCCCTGCGCTCAGTCACCGCGGGGCTCCTCGCTCGCGAGGCGGCTCGCGTGGCTGAGCACGAGGCCGGGGCTCGCCCCAGGGTTGCCGAGCGTGACGACGACGCCGTCGGGGCAAGAGACCCAGGCGATGACCTGCCGCTCGAAGGTGAGGATCCCGTGTCGGGCCTCGCCGAGCCCCTCCACCTCGCCGAGCCTTCGCTGCGCCGCCACCAGCACCGCGACGCGGTCGGCGAGCCGTCGGCCACGAGGCCCGTCGAACCCGAAGAGCGCGCGGCTGTTCCCCGCCGCGTCGAGGTGGAGGGCGCCTTCGACCCCGTTCAAAGCTCGCTCCAGTCGACGTCCACCGTCGTCGGCGGCGTGGTCCAGGTGGTGCGCGGCGGGGGAGCGGTGCTCGCCAGCACGCCGAGCTCCTCCCGGATCGTCGCGACGGCTTCGAGCCATGCGGACGAGGGGCTCGCCGCGTCGAGGGCGTCGAGCGAGAAGCTGCGCCCGAGCAGCGATCCACGCAGCGCGTCCAGCGTCGCGAACGAGGCCTTCTCGTCGAGCGCCTCCCGCAGCCGGTCCACCTGCTCGAGGTCGTGGCTGCGCAGCTCGGCGCGCTGGTTGATCTGCATCATCAGCTCGCTGACGTTGGCGATCTCCTGCAGGAGGCGCTCTCCTTCGACCGTCCGCTCCTCGCCGAGGCTCTCGCCTTCGCTCGCGGCCGCGGCCAGCCAGGTGCGGATCTGGGACTGCAGCCGGCGCACCATCCACCGGTCGTGCACCCGCGCGAGGGTGTAGACGCTGCGGCCCACCAGCTTGGCGATCGCGGTGCCGGCGAAGCGCAGCCGCGCCACCAGGGTCTTGCCCTTCGAGAGGCTGAGCACGTCGGCGCGGAACCGCGTGTAAGCCCGACGGGTCTTGAGGGCGACCTCTCGCTCGGTCGAGTACGTGTCGCTCGGGGTCGAGCCGGTGAGCTCGCACAGCGCGATCTCGAGCGCGCTCAACGATTTGTGGGCCTCGCGCGTGGCGCGCGAGCACATGGTCACCACGTCCCAGGTGCGCAGCGGGGCGGCGAGCTCCGCGAGCTCCCGTCGCCGGCTCTGGAGCACCCCCCGCGCGATGAACGCGATGCCGGAGATGCGGACCTCGAGGTCACCCTGCTGGTCGAGCCGCCGCTCCATCTCCCCGAACAGATCGACGTCCGCCATGGACGCCGGTGCCTCGCCGTCGAGGCAGGTCGCGACCTCCTGGAGGAGTTCGAGCGCGGGGCCGACCAGGCCGCGTACGCGCTCGACGAGGGGAGACAGCGCCTCGCCCTCGTCGAGCTCGTAGTCCGTCACGCAGATCCCGAGCCCGTCGGCCATGAGCTGACGAGTCCGCCCGAGCCAGCCGGCCGCGAGGGCCGTGGCGTAGGGGGTGGTGTCGGCGCGAGCGGCGGCCATGGCTCACATCGCGGCTTCGACGGACGAGAGCACCATGCGGGACTTGGCGATGACCATGCCCACGTTGGCCGAGGCGCGGCAGACGAGCACGAGCGCGTGGTCGTGGTTCTTCTTCCCGCGGAGGAACACGTGGATGAGGTTGGTGCTGAACACCAGCATCTCCTGGAAGTAGTGGACGTTGTCGGCGGCGAGGCCACGGGACTTCTTGAACATCTTCTCGATGGCGACCACGTTGGTGCCCTGGAACATGTCTGCGGTCGCGGCCGCGACGAGGTCGAGGACCTCGGACGGATGAGAGTCGACGGTCTTGACCCCCAGCAGCATCCCCGTGCTCATGTCGACGTATCCGGCGGCGACACACTCGGGGACGGAGGACTGGGCGGCGTTCAGGGCTTTGTCGAGAGACATTCGATGGATTTCCTTTCGATGGTGCTACGGACGATGGGGCCTTCGAGCCGCCGCTGGTGCGCGACGGCTCGTTCGAACTCGGACAGGAAGTCGAGCTGCGCGCTCGACTGGACGAAGCGAGGCTGGAGCCGGCGGACGCGCTCGAGCGCGTCGAGGGCTTCGAGTCCGGTGTGGATCAGATACGCGGCGAGCATCGTGCCCGTGCGCCCGAGGCCGGCGCGACAGTGGAACGCCACGCGTCGCCCGTCGCGGATGGCCCGCTCGACGAGCGCGCAGAGCTCGAGGGCCGCGGCCGTGGTCGGGGCCTTCATGTCGTCGATGGGCCGATGGATCCCCTCGATCCCGGCCGCGGCCAGCGCGGCGGCGGGCACCGTCTCGGTCTCCTCGAGGTTGACCAGGAGATCGATGCCCAGCCACACGAGCCCCGCGAGGTCGTCGTCCACGTCCTCGAGGAGCCCCGGTCGCGGCAACCCGGCGAGGCGCTGTGGCAGGACCCAGTGCAGCGAGCGCGGGGCGCGGGGCGGTGGGCGCGGTGGGGCGCACGGCGCGTCGATCGGAGCGATCGAGTCCGCGGGCTCGGCCTCGACCTCGGCGTCGGTCGTCGCGCTCGTGAGGTAGCAGGTGCCCGTCTCGACGAAGAGCCGTCCGAGCGCGGTCGTGGGCGCGCGGAAGAACTCCGCGGTCGGTCCCGTCTCGACGACCCTTCCCCCGGCGAGCAGCGCCACGCGCCCCCCGAGCGCGAGGGCCGTCCCCCGGTCGTGGGTCACGAGCAGGAGCGCGCGGCGCTCGCACTCGGTCGCGAGCAGGTCGAGGAGGAGCGCCTTGTCCGCGTCCCCGAGACCGACGGTGGGTTCGTCCAGCATCAAGAGTGCCGGCTCCGCGAGCACGGTCCGTACCACCGCGAGGCGACGCTGCACGCCGAGGGGCAGGTCGACGACGCTCGTGTCGAGCGCGCCCGCGAGCTCCGGGAGGCCGTGCCGCTCGAGCGCGGTCCGCACCGAGATCCGTTGCTCGAGCGGCGTGAGGCGCTGGCGATCGGGGAGGCCGAAGGCCACGTTCTCGGCGATCGTCGCCATCAGGAGGCGCGCGTTCTGGGCGACGAGGCTCGGGCGCGGGCCGTCCTCGAGGGCGCGGCCCTCGTATTCCACGCCACCCCACGTGCGCAGGGCGGGTTGCGCGTCGTTGTGCCCGGCCAGCGTCCGGAGCAGCGTCGACTTGCCGACGCCCCCCGAGCCGACCAGCGTGTACGCCCCGCGCGCGGGCACATCGAGATCGAGCTGTTCGAGGATTGAGGTGGGCCCGAACGCGACGCCGAACCCTCGGAGCACGAGGGCAGGGGTCGAGGGGCAGAGGGGCGGTTGCACTGGTTTGTCCGCAGGTTCGTCCGCTCGCGGTGAGCTCACGATCCAACGGCACTCCGACGCCCCGATGAATGGCCGATACGGTTCAATCGAGTGAACCGAACCCGACAATCGATGGAGAGCGCTGGCTGATCTGGGCGGTCGCGCTGTCCCACGACGCGACACGTGAGTCCCAGAAAGGGATGGCTGGGCTCGACGCCTCCGTCAGGGCGTGTGCACGACCGCCTCGATGTTGTGCCCGTCCGGGTCGAGCACGAACGCCGCGTAGTAGTGCGCGTGGTACTGGGGCCGCGGGCCCGGCGGGCCGTTGTCCTTGCCGCCCGCCGCGATCGCGGCCGCATAGAACGCGTCCACCGCGGCGCGCGACTCGGCGCGGAAGGCCACGTGCAGGCGCGGGGTCTGCGGCGTCCCCTCGGCGACCCAGAAGTCGGGCTTGGGTGGCGCGCCGAAGCCGAGCACGACGCGCCCTCCGGTGATCTGGGCGGGGATCTCGCGGAGCAGCTGGTAGCCGAGGGGCGCGAGCGCGCGCTCGTAGAACGGCCGGCTGACCTGGGGGTCGCTGACGGAGAGGCCGATGTGGTCGATCATGCGGCCGGCATACCACGCCTCCTCGGTCGTGCGGCGCTACGTCGAGGCCTCGATGCGCGCGGCGGCGATCTCGCGCACGGCGGCCTCGAGCTCGGGGTGTCGCCGCATGAGCTCGTGCAGGTCGTCGGACTCGAGCTCGAGGAGCCGGCAGTCGCTCCGCGCGCGCACGGTGGCGGTGCGCGTCACCCGCTCGAGGAGGGCGAGCTCACCGAAGAAGTCGCCGTGCCCGAGGACGACCGGCGCGCGACCCTCACCGAGCAGCACCTCCACCTCGCCCGAGGCGATGACGTACATCGAGCGCCCGCGCTCGCCCTTGCGCAGGATGACGTCGCCCGCCGTCACGAAGCTCGGGCGCACCACCCGCACGAGGTCGCCGATGCGTGGCGCCTTGAGCCCCTGGAAGAACGGCACGTCGGCGAGCAGCGACCAGGTGACCGTGAAGTCCCGTCGCTTGGCCTCCTCCATGAACGAGCTCGCGATGATGCCGGTGGGCAGGGCGAGCACGCCGATGCCCGCCAGGGTGATGACGCTCGCCATGATGCGGCCGAGGGGCGTCGCGGGGGTGACGTCTCCGTAGCCGACCGTGGTCAGCGCCGACATGGCCCACCACATGGCGGCCGGGATGCTCCCGAAGGCGACCGGCTGGGCCCCGCGCTCGGCGTAGTACATGACGCTGGACGACAGCAGCAGCACCACCGCGAACACGATGATCGTGCCGACCAGGGCCTTGCGCTCGTTGTAGATGACCCGACCGAGGGTGGCCATCGCGGGCGAGTAGCGCATCAGCTTGAGCACGCGGAGCACGCGGAGGATCCGCAACGCCCCGACGTTGAGGCCGAACAGGAGGAGGAGGAACGGCGGCAGGATGGCGACCAGATCGACCAGCGCCATGGGTGACACGGCGAAGCGGAGGCGGCCCCACACCGGGTGCCGGTAGTCCTTGCGTGGGCTCGCCGTCGCCGCGTAGACGCGCGCCACGTACTCCACGAGGAAGAGCCCCGCGGAGGCGAACTCGAGGCGCTCGAACAGCCGCGCGTGCGCGTGGCCGATGGAGTCGACGGTCTCGAGCACGACCGCGACGACGTTGACCACGATGAGCAGGAGCAACGAGCCCTGCACGAAGGCCGCCGCGCCGCGCAGTCGCCCCGCCTCGAACAGCTCGTAGAGGCGGCGGTCGAGGCGCGGGCCGGACGGCATGGTCACCTCGGACTCAGACGGGCACGTCGAAGTCGCGGAGCGCCGCGTTCAGCGAGACCTTCTGGTCGGTCGATGCCGAGCGCTCGCCGACGATCAGCGCGCACGGGATCTGGAACTCGCCGGCGGGGAACCGCTTGGTGCGCACGCCCGGGATGACGATGGCGCGCGGGGGGATGCTCCCGCGGCGCTCGACGACCTCCTTGCCGCGCACGTCGAGGACGGCGGTGGTCGCGGTGAGCACGACGCCGGCGCCGATCACCGCGCCGCGACCGACCCGCACGCCCTCCACGATCACCACCCGAGAGCCGATGAAGGCCCCGTCCTCGACGACGACCGGGCGCGCCCCCGGGGGCTCGAGCACGCCCCCGATGCCGACGCCGCCCGCCAGGTGCACGTCACGGCCGATCTGCGCGCAGGAGCCGACCGTGGCCCAGGTGTCGACCATCGAGCCCGCGCCCACCCAGGCGCCGATGTTCACGTAGCCGGGCATGACGATCGCGCCGCGCTCGAGGAACGCCCCGTAGCGGACGGTGCCCGGCGGGACGACCCGCACGCCCGCCTCGGCGAGCTCGTGCTTGACCGGGATCTTGTCGTGGAAGGCGAGGGGCCCCACCTCGTGCGGCTCCATCTTGCGCACGCCGAAGTAGAGCAGGACGGCCTGCTTCACCCAGGCGTTGACCGTCCACTCGCCGTCCTCGGTCGCGGGGGGCTCGGCGACGCGGATGGCGCCGCGATCGAGGAGCGCCACCGTCTCCTCCACGGCGGCCACGATGGCCGGGTCGGCGAGCTTGCTGCGGTCGGCGAAGGCGGTCTCGATGCGGGCACGGAGTTCGTCCATGCGCTGCTCTTATGCGGGGGCCGCGCGTGGGTGAAGGAGCTTTTTCGGGCGTTCGCCCGTCACGGGCGGGCGGTCACCGGCGTCGCCACCGTGCCGCTGTCCCACCGGAAGTTGTCGAGCAAGACGGTGGAGTCGAGCAGGTGGTCGCTCACGTCCCAGATCATGAAGCGGAGCGTGATGGTCTCGCCGGGCACCACGGCCGCCTGGGTGGAGAGCCACGAGGTGGAGCCGTTCTCGTTCGGGGAGCCAGTCTCGAGGAAGCCGGTGCCCTCGAGCTCCTTGACGCCCTTGCCGCAGGCGAAGACGAGGCCGCCCGTGCCGCTCGTCCCGGGCTTGCACACCTCGAGGAACGCCGGCTGGCTCGCGCCGATCGGGATGCCGCTGCCGTCGAAGGTGATGTTCTTGGCGTACTTCGCGTCGAGCGGCGCGGCGGAGTCGAGCAGCGCGACGAACTGGTCGTGGTAGGCGCTGCACACGAACGCGATGTACTCGCTCGTGAACAGGTCGAAGTCGTAGCGCAGCGACTTGGCGTTGGTGGGCACGCGGAGGGTGAGCTCGAGCGCCACGCTGTCGTTGGCCTTGGTGTCGCTCGCGGCGGGGCAGCTCGCGACGTTCTTCGGGAACCCGGCCGGGGGGGTGACGGCGCTCGAGGTGGTGAACGAGGGAGACCGCGGCTGGGTGAAGCCCGGATCGGTCGGCGTGCGCGCGGTGCCGCTCGAGAGCGCCACCAGGTTCTTGCCCTGGCGGGGGGTGATCACCGCGCCGAACTTGGCGTGGATGCCGTGCTGCAGCGGGTCGACCGCGCCGGCGCCGTCGACCGCGACCAGCTTGGCGCCGAGGAGGCCCCACTTCTTGTCCTTGCCGGTGGCGTCCGCCGTGGTGGTGCGGCACACGCCGAGCGCCTTCGCGAAGTCGACGGGGTCCTTGGAGTCGAGCTTCAGGTCGCCCTTGTCGCAGTCGGGCTCGTCGTTGTCGACCTTGCCGTCGCAGTCGTTGTCGATCTTGTCGCCAGGGATCTCGAACGCGCCCGGGTTGACCAGCGGGTTGTCGTCGTTGCAGTCGTCCTTGGCCTTGTAGCCGTCGCCGTCCTTGTCCTTCTCGGGGTCGAAGGTGTCGGGCGGCGCCGTGTCGACGACGGCGTCGGCGGCGCCGTCGGTCGCGCCGTCGGTCGCGCCGTCCGCGAGCCCGTCGGTCACCACGGCGTCGCCGGGGCGACCGGTGTCCTCGTCGGGCGCGAACTCGACCGAGGAGCCGCCGCACCCGAGGAGGAGCGACGTGGAGAGCAGAGCCGAGTGAGCGAGCGTGAGCGAGCGGATGGTCATGGGTCCCCCTGAGCGGGCGCACTATGGCGCCCCCCACGCGCGGCGCAAGGGTCGACCCGGCCACGAGGCCCACCTGAAGGCAGAGTGCCACCGAGGGCGGTGTTCTGCCCTCGGCGGCGTTCAGGGACAGTGGAACGGGTTCGTGTCCACGAAGCGCGTGAAGGAGCCGTCCGCGGCGGTGCGCGCGAACACACAGGTCTCGTCGACGTCCTGCACGAGCGGCGAGGTGACCTGCCCGATGAACTTGCCGCAGCCGCCCTCGGTGGACTTCATGCCGAACTGGTAGACGCCCTTGTCAACGGTGAGGTCCAGGTCGAAGCCGTTCGCGTTCTTGGGCTCGATGAACTTGGCCACGGCCGCCGAGAAGGTGCCGTCGGGCTTCACCGGCGTGACGGGGATGGTGACCACCTCCCCGGTGACCTGGGAGATGTTCTTGGCGTCGACGGTGAGGGCCTGGCGCGTGCCGCTCACCGAGACGGTGCCGCCGCTCTGGGTGAAGTTGAAGACGAACAGATCGTAGGTGACCTTGCTCACGTCGCCGACGTACGACGCATCGAGGCAGGCGCCCCAGAACTTGCCGCTGAAGCTCGCCACGCCGGCCTCGTCGAACACGCTGCCGTCGCTCGAGGTGTCGCTCGTGACGGCGGAGTCGACCACGGTGCCCACGCGGCCGCGGAAGGCCTCGTAGTCCCCGGTCGGGTCGCTGCACCCGGCTCCCACGGCGAACATGCACATGGTTACGGCGGCCGACCTCGACATGTTGTAAGGACGTGACATGGACGAACCCTATCGCATGGGACGCGCGCCAACCACCCGTGTCGTGCGCGCCACCTCCTCGCGGCGGTGTGCAGCGCTCCTGTGCGGGGGGGCCGTGGTCCTCGCCGCGGCACCGGCGGGCGCCAGCGGGTTCATGTTCACCAAGTTCGGTGGCGACCAGGGGCAGCCGGCGATCGGCTCGCCGTACTCGGTCTACTTCAACCCCGCCGCGATCGGTGACGCCAAGGGCACCCAGCTCGTACTCGACGGAATGTTTGCCATCCGCAGCGCGTCGTACGACCGCCCGGCGAGTGCGCTGTCGCCGAGCGCGGGCAAGTCCGCCACCGAGCCCAACTACGTGGCCGCCAACACCGGCAAGGCCAAGTCGACCGGGGTGCAGGGCGCGCCCTATCTCGGGGTGACGACCGACTTCGGCGGTCAGCCGTTCTTCGTGGGCTTCGCGTCCTACGTGCCCGAGGGTGGCTACGCCTCGTTCGGCAAGGCCACCTCCTGGCAGAGCGACAAGCGAGGGCTCGGCGCCTACGACGGCCCGCAGCGCTGGTCGCTGGTGAGCGGCGCCCAGATCAGCTGGTGGAACACGCTCGCCGCGGGCACGACCATCACCCCGGCGCGCCTCAGCATCGGCATCAGCGCCTCGCTGGTGCGCGACTCGCTCGAGAGCCTCATCGCCCGCAACAAGGACGCTTCGGACGATCTCACCACCGCCACGGGCCTGGCCACGGAGGGTCGCAGCCTCATCAAGGTCTCCGGCCTGCACGCGGCGCTCGCGGTCGGCCTCCTGTGGAAGCCCCTCGAGGACGACACGCTGCGCATCGGCGCCTCGTACACCTCGCCCCAGGGCCTCGGCGAGACCCGCCTCAAGGGCTCGCTGCGCACGCAGTTCGGCACCGCGCCCGAGAAGGCGCAGGACGTCGACATGCTCATGGCGTTCCCCGACGTCGTCCGCCTCGGCGTGGCGTTCCTCACCTCACCCAAGGTCGATCTGCGGCTCGACCTCGAGTGGGTGCGCTGGTCGCGGCTGCAGCACCAGTGCGTGGTCGACGCGGGGGCGAGCTGCAACATCAACGCGGACACCGGCGCCGAGATCGTGCCGCCCGGGGGCGACGCCAAGGTGCTCCTCAACCTCGACCGGCGCTGGAAGGACGCGTTCGGCCTGCGGGTCGGCGCGGGCTACTTCGCGAGCCCCGACCTCGAGCTCACGGGGAGCCTCGGCTTCGACACGTCCCCCGTGCCCAAGGGCCGCCTGGACGCCACGTACATCGACGGCTTCAAGCTGCTCTTCTCGGTCGGCGCGCGCCTCAAGCTCGCCGAGCGCTGGTTCGTCGGCGGCACCCTCACCGAGATGTACATGCTCCCGGTCGACAACTCCGCCAGCACCGACCTGAACAACAAGCTGCAGCAGCCCTCGAAGTCGCCGAGCAACGGCGGCAAGTACACGCAGTCGATCACGTTTCTCGACGTGAACGTGGGCGTGAAGTTCTGATCTAGACTGGGCGCGATGGCCGCGCCGGTCCTGCGCTCCGAGTTCGCCCTCGACCCGGGCGTCACCTTCCTCAACCACGGCTCGTTCGGCGCCACGCCCACCGCGGTGCTGGCCGCCCAGCGCGCGTGGCAGGACCGCCTCGAGGCGGAGCCGGTGCGCTTCTTCCTGCGCGAGCTGCCGGCGGCCCTCGCCGCGGTGCGTGCCCGTCTCGGGGCGTTCCTCGGCGCCGATCCCGACGATCTCGCGCTCGTGTCCAACGCGACGACCGGCGTGAACACGGTGCTCCGCTCGCTCGACTGGGCGGCGGGCGACGAGCTCCTGTGCACCGACCACGAGTACAACGCCTGCAAGAACGCCCTCGACTTCGTGGCCGCGCGCGCCGGCGCCCGCGTGGTGGTGGTGGCCATCCCGTTCCCGCTCGCCGACGCCGCCGAGGTGACCACCCGGCTGGTCGCCGCCGCCACGCCGCGCACCCGCCTCGTCCTGGTCGATCACGTGACCAGCCAGACCGGGCTCGTGTTCCCCGTCGCGGACATCGTGCGCGCGTTCGCCGCGCGTGGCGTCGACGTGCTCGTGGACGGGGCCCACGCGCCCGGCATGGTGCCGCTCGATCTGCGCGCGCTCGGCGCGGCCTACTACACGGGGAACTGCCACAAGTGGCTCTGTGCGCCGAAGGGAGCGGCGCTGCTGCACGTGCGTCGCGACCGCCAGGCCGCGGTCCGCCCGCTGGTGATCTCGCACGGCGCCAACGCGTCGCTCGACGGCCGCACGCGCTTCCGCGCGGAGTTCGACTGGTGCGGGACGGTCGACCCGAGCGCGTGGCTCGCCATCCCCGCCGCCATCGACCACCTCGCTTCCCTGGTCCCGGGCGGCTTCGATCAGGTCATGCGCGACAACCGCGCGCTCGCACTCGCGGCCCGCGACCTGCTCTGCGCTTCGCTCGGCGTGGCGGCGCCCGCCCCCGACGACATGATCGGGGCGCTCGCTGCGGTGCCGTTGCCCGACGGCGACGGCGTCTACGCGCCCCCGCTCTACCTCGACGCGCTCCAGGAGCGCCTCTTCGCCGAGCACCGGATCGAGGTGCCGATCATCCCCTGGCCCCACCCACCGCACCGCCTCGTCCGCGTCTCGGCCCAGCTGCACAACACCCGCGCGGACTACGAGCGGCTCGCCACCGCGCTGCGGTCCGCGCTGCGTGGGTGACCGAGCGCGGCTCGCTCCCTTATTGCTGTTGCGGCCGCCCGTGGAGGCGGCCGCTGTTCACTGCGCTCGCCTGCGGCTCGCTCCCTTATTGCTGTTGCGGCCGCCCGTGGAGGCGGCCGCTGTTCAC
>CAZUZY010000214.1:0-2140 GCA_964624885.1 uncultured Polyangiales bacterium | reverse complement strand
TGCGCTCGCCTGCGGCTCGCTTCGTTCACTTCTTCCGGAAGCGGACCACGCGCTCGCGCACGAGGGTCGAGGGGGCGGGGGCGGTGGAGGTCTTGGGCTCCACGTAGACCCGGAACGCGATCGCGGCGAACTGGCCCGCGGTCATGCCGGTGGGGCAGTCACCGGCCGGGATCTCCAGGCAGTGCGCCTCGCCGCCGCACTTGCGCGCGATCTTCCAGGCGAACAGCTTGCCGACCTCGGCGTGCGTCGGCAGGTAGTCCTTGGCGCTGCCGACCCACTCGACGTTGGTGACCGAGGCGATGCCGACGAGGTTGTCGACCGCATAGACGCTGGCGCTCGTGTAGGTGGCCTTGCCGGTCTGCGTGTGATCGACGCCCATCACCACGAGGAAGTCGTCCTCGGTCTCGAGCCAGCGGAACGGGATGTTGGTCTTCGGGTACAGCGCGTCGCGGTTGTCGCCCGCACAGGTGGCCTTGCCGGCGATGCAGGCGTACGGGTCGGGTTGGCCCTCGTCGACGGGGAACGAGGTCGGCGTGTGGGTGGCCGCGTACTTCGCGACGACCGCCTTCTCGAGCTCCTCGGTCGCCGCGGCGAGGGCGGGACCCTCGACGGCGGCGAGGTCCTTCGGCCGCGCCGCGGGGAGTCCGTAGGGCGTCACCACCCCGAGCGTGGCCGGCGTCACGCGGAGCAGCTTCGCGGGGGGCTTGTCGAGCCACGCGGTGCCGGCGGCCTTGTCCTCGAACAGCGCGACCCGGAACAGCACGCTGTAGTCGTCGGCGTCGGCGACGAGGCCGGGGTGCGAGGAGACGGCGTCGATGGGCGCGACGTTGATCGCCGTGTCCGAGACCCCCGCGGCGACCAGGGCCGCGCGCACCCGCGCCGCGGTGCCGCTGTCGGCGGTGTGGACGACCGCCGCGACCTTGCCGAACGGCGCGCCCGTGCCCTCGTGGTGGATGACGGCCTCGTTGAGGGTCTCGTCGAGGCTCGCGAACACCGGCGCGCGCTTGCCGGCGCTGTCCACGCGGCCGAACAGGTAGTTGGTGAAGCCGAAGTACTTGGCCGTGGGCGGCAACGTGCCGATCCACACCACGGCCTCGTCGGGCCGCAGGAACCAGCGGGTCGAGGTGCCGTCGCTGCGCTCACCCGGGTTCGCGATCGTCTGGCCCGGCGCGCGCGGCAGGCGATAGGTCGCGTAGGGGCTGGTCGGATTGTTGCCGAAGCAGCTCGCACCCTTGGCGCAGCAGCCGGCGAGGTCGAGCAGCTCGAACGAGCCGCTGCCGACCACGAAGCCCGCAGCCTCGAGCGCGGCGCGCGGGTCCTTGCCCGTGTCGGTCGAGACCGCGTCGCCGCTGTCGAGGCTGCCGTCGGTGCCCACCTCGTCGGCGCCCACCTCGTCCGCCGGGAGGTTCACCTCGCTCGCAGAGCAGGCGACCAAACACGACAGCAGGAGGGCGAAGGAGAGCGCGCGCATGCCTTCACTGTGGTCGAAACCGGCGGCCGAGGGGAGGTCCACGCCCGCATTTCCGTATGCGGTCGGAATACGGCCGACGGCCGGTCGTCGGGTCGTCGAGGGGATCAGAGCCCGAGCTTGCGCAGGTGCCGTTGCAGCGTGTTCTTGTGCACGCGCAGCTGGGCCGCCGCCCGCTCGACGTCCCCACCCGCCTCGGCGAGGGCGCGCTCGGTGCTCTCTCGGTCGAGGCGCAGCGCGTGGGCGTCGGTGATCTCGAGCGCGCTGTCGAGCGGCGCGGTCACCGGCATCGGACCCTGCAGGTAGCGCCCCTCGATGCGGTCGACCCCGCCGGTCGACGAACGCCGCGCGTCGGCGCCCGCGGCGACCACGGCCTCCTGCACGGCCGCGAGCAGCCCGCGCACGTTGTCGCGCCAGGGTCGCAGGAGGCAGCGCTCGACGAGGCTCGCCGTGGCCGTCCGCCCCGCGCGCCGCACCTCGAAGGTGACCAGGAACGACAGCTCGTCCCACCGCTCGCGCAGCGGGGCCACGTGGACGACGCCACGGACGAAGCGCTCGTGGAGGCTCGGGGCGAGCCAGGCGAGGGGGCTGCCCGTCAGCGGTTCGAGCGGCTGCGTGCTCGTCGCGACCAGGCGCGGCGCGGAGGCACCGGCGGCGCCCAGCATCGCGACC
>CAZUZY010000213.1:0-14248 GCA_964624885.1 uncultured Polyangiales bacterium | reverse complement strand
GCGTCCCGAGCCAAACTGTTTGGCTCGGGTCCCGAGTCTTCCGGCCTGCGGCCGGAACACCAGTGCTATCACCCGCCATGGCCGACGACGACTCCCGGACGGGCTCGACCTACCTCACGCGCGCGATCGTGGACTGGCTCGCCGCGACGCACGCGCCGAACGACGCGGCGCTGCAGGCGGCCTACGACACGCCGAAGGACGCGGGCATCCCGGCGATTCACGTCGGCGCGTCGGAGGGCAAGGTGCTCTCGATGTTGCTGCGCCTCGCCGCCGCCCGACGGGTCGTCGAGATCGGCACCCTCGCCGGCTACTCCACCATCCACCTCGCGCGGGCGCTCCCCGATGACGGCCACGTGCACAGCGTCGAGTCCGACCCGCGGCACGCGGAGCTCGCCCGCGCGAACCTCGCGCGCGCCGGGCTGGCTCACAAGGTGACCGTGCACATCGGCCCCGCGCTCGAGGTCCTGCCCACGCTCGTCTCCTCGGGGCCGTTCTGCGCCGTGTTCGTCGACGCGGACAAGGGCAGCTACGACCACTACGGCGCGTGGGCCGCGGCCAACGTGCGGCGGGGCGGCCTCCTCCTCGGCGACAACGCGCACTACTTCGGCAACCTGCTCGACGACAGCGCGCCCGCGGCCGCCATGCGGCGCTTCCACGAGCACGCCCGCGACTACTTCGACACCGTGTGCATCCCGACGCCGGACGGCCTCTTGCTCGGCGTCCGGAAGTGAACATAGTGAACAGCGACCGCCTGTCCCACGGCTCCACCAGCACCAGTGAGTGAGTTGCTCCCATGGCCATCTTCCGCTGCGCCGACTGCGGCGCCCTCAACCGCATCCCCGAAGCCAAGCTCGGCGCGCGCCCCAAGTGTGGCCGCTGCAAGGCCCTGGTCGACACCGAGGGCGCCCCGCAAGAGGTGGACGACGGAGGCTTGACCGCAGCCATCCAGAGCTCTCCGGTCCCGATCCTGGTCGACTTCTGGGCGCCGTGGTGCGGCCCGTGCCAGCAGGCGGCCCCGATGATCCACGACCTCGCCGAGGAGCGCGCCGGCAAGGTGCTGGTGCTCAAGGTCAACACCGACGAGTCCGCCTACGCGGGCCAGGTGCTCGGCATCAAGAGCATCCCCACGTTCATCGTGTTCCGCGGCGGCAAGGAGGTGGCCCGCCAGGCGGGGCTCCCGCGCCGCCAGGCCGATTTCGAAGCATGGCTCGACGGCGCCGTCGGCTAGCGTAGGCTAGCCCGATGGCCACGAGTCCTGCCGCGCGCCCCAAGGTCTACAGCGTCGCGCTCGAGCTGACCGCGTACTGCAACCAGAAATGCCTCTACTGCTACAACGAGTGGCGGGACGACGGCGGGCAGGGAGTCGGCGCGCCCGACGGCAGCACGCTGGTCGCGCGAATCGACAAGATGCTCTCTGCCTGGGACATCGACCACCTCACCATCACCGGTGGCGAGCCGTTCGCCCACAAGGAGGTGTTCCGCCTGCTCGACCGCGTGCGCGACGCCGGGGTCGGCATCCAGATCATCAGCAACGGTGGCCTCGTCGACGACAAGCTCGCCGCCCGTCTCGCCCCCTACAAGGTCCGCTACGTGCAGGTCACGCTCAACGCGCCGACCGCGCCGCTCCACGACGAGCACGTCGGCGGCAAGGGCCACTTCGAGGCGACCGTCGAGGGCATCAAGGCGATGAAGCGCCACGGTGTGCCCGTGGTCGGCTGCTGCGTGGTGACCAAGCAGAACGCCCACCTGGTCGGCGAGGTGCTCGCCGTCTTCCAGGGGCTCGGCGTGCGCCAGATCGCGCTGTCGCGGTTCTCGCCCGCGGGCTACGCCACCAGCGCGGTCGCCGCGCTCCTGCCCACCCGCGACGATCTCATGGTCGCCTTCCGCCAGGCCGACGCGTTCACGATCGAGGGCGGCGCGCCCAAGGAGTCCGCGATGCGGATCTCCTGCACGATGCCGGTGCCGCCGTGCGCCGTCGAGACGGAGGAGATCAAGGGTGTCCAGTTCGGCACCTGTCCGATCGGCACCTCGATGCAGGAGCTCGCTCTCGGCCCGGACGGCAAGCTCAAGAACTGCACGCTGCATCGCACCGCGATCGGTGGCGTCGCCGACATCCTCGACCCTTCCGTCGATCTGGTCGCACTGCTCAAGGCGCCCGAGATCACCGCCTACCGCCGCGAGAACCCCGAGTTCTGCAAGGGGTGCCTCCACGAGAAGACCTGCATGGGCGGGTGCGGCGCGGCCGCCGAGTGGGTGCTCGGACACGCGCGCCGCTTCCCCGATCCGGTGGTGTTCCAGCACGTGGACGACGAGTTCGCCGCGCGCCTCGACGCCGAGCGGGTCGACCCGAAGAAGCGGCGGCTCGAAGTGGTGCACAGCTGATGGACGAGGCTCGTCGCCGCATCCTCGCGCGTCGCGCCGCGTTCCTCGCCGTCGCCACCACGGGGCTCGCGTCGTGCGATCCCAAGCCCACCGAGCCACACGTCTGCCTGAGCCAGGTGCAGCCGCCGCCGCCCGAGGCCGGGCCCGACGACGCCGCGCCCGACGCGGATCCACCCGACGCCGCGCCGCCCATGCCCTGCCTCGAGATCGCGCAGCCGTGCCTGTCCGTCGCTGCGCCGCCACCCCCCACGGACGCGGGCGCCGACGCCGCCGACGCGGGCAAGCCACCCGCGGCCAAGAAGGCCAAGCCGAAGGCCTGCCTCTCGGAGCTGTGAGCCGAGGCGGCGGTTCGCCGCGTGTGCGTAGGGCCAGGCTTTCTCGTATACTTCGACGCGATGAGCCCCAAGGACACCATCCTCGCGCGCCGCGCACGGTTCGTCGCGGCGGCCGTCGCCACGTTCGCGGGGTGCGCAGACGGTCCGCAGGATCCGGGGCCGGCCACCTGCCTGACGCCGATCTCGGACACGGGGGTCGCCGACGCGAGCGCCGACACGACCGACACCGGGCCCACCGTCTGTCTGACGGCACCACTCGACAGCAGCGTCGACACCGGCTCGCCCGAGACTGGCTCGGTCGACACGGGTACGGACACGGGGCCCACGGTGTGCCTCTCCGCGCCGCTCGACACGGGTCTGCTCGATACGGGCTCCACGGACGCGGCCACCGACGCCGCCGACACGGGCCCCGTCCCCTGCCTCGTACCACCGCCGGGCTGAGGAGATCCCATGACCGACCCCAAGAAGACCATCCTCGCCCGTCGCGCGAAGTTCGTGGCCGCCGCGATCGCCGGCGCGGGCTTCACCTCGGCGTGCGCGTCCCAGGCCTGCCTCGACATGCCGGCACCCGACGCCACCACCGACACGGCGGCCGACACGCTGGACGGTGGCGCGGACGCCGACACGGGGCCGACGGTCTGCCTGTCGGCCGACGCGCCGCCCCCGGACACCGCGACGCCCGACAGCGACGCCAGCGACACGGGACCCGTGCCCTGCCTCGACGTCGTTCCCGACACGGGCACGGATGGTGACGGAGCCACCGGATGAGCGACCCCCGGAGCCGGATCCTCGCGCGGCGCGCCAAGTTCGTCAGCGCCGCGCTCACCACGGTGCTGGCAGCATGTGGCAGCAGCACGACCGAAGAGGCCAAGGACACGGGCGTGGGCACCGAGGTGGGTGTCGACACCGGGCCGGTCCCCTGCCTCGACATGCCGCCGCCGGACACGGGGACGAGCCCGGCCGACTCGACCGCCGACGCCGACGCCGGGGACTCCGCCGCCGCCGATTCGGGCGGCGCCCGCGACTCCGCCGGCGACGCCGACGAGGACACGGGGCCGACGCCCTGCCTCAAGATGCCCCTCGACACGGGCACCGACTGACGTGCCCAAGGTCGACCGCCCGCGGGTGCTCCTGCTGTGGCCCGGCGGGCTCTTCGGCGGCGGTGCCAACTTCGGCATCCCGCAGATCCTCAGCATCGCCGGTGCGTGTCGCCGGGCGGGCGCCGAGGTCGACGTCGTCGATCTCGATCTCGAGCGCGGCCTCGGCAGCGTGGATCTGGCCTCGATCGTGGCGCGGGGCGGCCCCTACGATCTGGTCGGGATCAGCTGCTACTCGTCCTATGACTACCTGAAGGTGATGGAGATCGGCGGGGCGCTCCGTCGACTGTTGCCGCGGGCGTGGCTCGCCACCGGCGGCTACCACCCGAGCGCGCGCCCAGGAGATTTCACCCGCCCCGGGTCGCCGTTCGACTTCGTCGTCGTCAGCGACGGCGAGCTCCCGATGGCGCGCCTGGTCACGGCGCTGATCACGGGCCGACGGCCGCTGCAGCCGGTGGTCGGACCCGAGTCGGTCCCCGACCCCAACGAGCTCGAGCCGCTCGACTGGGAGCTGCTCGGTCGCTACCGCGGCGTCGCGCGCAAGGTCGCCTCGCAGGCCGAGATCTACCTCTCGCGCGGGTGCCCGTTCGACTGCGCGTTCTGCATGGAGCGCGCGAAGCGCGACGTCTCCTGGCGCCCCCTCGAGCCCGAGCGCGCGCTCGAGGAGCTGCACCGGCTCGATCGGTTCCTCGATCTGTCGCGGTGGACCTTGTTCTTCGCCGACGCCCTCTTCGGGATGAAGAAGTCGTGGCGCCGCGAGTTCCTCGAGGGCCTCGCGCGAAGGCCGATCCGCGCCCGCAAGATCTGGCTCCTCGTGCGCCTCGATCTGCTCGAGCGCGAGGACTTCGAGCTGTTCGCGCGCGCCAACGTCGGCCCCGGGTTCGGGCTCGAGTCGGGCGACCAGGAGCAGCTCGAGCGGATCCGCAAGTCGGGCCGGCTCGACCACTACCTGGACCAGATGCGCCGCATCGCGGGCTGGGCCCACGAGTTCCACGTGCCGTTCGGCGCCAACGTCATCGTCGGTCATCCCGGCGAGACCGAGGCCTCGCTGCGCAGGAGCGCGGCCTACCTGTCCGATCTGTTCACCTCCGACCCGCGCGGCACCATGGGGTTCCTCTCCGTCGATCCGTTCCGGCTCTACCCGGGCTCGCCGATCGACGAGGAGCGCGAGAAGTGGGAGGCCGACACCGGCATGCGCGCCCACCGCTACCCGTGGTGGGAGGACGGCGACCAGGATTTCCTCTCCGAGTGGGTCGACCCCTCGCGCGACCTCGACTTCCGCCGCGCCCACCAGCTGCGCCACGAGCTGTTCCGCCCGATCCTCGCCGAGATCCAGCGACGCTTCGCCTACCAAGGGCCGGCCCGCGATTACTTCATGCGCTCGGTCGACGAGCAGGTGGCTCTCCACGGGTCGAGTCGGCAGCTGCGCACGCTCGGCATGTGGCACCTCTGGCGGGGGCTGGTGGGCGAGGACGAGGCGCCGGCGCGTCGCGCCCTGCTCGCGTCCGACGGGGAGCTCGCCGCCGCCGCCGCCGAGGCGCGCGCGGCGCTGCTCGAGAAGCGCCCGCTGACCGAGAATCCGGCCCTCGCGCGCGCGCTGCAGAACGTGCCGCGCGAGCGGTTCGTGCGGGAGGAGGACATCCCGCAGTCGGCGCTCGACCGACCGCTCTCGCTCCGGGACGACAACCTCTCGACCATCTCGGCGCTGCACGCTTACGCCATCAGCTTCGACGCGCTCGCGCTGTCGGAGGGTGACGAGCTGGTCGATCTCGGGGGCGGCACGGGCTACGGCGCGGCGGTGGCCGCCGAGGTGGTCGGCCCGACCGGCCGGGTCCGCACGCTCGAGATCGACCCCGAGCTCGCCACGGTGGCGGCCGACGTCCTCCGCGCGTGGCCGCAGGTGGAGGCGCTCGCCGCCGACGCGCACGCGGTCGACCTCTGGCGCGGCGCCCGGAAGGTGACCGTGGGGTTCGCGCTCGCGGCCATGCCCGCGGCGTGGCTCGAGGCGCTCGCGAAGGGCGGCGTGCTGGTGGCGCCCATCGGCCAGCCCGGCGTCCAGCGCCTGGTGCGCTACGAGAAAGATGCAGTCGGGCTGGTGCGAGAGACACCGCTCGAGCACGTTCGATACGTGGGTGACCGCTCGCCACGCGCGGCGTAGGCTCCGCGGCCATGAGCAAGGCCACGGCGTACTGGGACTACATCAAGGTCGAGGAGCTCCTCGCTCTGCAGCGCGGGCTCGAGCCCACCGACGCCGGGCTGAGCAACGACGAGGTGATGTTCATCACCGTGCACCAGATCGACGAGCTCTGGTTCAAGCTCGTGCTGCGCGAGATGGTCGCGGTGCGCAACCTGTTCGCGGCCCCTCGGGTGGCGGAGCAGTCGCTCGCCGCCGTGGTCCGGGGCATCCGGCGCATGGAGCTCCTGCTCCACCACACCGCCCAGCACTTCGCCGTGATGGAGACGATGACCACCCACGACTACCTCGCGTTCCGGGACAAGCTCAACCCAGCGAGCGGTTTCCAGTCGGCGGGGCTCCGCGAGATCGAGATCCTGGCCGGCCTGCCCGACGACGAGCGACTGCCGCTCGGCAGCGAGCGCAACTACAAGCAAGCGCTCGAGACCAGCGACGGCCAGAAGTCGCCGGCGCTGGCCCGGGTTGAGGCGCGGCTGCGCGACACACCGAGCCTGCGCGACGCCATCGAGGAGTGGCTCCACCGCACGCCGATCGACGGCTCTGCGCCGGGCGACGCGGGCGACGACGCGGCGGTGCAGGCGTTCCTCACCGCCTACACCGAGACCCACGCCCGCGCGACCGACCGCACGTTCGCCTCGGCCCGCGAGGTCGCGTTCACCAAGGACGACGTGGCGCGCCTCGAGCAACGCTACGCCCGCGAGAAGGAGTCGGCGCGCGCGTTCCTGTTCGCCGAGGACGTCCCCGAGGCGCGCCGCACCCGCGTGCGTCGCGTGCGCGCAGCGCTGATGTTCATCGAGAGCTATCGCGAGCTGCCGCTCCTCGCCTGGCCCCGCGAGGTCATCGAGGCGATCGTCGCCTTCGAGCAGGCGTTCGTGATCTTCCGTCAGCGCCATGCCCGCATGGTGGAGCGCATCATCGGGCGCCGCACCGGGACCGGTGGCTCCGCGGGCGTCGACTACCTCGACGGCACCGCGCTCAAGTACCGCATCTTCCGCGACGTCTGGGCGGTGCGCACGCTGCTGGTCCCCAAGAGCGACCTGCCGCCGCTCCGCGCGGCCTCGATGTACGGCTTCGCCGCCGGCGAGTGAGAGCGCCGACCTGATGCTCAGCGCGCGCGGACGAGATCGATCGCGAGCTTCACCACGAGGGCGAGCGAGACGAGGATCACCATCGCGCGCACGAGGCGGTCGCCGCGCCGCAGCGCGAGCCGCGCGCCGAGGGCGTTGCCGAGGACGTTGCCGACCGCCATCGGCAGCGCGACGGCCCACACCACCGTGTGACGCAGCCCGAAGGTGACCAGCGAGGCGACGTTGGAGCCGAGGTTCACCGGCTTGGCGGCCGCGGTGGCCGCCGAGAGCGTCGCGCCGAGCAGGGTCACGTGGGCCACGATGAGGAACGTGCCCGTGCCCGGGCCGAAGAAGCCGTCGTAGGCGCCGAGGGCGAGAGCGATCGCGAAGGCGGCGCCCGCGCCGCGCGCCACCTCGGCCTTGTGCAGCGCTTGCTGGGGCCGCTGGAGCGCGAGCGCCACCGCGACCGCGCCGAGGAGCACGAGCACGACCGGACGCAGCGTGGCCGGAGGCAGCGCGAGCTGCAGTCGCGCGCCGACCACGGCCCCCGCACACCCGCCGGCGAAGCCGAGGAGCGTCTCGCGCAGGGCGAGCCGGCCGCCCCGGGCGAACGTGTACACCGCGGCGGTGGTGCCGAACGTCGAGCAGCCCTTGTTGGTGCCGAGCGCGAGGTGCGGGGGCAGCCCCGCCATCAGGAGCGCCGGCACCGTGAGCACGCCGCCGCCTCCCGCGATGGCGTCGACGAACCCCGCGAGGGTCGCGACGGCGGTCAGCGCCGCGATCACCGGGAGCGGGAGCACGGGCTGCCATTACTGCCACCGGCCGCTGCGTGGTAGGCACGAGCGTGCGCGTCGCGGTCGGGCTCGGTGGCAACCTCGGCGATCGGTTCGCCAACCTCGACGCAGCGCGGCGCCTGCTCGAGCGACTCCCGGGCGCCACCCGGTTCATGTTCTCTTCGCTCTACGAGACCGCACCGGTCGACGCGCCCGGTGGCGTGGCCCAGCCCGACTATCTGAACGCCGTCGCAGTGTTCGACGTCCCCGCGCAGTCACCCCGCGCGCTCGTGTCGGCGCTGCTCGCCCTCGAGGCGGAGCTCGGCCGACGTCGTGGTGCGCTGCGCAACGAGGCGCGCACCGTCGACCTCGATCTGCTGTGGATCGAGGGACAAACGAGCGACGACCCCGCCGCGGAGGTCCCCCACCCTCGCCTGCACCAGCGACCATTCGCCCTGGTCCCCCTCCTCGAGCTGCTGCCGGACGCCCGTGACCCCGCGGGGACGGCCTACGCCGACCACCTCGCGCGCCTCGACGCAACGGGGGTGGAGCTCGCTCGCGGATGGTGACGCAGCCGGGTCGACTCCGATAGGCTCGGCGGCCGTGCGCAAGCGAAAGTCTCCGCGACCTTCGTCGGGTCCCTCGAGCAGTCCCGTGTCTTCGGTTGTCGACGATCAGGCGCCGGCCTCGCTCGTCGGCGAGAGCACGCCGCCCTCGCTGCCGGACGACGACCCGCTCGCCGCGTCGCTGAAGGCGGCCCTCGATCAGCCCGAGGACGAGGCGCTCGACGTGCTGGAGGAGCTCGCCGCCGGCGCCGAGCGGCCCGAGGTCGTCGCCGACCTCTACGCGTACGTCATCCAGCGGGAGCTCCCCGAGGACGCGATCGCCCGCATCGGACAGCGCGCGCTGCGCCTGCACGACGAGTGGTTCGAGGATCCCGAGCCGCTGGTCCCCGTGCTCGATCGCGTGGTCGACGCGGACCCGGATGCCTACTGGGCGTTCGATCGCCTCGTGCTCGTGCACACCAATGCGGCGCGCTGGAACGACCTGCTCGGCCTCTACGATCGGCTGCTCGAGAAGGTCACCGACAAGTCGCGCCGCACCCAGCTCCTCGACGAGGCGGCCCACGTCGCCAAGGATTTCGCCGGCGCCGGCGATCGCGCCATCGCCTACCTGCAGCAGCTGCTCCCGCTGCGCCCGAGCGACCCGCAGCTCGCGACCTCCCTCGAGCGCCTGTTCGAGCGGCAGGGGCGACACCGCGACCTGGTCGAGCTGTGGAGCGCGCGTCTGCCGGTGCTGTCGCGTGAGGGGCGGCTCGCGACCCGCGCCCGCATCGCCGCGTGCCTCCTCGACAAGCTCGGCGATCCGGGGGGCGCGCTCGAGGCGTGCTCGGCGCTGCTGGCGGACGACCCGCACGACACGGCCGGCGCCAAGATCCTCGAGCGGCTGGTCGACGCCGAGTCGACGCTGGCCGCGGAGCGTGGCCCCGAGGTGCGCGATGCGGCGCTTGCCGCGCTCCGTGACCGCTACACCGCCCAGAAGAAGCCCGCCGACGTGGCGCGCGTCCTCGAGAAGGCGCTGCAGAGCGCATCGCCGGCCGTCGCCCGCAGCATGCAGCGGGAGATCGCCGCGCTCTACGAGTCGCTCGGCAAGCACGACGCCGCGCTCGAGCACTGCGCTGCGCTGGTCTCGATCGACCCGGCCGACGAGGAGGCGCGTGGTCACCTCGCGGCGCTGGCCGAGCGCACCCAGCGTCACGCCCGCTACGCCGATGCGCTCGTGGCCGCCGTCCGCGACGACGTGGCGAAGGACGTCCAGGTCACGCTGCTCGTGGAGGCCGCGCGCGTCCGCGCCGAGGTCCTCTCCGACGCGGCGGCGGGCACCGAGTTGCTCGCCCGGGCCCTCGCGAACGCCGGATGCGTCGGCGAAGCGCGGCTGCAGGTCGCGCGCAAGCTCGCGGCGCTGCTCGAGGCGCAGAGCCGAGAGCCGGAGCGGCTCGACGTCCTCGAGGAGCTCGGGCGCATCGAGCCCGACGACGACGAGCGCATGCGGGTGCTCGGGCAGGTCGCCATCCTCGCCGACGAGCTCGCCGAGACCGAGCGCGCCCTCGTGGCGTGGCGGGCCCGGCTCGCCGCTCGCCCCGACGACGGCGTCGCCCTCGACGCCCTGGTGATGCTCCTCGAGCGCGAGGAGCGATGGGGTGAGCTGGTCGCGGCCCTGCGTCAGCGCGAGACCATCGGCGGCGACCCGGACCAGCGGCGACGCGACCGCGTTCGCATCGCGGAGCTGCAGGCCGACCCCATCGCCGATCCCCGCGCCGCGATCGACACCTGGCGGTCGGTCGAGGCCGATTTCGGCGCCTCCGCCGAGACCGTCGATGCCCTCGCCGCGTTGCTCGCGCGGGTCGAGGACTGGGGCGCGCTCGGCGCGCTGCTCGAGGGCGCGGCCCGACGCGAGGAGGCGCCCGCGCGGCGCGCGGAGCTGCTGCGTCGTCTCGGCGACGTCTCGTGCACCCACCTCGGCGATCCGCAGCGCGGCGCCGAGTTCTACCGCGACGCGCTCGCCGTGGACGACACGGATCCAGGGGCCCGTGCGGGCCTGCGCGCCCGCATCGACGCCGCCGAGTCGACCGCCATCGTCGAGCTGGCCGTGCGCACGCTCGCCGACGTGCACGCGCGGCGCGGCGAGATCGACGAGCTCCTGGCGCTCACCGAGCACCGACTCGGCATCGCTCGTGACGACGCCGAGCGCAGCGAGATCCTGGTGAGCGCGGCGCGGATGGCCGAGCAGAACCCGCACTCGGCCCACGGCGGGCCGCGTCGCGCGCTCGACCTGCTGGCGCGCGCCTTCGCGCTCGTTCCCGACGACGTCGGCGTGGAGCTCGACCTCGTGCGCCTCGCGGGAGACACCAACGCCTGGAGCGTCGCGGTCGACGCCTTCGGGGCCGCCGCCGAGCGCACCCACGACGAGGCGCGCCGCGCGAGCCTCCGGATCCAGCGTGGCTCGATCCTCGAAGGGCGCCTGGACGACCCGGGCCGCGCGCTCGAGGCGTTCTTGCCGGTCCTCACCGCATACCCCGAGATGGTGCAAGCGGCCCTCGCCGTCGTGCGGGTCGGCGCGCGCACCGGCGCGCACACCTCGGTGGCGCGCGCGGTCGTCGACCACACTCGCGCGGTCGGGCAGGTCGGCGCGGAGCTCGTCGAGGCCATCGACCTCTCCCTCGCCGCCGGCACTCTCGAGCTGACCTCGGGGGGGTCGGACGGGTGGACCGCCATCCTCGACGCCATCGAGACCACCCTGTCGGAATACGCGGAATCCGCGAGCGCGGTGCCGTCCTCGGTCGCGCGCGCCCTCGAGGCGCAGATCGGCGTCTGGCACCGCGATCGTCGCAACGACGTGGCACGGGCCGAGGCCGCGTTCAGCCGCGCCATCGCCCACGATCCGACCGACGCCGAGACGCTCCGTCAGCTGGCCGTGTTGCAGCGCGGTCGGCCGGACGCGCGGCTCCTCGACACGCTCCTCGCGCTCGCCGCGGCGACCAACGACGACCTCGCGGTGCTCTACGAGGCGGCCCAGGTCGCCCTCGACGAGATCGAGGACGTGCCCCGCTCCATCTCGACGCTCGACCGCCTGCTCCGCGCCGCGGGTCAGCGCTGGGAGCGAAAGTCGAACGAGCTACCGACGCTGCCACCCGAGAGCGCCCCCATCCGGCCGGGCCACGTGGGCGCGCTCGCGCGTGACCTCTCGCCGGACTCGTTCGCGGCCTGGGCCCTCGAGCGCCTCGTGCAACTGCACCTCGCCGCCGAGGCCTTCGAGGCCGCCGTCGACGTGCTGGTCTCCGGGGCGGCGCTGCCGTTCAGCGACGAGACGGCGCTGTCGCTCCGCCACCGCGCGGCCGCGATCGCCGCGCAGAGCCTCGCGTCGCCCGCGCGTGCGATCGAGCTCTACCGCGGCATCCTCGCGAGCGTCCCCGGCGACACCAACGCCATCACCGAGCTCGCGGCGATCTACGAGCGTACCCAGGCCTTCGGCGATCTCGCCGAGCTCCGCCGGCACGAGCTCGCGCTGCCCGACGTCGAGCTGGAACGTCGGCTGTTCCTGCGGCTCGAGCTCGCTCGAGCCCTCGGCCACGACGCGGCGGCGGACCGCGAGCCTCGGCTCGAGGCGCTCACCCAGAACCTCGAGGACTGCCCTGGTCACCCGGCCACGATCGACGCCATCGCGGCGCTGCTGGTCGACGGCCGCGAAGACCGCCTCGCCCACCTGCTGTCCGAGCAGGCCCTGGTGCTCGAGGGACGCCGCGACGACGAGGGTGCTGCGCGGCTCTGGGCCCGCGTGGCCCGCATCGCCGAGGGCGCGAACGACTCCGCCCGCGCTCTCTCGTCGTGGGGCCGGGTGGTCGCCCTCTTGCCGACCGTCGAGGCGTTCGACGCGCTGGCTCGCCTGCACGGCGCCCGCGGGGAGCACGCCGAGTCCGTGCGCTGGCTCGAGCGTCGCCTCGAGGCCACCGCGCCCGAGGACCGCGAGCCCACCGTGGTCGCGCTCGCCCGGGCCCACGAGGGTCTCGGCGACCACGACGGCGCGGTGCGCGTGCTGGAGCAGGCGCTGGCCGTCACCCCGTCCGCCCGCGAGGCGCGCGGGCTGCTCGCCGAGATGTTCCGCGACCGGGAGGCCTGGCCGGCCCTCGCCGAGACCCTGGTGGCGGGCGCGAGCTACGAGCCCGATGCGGCGCGCAAGCTCGCGTTCCTGCGCGAGGCCGCCGACGTCTACGTGCGCCGCCTCCTGACCCCGGAGCCTGCGATCGCGCTGCTCGGCCAGGCCGTCGAGGTCGCCGCCGAGGTGCCCGCCGCCGCCAACAAGGACGTGGTGCGTCCGACCCGCGTCGCGCTCGCCGACGCCCAGCGTCGCGCCGGTCACCTCGACGAGGCGCGCGCCATCCTCGACGAGCTCGTCGAGTGGTACGGCCGGCGTCGGCCCCCCGAGCGCGCGCAGGTGCACGCCCAGCTCGCCGAGCTCGCCCACGCCCGCGGCGACGCGAAGGAGGCGCTCGCGCAGCTCGACCTCGCGTCCTCGATGGACATGGGGAGCCCCGCGATCCTGCAGCGGCTCGGCAACGTGGCGCGGGACGCCGGCGAGTTCGCCCGCGCCGAGCGGGCCTTCCGCGCGCTGCTGCTCCTCCTGCGGCGCCCGAACGCGCCGGCGTCCGACGTGGGCCCGAGCGAGGTGTTGTTCGAGCTCTACCAGATCGCGACCTCGCTCGATCAGCCCGACCGCGCGCGAGAGAACCTCGAGTCGGCCTTCGAGGCCGCGACGCAGAGCGAGGCCGAACAGCGGCGCTTCGCCAAGCTCCTGCGCGCTTCGGGCAACGAGGCCTTCCTCGTGCGTGCCCTCGAGGCCCGCATCGCCGCCTCGCAGGACCCGGCGGTCACGGCCGTCCTGCTCGTCGAGCTGGCCGAGGCGCTGAGCGCGGTCGGCCGGTTCGAGGACGCACTCCGCGCGCGGCTCGAGGCCTTGGGCCACGACCCGTCGTCGTCGCCCCTGCACGAGGCCACGCGGGTGGTCGCCGATCAGGCAGGCCAGATCGGACGCTACGAGGCGCGCCTGGTGGAGCTGGCCGAGCGCGCCCGCGAGGGAGGCGATCCGGCCCTCGAGGCCCGGCTGCTCGTGCGCCTCGCCGACGTGTTCGGGGCCGACCCCGACAAGGCCACGCGAGCCATGGAGGTCCTCGCGCGCGTCGACGTCGCCGCGGCCGACGCCGGCCTCGTCGCCATCCAGCTGACCGCCCTGCGCTCGCTCGAGCGGCTGCACAAGAGCAGCGGCGACGTGGTCGGCGAGGCACGAGTGCTCGGTCGCATCGTGCAGATCGACGACCAGGACGCCACCGAGCGCACCGAGTCGATCTACCGGCTCGCCGAGCTGCTGCTGACCGACGCCACGCGCCGGGACGAAGGGCTCGAGATGCTCGGCTGGGGCATCGATCGCGAGCTCCTGGTCGACCGCGCGCTCGGCCTCTTGCGCCCGCTCCCCGAGGGCGACGCCAAGGTCGCGGGCCTGTTCGAGCGGGTCGCCCGCGCGCAGGCCGACGAGTCCGTGCTCCTCGAGGCGCTCGTGCGGGTGTGCGCGACCGAGGAGCCCACCCTCGACGCGCTCCGCGAGGGCGCCGAGCTCGCCGCGCGTCTCGAGCGCACCGAGACCCACGAGCGACTCCTGTTCCGCACCGTCGAGGTCGCGCGCGCGCTCTCGATCGTCGGCGAGGCGCTGTGGGCGTTCACCGCGCTCGCGGAGGCCCAGCGTGCCCGCGGGGACGTCGCCACGGCGATCTCGCTGCTGCGCGAGGCCGCGGGGGCCACGACCGGCCCCGACGCTCTCGAGCTGGAGCTCGCCGCGGCCGGCGACTTCG
>CAZUZY010000212.1:0-14272 GCA_964624885.1 uncultured Polyangiales bacterium | reverse complement strand
CGGCGGGCGCGACCGGGCCTCCGCCGCGCGCCGGGCTCCGCGAGAGGAGCAGCTCGACGGCCGCGTCTCCGTCGAGCGGTGGCACCACGACGACGTCCTCGGCGGCGAGCCCGAGCCGCACGCGCGACGTCGCGAGCAGGGCGGGCCCCTCGGCGCGCCCGAGGAGCCGCGCGACGACCGCCGCCACCGCGTCGGACACGTGCTCGCAGTTGTCGAGGACGACGAGCGCGGTCGCGAGCGGACGGCGCGAGAGCAGGGCGAGCGTCTCGTCCTCGGCGGTGGCCGCGTCGATCTCGAGGCCGAGCGCGCGGGCGACGTGCGCGACGATGTCGCCCTGGGTGACCAGCGGCGCGAGGTCCACCCACGCGACCTCGCCGAACCCCTCGGCCACCGCGCTGCCCACCCGCGTCTTGCCGACGCCGGGCGCCCCCACGAGCGTGAGGAGGCCGTGGCCGTCGCGCAGGCGAGCGACGATGCCGGCCACGAGCGCCGCGCGGCCGACGAGCGGACGCGGGTAGCGCGGCGGCGGTGCGAGGGCGGAGGCGGTGCGCATGCGCCGGGACTCTACGACGCCTCGCTGCCGTTCACGTGGGATCCTGCTCCAGCTCCCGGACGGTGAGAATCCAGCACTCCGAGTCGCTGGCCTGCACCATGCACTTCTGGGCGTCGACGGCGCGCACGAAGGCCGCCGGGGCTTCGTCGACCTGCGAGAGGATGACGTTGAACTTCGCGTAGAGAATGGCCGCCCGGAAGAAGCTGCCCGTCGCGAAGTTCACCAGGACTCTCTCCGGGCGATCCGGCACGACGGAGGGAACCTCGAGCGCGTGCGCCTCTCTGTCGACGAATGTGTACCTTCGCTCCTTGATCAGCGTGAGCGACTTGTACCCGACGGCCCAGTCCTTGTTCAGGAGATGGGCGTATGTGGCGGGGATCTTGCCCACCTGCGGGGACCGGCCCATCCGCAGCCATGCGATCTCGCAGCGTCGCTTGGTCGTCGCCGGGCCCGCGCGCGACGCCGACGTGACGAGCGTCGCGACGGTGAGCAGCGCGAGGCACGCGAATCGGCTCCACGTGAGGCTTCGCCGCGGCAAAGAACACAGCCGTTCGGTTCGAGTCCCCACGAGCCCGAGCGTACTTCACGCCGACTCGTCTGCAACGTGCCTCGCCCCCCCGCCGAACACATGGCAGCAGGCTCTCCACGATGGCGCTCACGCTCTACGGTCACCCCTTCTCTTCGTACACGCAGAAGGCCCTCGTCGCGCTCTACGAGAACGCGACCCCGTTCGAGTTCCGCTGCATCGGGCCGGACACACCGGAGCACACCGCCGAGTGGCTGCGGCGCTGGCCGCTGCGCAAGTTCCCGCTCCTGCTGGACGGCGAGCACCAGGTCGTCGAGACCAGCATCGTCATCGAGTACCTGCAGCTGACCCACCCCGGACCGGTGCGCCTCCTGCCGGAGGACCCGCGGGCGGCGCTCGACGTGCGCTTCCTCGATCGGTTCTTCGACCTGCACGTGATGGACGCGATGCAGGTCGCCGTCGACAGCGCGCTCGGGCGTGTCCCGGTGAAGAGCGAGCAGGGGCTTCTCCTCGCCGCGGAGCGCCTCGAACGCGCGTATGCGTGGCTCGAGGGGCACCTCGCCGGCAAGACGTGGGCCGCGGGCGAGGACTTCACGATGGCCGACTGCGCGGCGGCGCCGTCGCTGTTCTACGCCGACTGGACGCACCCGATCGGCGAGCACTTCCCCACGCTGCGGGCCTATCGCGCGCGGCTGCTCGCGCGTCCGTCCTTCGCCCGCGCGGTCGACGAGGCACGCCCGTTCCGGTCGTTCTTCCCGCTGGGGGCGCCGGATCGGGACTGACGACCATGTCGACCATGGCCGGCGCCGCTCGCTGCTGCGTGACCGCCCTCCTGGTGGGCTGCGGCGGAACCGTCGCGACGGCGAGCGATGGAGGAACGGACTCCACCTCCGAGGTCGCCGACGCCCCCGGTTGTCGACCGACGCCGATCGGACGCGCGGTGTGCCGCAACAACGACGATTGTCCCAGCGATGAGTTCTGCATCTCGGCCGGCGCGTGCGGCTGTCCGGGTGTCTGCACGCCCCGGAGGCTGAGCCTGTGTCCGACAGGCTCCGTGTGCGGCTGCGATGGAAAGACCTACGCGAGTGGGCTGTGCGAAGCCGCGGCGGCAGGGGTCACGACTCGCGACTGCCCGTAGCAGCTGTCGCGGGCGTGTTCCGGAGAATGCTCGCTTCGACTCGCCTGCTATGCTGAAGCTCGTGGGTCGGACGGTCCTCACCGCGGCGGGACTCGTGGTGCTCACTGCGTGCACGAGTGGGCCCGCCGCTCGGCCGCCTCGCCGCGATCCTCCGTTGACTCCCAAGACCACGCAGCACCCTCGCACGATCTTCATACCCTCTGCGCAGACGGCACAGGTCATCCAGAAGCGACTCGTGGGACGCGGCTTGATCCTCGTCCACCAGCGAGTCGACGGGCTCGAAGTCGTCTGCAAGTCGGTCGGCCACGACGTGTACGGCGTCGTCGATCTCCCTGCTCCCACCTGGCTCGAGCTGCCCACGCTGACGCCCGAGGAGCTGGACGAGAACCTCGAGACCCCAGCTGCCCAGCCGGCACAGCGTCTCCGGGTCACGCGACTTCTGACCGCCCGCCTCGGGCACACAAACCGATGGTTCACCCACTGCATCGAGGCCACCCATTACGTCGATCGCGTGGACCTCGACGTCGAGCCCGATGGCCGTGAGGTCGTCCGGCGGCTGGTTCTCCAGCCGGTCGCCGACCAAACGCCGCCATGTCGCTTCGGTTTCCACCTCGCGTCGCAGATCCCTGACCTGTGCGTCAAGAGGAACCCGTATACGTGCCGCCTCGGAGCCTCCGACTGCGCGGCGGAGTGCACGGCCGGAGACGCTGGTTCTTGTGAACACGCGGCGATGACGCACTGGAAGAACCCGAAGGAGCAGCTCGACCTGGCCGAGAGAGCTTGTGCGCTCGACTCGGGTCGCTGCTGCCACCTCGGCTTGCTTCTCGGCGTCGGGACGGGCGCCGGGAAGCGGATCGAGGAGGTCACCGCAGGTGGTTGTGCCCAGGCGCAACACCTGTGCTGCCTGTCCCTCGCGACTGCGCGGCAGAACAGAGGTGCGCTGGAGGGCTCGTCGTCCGCCTTCGCGCAGATGTGCGAGGCAGGAGACGCGGGAGGGTGCCTGAGGTCTGCCGAAGCCGCAGAGAAGATCGGCAATCTCTCGCTCGCTCGGCGCCACGCGGCCGTCGCCTGCCAGGCCGAGATACCGACGGCGTGCCGCGAGTGGCGTCGCCTCTCCAAGGCACAGTGAAGGCCCCCGCGGGGCCACCGTCCTGGCAAGCCTGTCCTGGTCGTGCATACTGTCGAACTCGTTCGCTGGGGCTCTTCCCGCACGCTCGACGCTCCATCCCTGTCGCAGTCGGAGGTCCGTGTTGAAGCGATGGATGCTTGCCGGAGTCATCGGGGTCGCGGCCTGTGACAGCCCCAATCTGCCCGCGCCGAAGCCTCCGTCGACCCCTCGCAGCGCCAGGCCCGCCCGCGCTCTCGTCCTGCTGACCCCGGCCGCATCGAATCTCGGAGACCGGAGCAGCTCACACTCGCTAGCAGCCGCCTACGTCGATGACACGCCCGTGTTCTTCGAGTGCGAGTCGGACGACGCCGGCTATGGATCGGTCGGCATCGTCCCCGAGCACCTCGTCGTGCCACTGGAGACCCCGTCGGAGAGGACGGTCAACTGCGCGGGCAAGTGCCCTGCGTCTGTCGACGTCCACGTCCTGGCGAGACGCTGGGCATTCCGCGCCTTGATGCGGACCGAGCTCAAAGGCGCCTGTGCGAGCGCGCAGTACTCGGTCATTCGTCTCGACTACGGCGTCGTCGATGGTTCGTCGGGAACGTTGCCGGCGCCTCGGTCCAACGTGCTTGGCGATGCCGCTCTGGCCGGACTGACACCGGTCCGCGTGCTCCTCGCACCGATTCAAGTGCACTCCGAAACGTGGGCCTTCGAGACGGTATATCCGTGTGAGCCGCCGCTGGTGCTGCGGCACGAGGCCTGTCGACCAGGGCGTACGAGTCCGTTCGCGTGCCGCCAGAAGGACAGCTCAGAGGTCTGCGAGAGTCAGTGCTCCGCCAACGACCTGTTGAGCTGCTTCAATGCGGGTCTCCGGGCGGGAGTGAACTCGGACGATGGACGGGCCTACATGCGGAAGGCTTGCGCCGCGAATCCCCTACTCTGCAAGTACGCACTGATACCCAGAATCGGGGCGGCGGATTCGAGCGAGCTCATGGGGCTCGCCGAGGCCGCTTGCGCTCATGGACTCGGTCACGGATGTGAGTTCCTCGTCTACAGCAGAAAGCCTGTCACCTTCTCCGCGACGGATGGCATGTTGATCCGGGCGTGCGAAGCGGGAGCGTCGGCGGCGTGCCATGACCTCGCCAAGGCTCAGCTCGCTGCTGGCGACCGCGAGAGTGCCCTGGTCTCGTATCATCGCGCGTGCATGCCTGGGGCGGAGGAGGACTGCAGTCGATACGCGGCACTTCGGGCCGCGCTGGGAAAGTAGTCCGGGTTGCTCGTCTCGACAGAGGCGGGGCTTCCTGAGCGGCGGAAACTCGCGAACATGGCTCGTGGAAACGCAAATGAAATGTAGATCTGCGATCGACCCCAGCGGCCGTCTTTCCAAGAAAGCGTTCCTTCCCGCTCGACGGGCTCCCGACGCCTGTCCGCGTCGCCTACACCCGTTGTCAACGCCAGCCTCGCAGGGCACCATCGTCCCCGCATGCCCGCGAAGAAGAACGCCCGCAAGCTCTCCCCTGCCCTCGCCGAGCGCGCCGCCGCCACGGCCGCCGCTGCCCGCGCACGCCTCCTGAAGCAGGCCCGCGAGGACGTCGCGCTCATCAAGCGCCGCAAGGCCGAGATCACCGAAGCCTTCTACGACATCGGCGAGGCGCTCCTGCGGCTGCGCAAGGACCCCATCCCCACCCTGCTCGGCCACCGCGGCTTCACCGAGCTGTGCAAGCAGGGCCTCGGCATCGCGCCGACCACAGCCGCCGAGCTGATCGCCATCGTCGAGCGCCTCCCGCGCCGCGACGCGCTCAAGTGGGGCAAGGAGAAGGCCCACGCCCTCCTCGAGCTCGCCGACGCCACCTCCGCCGCCGACACGCCGCAGAAGATCGACGCCAAGGTCCTCGGCAAGCTCGACCCCGCCAAGGCGACCACCCGCGAGATCCAGGCGCTCGCCCAGAAGCAGCGGGCCGCGAAGAAGGTCGCTCGCCCGCGCGGTCGCACGACCACCGCCGAGGAGCGCTCGCTCGCCACCCGCCTGCAGGCCGCCCTGCGCAAGGCCGGAGCGGCGAGCGCCACCGTGGTGGCCGTCGCCACCAAGCCCGGCGCGCCTGCCAAGCTGCGCCTCGAGCTTCCGGCCGACGCGCTCGCGGCGCTCGCCTCTGCGCTCACCGCCGTTCACGGGCGCAGGTGAACGCGTTCACGAGCGCAGGTGAACGCGTTCACGGGCGCAGGTGAATCCCTGCTCGCCCCAGCGTGACCACCCGACCCATCCTTCGATCGAAGTCCGCCCGAGTCGTCAGAACGTACCGCCGACGACCATTGCGGCACCGCCGGGCAGCGGGGTCGCGAAGGCACCGACGGCGATCGGCGGATCCTTGCGCACACGGATCCGGGCGCCCGACGTGCCGAACAAGATCCAGCCCGGCGTCGCCAGGGCGATGCCAGCAAAGCTGAGCACGATCCATTTGCCCGACCCCTCGGGGAAGTAGTCGACGCCGATCGTGGACGCGCTGCGGTGCGACAACACCACGGAGATCCAGCCGACTTGCCCGACGAGGTATGCGGCCGTGCCGACGACACCGAGGGTCAGCCCGGCGGAGCGACGCCCTTCTCGCGCGGCGACGCCCTCGATGGTGAGAGGCCCCGTCACATCGAGGGCCTTCGTGAGCGATCCCATGCGGGCGCGATACAGCCCTGGCGTCAGCTCGACGACGCAGTGGCCGGAGCACGCGAAGGGTTCGGCGCCCGACACCTCCACGCTGACCGGCGACTCCGGGGTCCCGACCAGCGTCACCGGCACTGCGTGGGCGTCGGGCGAGCTGGCAACGACCAAGATCGCCGCGAGGGGCGAAGCGAGCGTCGCACTGCGCATCGCCCTCACCATAGCGCGGGAACGGTCACTCGAGAGCGTTGCGGCGAGGCCAGCCGAGGCATCGCTCGCGCTGAGCTTCGCGCACCGGTGTGCGAGTCCGCTCGTGCCCATGTTGCGTGTGACGTGGGCGACACGTGCGGACTACACGATGGCGGACCTGCGTGGCGCTGATGGCCGAGCCCGAGAGACAGCAACTCACTTGCACGTCGCGGTCGACACGCACGTGCCCGTCGTCCCGCCGGTCGCCTTGCACCGCGTTCCGACGATGCACGACGGGCCATTGCCCTCGGTGTCGCACGGTCCACCCTCGGCGGACGCGGCCGCGCACGTGCCCTTGCCCGCGCCCCCGGTCACCACCACGCACGCGCCGCTGGAGCACGAGAAGAAGCTGGTCGCGTCGACGAGCCCGCACGGCTCTCCCCCCTTGGCGTACCCCGTCACGCAGGCGCACTTCCCGGTCGAAGGGCACCAGAGCCCCGCCGCTCGATCGCAGGTCGGCAGCGTCTGCTCACGTGCTTCGCAGGCGGCCCCTTCGGCAGCGACCAGCGGCTGGCAGGTGCCCGCGGTGGCGCCCTTCGCGGTCACGCAGCCGAGGCCCACGTCGCACACCTTGTCGCCATCGCACGCGCCGTCGCGGGCCACGAACGCGAGGCACGTCTGGCTCGTCTTGCCGCAGTGCAGCCCGGGGCCGCAGCCGATCGTGGCACACGAGTCGCCGACCTTGGGGACGCTCGCGCACGTGCCACAGACCGATCCCTTGGGGACGGCGCAGAACGTCGTCTGACACTGCGAGGCGAAGCCGCACGGCGCACCGCTGGCCAGCGACCCCGCCTTGGCCGCGCATGCGGGGATAGGCGTGTTGGCGAGGAACTCACCACAGCTCGCCGCTGTGAGCGCAGCGGCGCAGGCGCTCGCCGTCGACGCGGTGCTCGCGGTGCCCGGCGCGGCGAGTCCGCTGAGGCAGGAGGCCTTCTCGCGCGTCGTGCAGGTGGCGAGGTCTCCATCCCGGGTCGCGAGCTCCTGAGCCGAGCAGGACTGCAGCTTCGCGCAGCGCGCGCGGGCGAGGTCGTCGCAGGCGTGATCCGCGGTCGCGGCGTCTGCGCCTCCGTCGCTCGAGGCAGGATCCGCGATGGACGAGCCACCGCAGCCGGCGAGCAACGCGACGAGAAGGAGGGGACGGACGAGGTCGTGGGTCATGGGGCCTTCTTCCGAGGTGGACGATCTTCGTGGGGAGAATTGCAGCTCGCTCGGGGCGGTCTGACCCGCCCTTGCGGGCGTCGCGGGATCACGCCCGACGTCGCGTAGGGCCCTCGGAGGGGTTCGCGCCGATCCGCGGGACGGCGAGGACGAGCAGCGCGACGAGCACGACCCCGATGGCGCCGAAGAGCACGAAATCGCCGAAGACGAACGTGAGCACGAGGACGTCGCAGACGAGCGCCGCGGTGATGACGACGCTGGCGACCGACACGGTGATCGTGGGCCCGTTGTGCGGGCGCCCGGTCGACGGCTCGAACATGGGGTCCTCCTTTGGCCCCTTCCGTCAGCAAATGGCGGACCAACGATGCGGCGACCCGTGTGGCGTGCGCGCGACCACAACCACGTCGAACGACACCCGCGGCTTCACCAAGCTGTCGCGTCTGGCCAATCGAATGCAGCGCCCATCAGGGGCGTGCCCGAGTCCTGTTGCCCTTCGCCTTCAGACCAAGCAGCTTCCGTGACGACGCCAGGCGCTCCTCATTCGTCTCTCCGCGAAGCGCCGTCGTCAGTGCCTCGCGATCTGGAGCGTCGAGCAGGCCGGACTCCGCGAGCAAGGCTTCGAGCGTCGCGTTGGTGTCGAACCACGGTTGCGCGACGAGCGACGCGAACTTCGGGAACTCGCCCGAGCAGCGTTCCCAGGAGTCTTCGCTGTTCACGAAGCTCAGGAAGAACCGCCGATCCCCGGCGAGCGTCTCGGGACCGTTGAGAATCAACGCCTCCGACGGCGAAGCCAGGATTCGAATCCCCGCGTGCAAGCGAAACTGACGCCCGCCCGTGAACTTGTGCGCGTGGATGAACTCGCACCAGTACTGGCGCTCACGTACGAAGAAGGTCGACCTTGCCCGCTCGAAGCCGAGCGCGCGGAGCTTCGGCGTCGCCAGGGTGAGGATCTTCTTCGCGCTCTCGGACCATCGCATCGCCTGCGCTTTCAGATCTTCGACCGTCATACGCAGCGCAGCCTACATGTCCGCACGGAGTGCGGATCCTTCACCCGCCAATCACCGGCCGGTGCAGCCCCGAGGCGGACCGCACTGACAAGCAGGCCTACAAGGGCACCCCGCGGCTTCTCCAGCTGAGCTCCGGCTTCTCGCAGCCCGCAACGTGTCCTCGCGCATGCCGGGCACCTGCGGATACCCTCCGTCGATGCGTCGCTTCCTCCCTGCCTTCACCGCGGCGCTCGCTGTCGCCGGCTGCTCCTCCCCCGCCCCCACCCCGGCGCCGACGCTCACCACGATCGAGGGCCTCGCGCGCAACGACGCGACCCTCCGCGCGCGCTTCGAAGGCCCCGCGCGGCACGCCTTCGCCGGCCTCGACTTCGCCACCGCCCCCACCGCCGACGGCGCGTGGGTGCTCTCCGTGCGCGGCCTCGAGGGCGCGACCCTCCGCCTCGTCCCCGAGCGTCACGCACCTGCGCCCCGCACCCTCCTCGGCGCACGCACCCTCTATTCGAACGTCGCGCCCTCCACCGACGCCGCGTACCTCTCCGACGGCGCCGGCGCCGAGCTCCTCTACCTGCTGCGCGACGCGACCGCGCCCACCACCTTCTCGTTCCGCGTCGAGCGCGGCCCGCTGCTCGCCTCCGTCCACGACGACGGCCAGGGCGGCCTCTCGCTGCGCGACGCGGCGGGCGTCGAGCGGATGTTCGTCGCGGCCCCCTACGCCGTCGACGCCCACGGCACGCGGCGCCCGGCGAGCCTGCGCCTGATCGGCGATCGCCTCACCGTGTCCCTCGACGCCGAGGGCCTCGCCTTCCCCGTCCTGCTCGACCCGTACATCGGCACCGCGCGCTGGCGGCGGCTCGCCGTCGGGCCGGGCGCGCGCATCACCGCGGGCCTCACCGAGCACGCGGGCAGCCTCCTCCTCTTCGGCGGCACCGGCGTCTCGGTGTACGGCGACACGTGGCGGTGGGACGGCGCGCGCTGGACCGAGCTCAAGCCCGCGTCCTCGCCCGAGCCGCGCGAGGGGCCGGCGCTCGGCGCGATCGGCGGCAAGGCGATCCTCTTCGGCGGCATCGACGCGACGCTCACCAAGGCCCTCGACGACACCTGGTCGTTCGACGGCACCACCTGGACCAAGCTCTCGCCCACCAAGAAGCCCCCCGCGCGCGGCTACGGCACCCTCGTCTCCGCGGGGGGCAAGCTCGTGCTCCTCGGCGGCAAGCCCGTGTCCGGCTCCACGTGGGTCTTCGACGGGACCGACTGGACCGAGAACACCTCGACGCCCGCGCCGACGATCTCCGCCGACGCGCGCGTCACCTCGTTCGGCGACGACGGCGCGGTCGCCTTCTACGCCGGCGGTCTCCAGACGTGGACGTTCGACGGCACCGCGTGGACCGATCGCACCGCGGGCGCCTCGACGCCGGGCCTCGTCGCCGCGCTCGGCCGCGTCGGCGGCAAGATGGTGATCATCAGCCCCGGCGCCAGCTACGAGTGGAGCGGCGTCGCCTGGACGCTGCGTGCGTCGACCCCCACCTCGCCGCCCTCCACGTTCTCGACCGTCCTCGACTACTCGGTCACCTCCTACGGCGGCGCGATCTCGTTCTTCGGCGGGCGCTCGGTCAGCGGCGCGCTCGACAGCCTGGTGCAGTTCGGGGACAAGGGCTGGTCCCAGCCCGTCAACCGCGCCGCGCCGCCGGCCCGCGGCTTCGCCTCCCTTGCGACGCTCGGCGATCGCGCCGTCCTCTTCGGTGGGTGGGGCGGCACGGTGTTGAACGACACCTGGGAGTTCGACGGGAAGGCCTGGGTCGAGAAGAAGCCCGCGCTCTCGCCGTCGCCCCGCTACCGGGCCGCGTTCGCCGAGGCGGGCGACCAGGCGGTGCTGTTCGGCGGGACCGCGGCCGGCGTCTCGAGCGAGACGTGGCTGTGGGATCACACGAACTGGAAGCAGGCCACGCCGTCCACGCCGCCCGCCGAGGAGCGGCCGCGGCTCGCGCGGGTGGGCACGACCACCGTCCTCCTCGCGGGGACCGAGGCGTTCACGTGGAGCGGCACGGCGTGGACCTCGATCGGCAAAGCTCCGGCGCGGCGCGGCACGCTCGTCAGCGGGCAGGACTGGAGCGGCTTCACGAGCCACGGCGGCAAGGGCCTCCTCGTGGTCCCCGAGCTCGGCACGCAGTGGTCGTTCGCCGACGGCGCGTTCGCCGCCGCGAAACCCGTGGGGCTCGACCAGCTCGGGAGCGTCTCGTCCACGCGCCCGCTGCTCCTCGACGGCGCCGTCGATCTCGGGCGCTACGCCCTCGTGCTGGGCCACCGCCACGACGTCATCGGCACCGAGTCGTGGGTGTTCGACGGCACCACGTGGGCGCAGCTCGCCAACGAGGGCCTGCCGCCGCTGAACCGCCCGGTCGCGGCGCGGCTCGGCGCGGACGTCGTGCTGTTCGGCGGCTTCGACGACGCGTCGAACCCCTCGCCGGACACGTACCTGATGCGCGTCGCCCTCGCGAGCGGCGTCGACTGCACGACCGACGCCGAGTGCGAGACCGGGCACTGCGCGAGCGGGGTCTGCTGCAACACCGCGTGCACGGGCGCGACGGAGTCGTGCAAGCTGCCCGCGACGCGCGGCACCTGCGCCCCGGTGCTCGCCGCGTGCACCGGTCCGACCGAGCTCACCGCCGCCGACGGCAGCACGAAATCGTGCGCGCCCTACCTCTGCACCGCGGGCGCGTGCCTGCAGAAGTGCGCGACCTCGGCGGACTGCGCCGGCGGCTTCGTCTGCGACATCGGCGTCTTCCAGTGCGTTGCGCCCGCGCCCGCCGAGGCCTCCGGCGGGTGCGCCGTCGGCGGCGCGCCGTCGCGGGTGTGGGCGGTCGCGCTCGTCGTCGCCCTGGTGGGGACGCGTCGGCGGCGACCGCGGAGGACGGCTCCGTGACGCACCACGTCCGTCCACGAGCGCAACCGGCCTGGAAGGAGGTGCTCCTCGCGACCGTTCTCGGGACCGCGTGCGCCACGTCCCCCTCCTCTCGCCCCACGCCCGCGCCCTCCGTCGCGACCGCCGCCGCACCGGCCAGCTCGTCGGCCGCTCCAGGAAAGCCCGAGGTTCCTCCTCTGGAGAACGTGGTGCGACTGGGCACGCATTTCAGCACGGAGGTCCCGGAGGGCTGGGTCGTTGCCCAGGACAAGCCGAAGCTGCTCGACCTGCGCTCCCCGTTGCCGCCGGAGCCCGAGTACCACGCCGAAGGCAAGGAGAAGTGGGAGCTGGCGCTCTTCGGGGGGCGCGTCCTGATCCTCCAGCTCTACCGCAGCGCGGACCCGACCGACGACCACGCGGCCCGGCGCAAGGCGGCCGCCGAGGAGTCGAGCAACCCCGAGGTCGCGAAGGACGTGTGGTCCGACAGCGAGGTCTCTTGTGTCGAGGTGTTCATGAGCGAAGGGGCCGCGGTGCAAGTGGCCTGCGCGTCCCGTGGCCGCGCCGTCGTCGTGGTCCAGGGCACCGCGAAGAGCGTCCCCGCCATGCACGCGCTGTCGGTGGCCATCCATGCCGCGCGCGCCGCCAAGGTCTGAAGCGAACGAAGTGCTGCCGTCACCCCCGCGGCGAGTAGATCTTGTGGCGGATGTCCCGTGGGAGGTTCCACCCCGCCGGGTTGTCCGCCGTGAGCTCGTCGAGGTCGAGGTCCGCCACGATCAGGTTCGGGTGGTCGCTCGCGTCCGCGATCGGCCCGTTCGGCCCGACGAAGTGCGAGCGGCCGAAGTAGCCCTGCCCCCACGGCGGCTCGGTGCCCTTGCGGTTGCTCCCGCCGATGAAGATGTCGTGGCGGGCCGCGTCCACCGCGAACTCGAGCGGCCACACGCGCTCGCTCTTCTGCCCGAAGGTGACCGCCGGCGAGAACACGAGCTCCGCGCCCTCCGTGGCCAGCGAGTGCATCACGCCCTCGAAGTGGCGGTCGTAGCAGATGGCCACGCCGATCCGACCGGCCGACGTCTGGAACACCGGGAAGTGCGCGTTCTTCGAGACGTTGGCGGGGCCGTGGCCGTTGTTGCCGTCGCCCTGCTCGTAATAGAAGCTCTCGTGGAAGCTGCCCTCCTCGTTCGCGCCGAACGGGATGTGGGTCTTCTTGTACTTGCCGAGGACCTCGCCCGTCTCGTCGACCACCACCGCGGTGTTGAACCGTCGGCCCGAGGGCTCGACCTCGTAGATCGGCGCCACCACGATCAGCCCGAGCCGCGCGGCCGCCGCGCGCACCGCGGTGATCGTCGGGCCCGACAGCGCGCTCTCGGCGAGCTCGAGCCACATCGGGTCCTTGTTCAAGGCGAAGTACGGCCCCGCGAACAGCTCGCCGAAGCAGATCACCTGCACGCCCCGCTCGCGGGCCGCCGCCATGAGCTCGAGGTGGTGCTCGACGTTCGCCGCGCGCACCGCGTCGAGCTTGCCACGCAGCTCGGAGAGGCGCTCCACCGTCGGCGGCATGTGGGGGTAGGCGTTGATGGTCTGCGTCATCGCCGCGCGGATCTTCATCGCGTGACCTCGTCCTTCTCGTCGCAGAGACGGCGCGCGACCTCGAAGAGGACGCCGACGCCGTGCGCGCACTGCTCCCTCGTGGAGAGCTCGCGCGGGTTGTGGCTGATGCCGTCGTGCTCACCCGGCACGAACACCATGGCGGCGCGGGTGATGCGCGCCATCTCCTGCGCGTCGTGGCCGGCCCCGGAGACGATGCGCGCGAGCGACAGGCCGCGCCCCTCGGCCGCCGCCGCGATGCGGTCCTGCAGGCCGGGGTCGAACGGCACGCACGGCGTCCGCGCCGTCTGGCGCCAGCGCACCTGCACGCCCTCGAGGCGGGCGACCTCGTCGTAGTACGCGATCACGTCGGCCTCGGCGGCGCGCATGAACGCGTCGTCGGGGTTGCGCAGATCGACGGTCGCCACCACGCGCCCGGGCACGATGTTCACGAGGCCCGGCGTGGGGACGATCGCGCCCATCGTCGCGCGCATGCCGGGGCCGTAGCGGCCCGAGGCGATCATCTCGCGCAGGCGCAGGTTGATGCGGGCCGCGGCGACACCCGCGTCGGCGCGCAGCTCCATCGGCGTCGTGCCCGCGTGGGCGCTCTTGCCCACGATGGTGAGCTCGTGCCAGCTGATGGCCTGCACGCCCGTGACCACGCCGACGTCGACGCCGGCGGCGCGCAGGATCGGCCCCTGCTCGATGTGACACTCGAGGTAGGCGTGCGGCGGCGCGAGGCGCTCGGGGGCCTCGCCGAGGAAGCCGATCGCCGCGAGCTCGTCGCGCACCGTCTTGCCTTCGCGGTCGCGCAGGGCGTACGCGTCCTCGAGGGCGATGCGCCCCGTGGCGACCGCGCTCCCGAGCATGTCGGTGCCGAACCGCGCGCCCTCCTCGTCGGTGAAGAACGCGACCACCAGCGGGCGCTCGGTCTCGATCCGCGCGTCGTCGAGCGCGCGCACCACCTCGAGGCCGCCGAGCACGCCGAGACAGCCGTCGAAGCGGCCGGCGGTGGGCACCGAGTCGATGTGCGAGCCGATCATCACCGGCGGCAGGTCGCGCTTGCCGGCGCGCCGACCGAAGACGTTGCCGATGCGGTCCACGGTCACCGCGAGCCCCGCCGCGCGCATGCGGGCCACCACGTGGCGGCGCCCCTCGCCGTCGGCCGCCGTCAGCGCGAGGCGGTTCACCCCCACGAGGCCGTCGCCCGCGTCGTAGGCGCCGATCGCGCCGAGGGCGTCCAGCGAGTCGTACAGCCGCTGCGCGTCGATGGTCATGTTGGAAGGCTCCGCATCCTCGTCCACAGCGCCTCTGCTTGCTCCGCGGCACGCGCGCGGATCGCCGCGTACTCGGCCTCGCCCAGCGCGCGCGGCGTGGGCTCCCCCGGCCCGAACAGC
>CAZUZY010000211.1:12413-14314 GCA_964624885.1 uncultured Polyangiales bacterium | reverse complement strand
TGCGCGACGCCGCGCGGTGGGCGCGCGCGCCTCGGACGCGCGCGTTCTCGCTGGTGCCCGCGCGGCGGGTCGTCCCGCAGACGGCCGGAGCGGTCGAGATCGAGGGGCGGTTCTTCGAGCTCGATCACGCGCACGCGGTGGCGATCGAAGATGCGCGCATGCTCGCGGAGGGGGGTGGCATCGTCCTCCAGTTCGGTCCGGAGCACGCGGCCGACGTGGCGCGCCTCTCGTGGGAGAGCGTGAAGGCGGCGGGCGAGAACAACGGTCGGGGGTTCGTCGCCCTGGTCGTCGCGCAGCGTCCGGTCGCCGCGGCCACGTTCGGCTTCGTCGCCACCGCGGCGCGGCTCGCCTGGCCCGGCGATGGCATCGCAGCGAGGCTCGCGCAGTGAGCTTCGCCGCGCGCCCGTGCCGACGCGGCTACTTCCGGGCGAGGAACAGGTAGTTGAAGCCACGGAGGAAGAAGTTCCCCTCCTCGGCTGCGCGCCGGTAGTTGCCCATGTCGAGGCTCTTGTTGTGGCGGACGACCGCGACCACATCGAGGATCTCGAACGACTCCGCGATCGCCGCGAGCAGCTGCGCGCCCACCGGCGCGAACCCCTTCTTCTTCTCGAAGTAGTCGCAGACGTAGAGCGCGAGCGTGCCACCGGGGGCGAGCACCCGGTGGGCCTCGCGGATCACCTTGCCCATCTCGCGGTAGTAGGTCGGATCGTAGGCCGACAGCTTGCCGATGCAGCGCGGATCCTCCGAGTAGTCGATGTGATCGCCGTACGGCGGGTCGACGAACCAGAGGCGCGCGCTCCCCGGCGGCAGAGGAAGCTTGCGCGCGTCGGCGGCCTCGATGTCCGGCCGGTAGGGCTGGAGGTCGAAGCCGCGACCGACCCGCTGGGTGTCCTTGCAGACGTCGAGCGTGGTCCCCGAGCCGCACATCGGATCGACCACCAGATCGCCCTCGCGCGTGTAGCGCTGGATCACGTTCCAGATCACGTAGGAAGGGGTGGCGCCCACGTACTTCTGGTCGCCCTGCATGCCCTCGCCGTAGTGCTGGGACGGGTAGTCCCAGAGCGTCGTCGGCTGCGTCCGCAGCGGCGGCTTCACGGGTCGCACGTGACGCGGCGCGCCGGGCGGCGGGCCCTTCTTCCGGAAGCCGGGCGCCCCCGTCGGTGGACCCCCGGGACGGGGGCCGGGGGAACGCGGATCTCTCGGGTGACCGGGCATGTCCCTCTCTCGCCCGGCGAACGACCGTGGTCAATCCCTGGAGGCCGTGCTAAGCGCGCGACCCCCATGGACACCAGCGACATCCGCAAGGGTCTCAAGATGCAGGTCGACGGCCAGCCCTACGCCGTCGTGGATTTCCAGTTCGTCAAGCCCGGCAAGGGGCAGGCGTTCACCCGCGTCAAGATCAAGAACCTCATCACCGGCGCCGTCCTCGAGCGCACCTGGAAGTCGGGCGAGAAGCTCGAGCCGGCCGACGTGGAGGAGCGCGACGCGTCCTTCTCCTGGGACGAGGGCGACCAGCTCGTGTTCGTCGACGACGCCTCGGAGCAGATCTACGTCGACAAGGCGAAGGTCGGCGAGGACGCCCAGTGGATCGCGGACGGCCAGCGCGTGTCGATCGTGTTCTTCAACGGCAACGCGGTGAACCTCTCGCTGCCGGCGCACGTCGTGCTGCAGATCAGCGAGAGCGAGCCCGGCATCAAGGGCGACACCGCCTCGGGTGCGAGCAAGCCCGCCACGCTCAGCACCGGCGCGAAGGTCAACGTCCCGCTCTTCGTCAAAGAGGGCGAGTGGATCAAGATCGACACCCGCACCGGCGAGTACATCGAGCGCGTGAACAAGTGACCGGAGCTCGCCGAAGGCGAGCGTAGGGAACAGCGGCCGCCTCCACGGGCGGCCGCAACAGC
>CAZUZY010000211.1:0-12313 GCA_964624885.1 uncultured Polyangiales bacterium | reverse complement strand
TCGCCGAAGGCGAGCGTAGGGAACAGCGGCCGCCTCCACGGGCGGCCGCAACAGCAAGAAGTGACCGGAGCTCGCCGAAAGGCGAGTGTAGGGAACAGCGGCCGCCTCCGGGCGGCCCGCACGAGCGCGGGCTAGCGACTGAGCCAGACGATCGCGGCCACCAGCGCCGCGATGAGGATGGCGCCGAGGATGATCCAGGGGAGCGGTCCCGAGCCGCTGCCGTCGTCGTCGCGCTGGTTGTCCTGCCGCGGAATCAGCGGCGAAGGCCCGGCCGGCACGTGGGGCTCGAGCGGGGCGAACCCGCTCGGCGACGTGCGTCCACCCGACGGCGGCGCGACCGACGGCGAGCGCCCGCCGCCGGGCAACGAATCGGGGGGCGCGTACGCCGTGGCGATCAGCGCTTGCGGCGCCGACCCGTAGGGCTGCGGGGCGCGCGGCTGCGGCTGCATCGGCACCGTGCCGCCCAGATCCTGCACCGGCACCGTGGCGTTCAGCGGCGGCAGGCCGCGATCGAGGCCCGTGGGCACCGTGGAGCTCGCCGCCCCACCCCGCTGCTGGACCGCGGGGATGGCTTGCAGCTCGCCCCGCGAGTGGATGGCCACGGCCTGCTGTTCGCGGGTGAACAGCCCGGGCGGCGGCGCGGCGGCGGTGGCGTTGGCGGCCATCGCGGGCGCGACGCCGGCGACCGCGGTCGCCGCGATCGAAGGGTTCGCCGGGAGGCCGGTCTGCACCTCGCCGCGCGCGACGCGCAGGAGGTCGTCGCTCATCTCCTTGGCGGACCCGTAACGCTTGTCCGGGTCCTTCGCGAGCGCGCGGTGGATGAACGCGTCGAACGGCGCGAGGTGCTTGTCGAAGACCGCGAGGGGCACCGGGTCCTTGGTGAGCACCGCCGAGATGAGGCCCCAGATGTTGTTCGGGTCCTCGCCGTCGGAGGGGAACGCCGGCTGGCCGGTGACCATCTCGTAGAACATGACGCCGACGGCCCACAGGTCGGCGCGGTGGTCGACGTTGCGCGCCGCCTTCACTTGCTCGGGGCTCATGTAGCCCGGCGTGCCGAGGAGGACGCCGGTGGCCGTGCGCCGCTTCGCCCCACCCGCGGCGTCGATGCAGCGCGCGATCCCGAAATCGAGCAGCTTGGTGCGGTACGCGCCGTGACCGTCGGGCACCAGGAACACGTTCTCGGGCTTGAGATCGCGGTGGATGACGTGGTTCTGGTGCGCGTACTCGAGGGCGTGGAGCACGCCTGCGCACACCGTGACCGCGAAGTTGAGGGGCAGCCGCTGACCGGCCTCGGTGTAGTCGATGAGCGCTCGCCCCTCGAGCAGCTCCATGACCAGGTAGGGCACGCCGTTCTGGTGACCGACGTCCAGCACGCGCAGCACCCCGGGGTGGTCGAGGCGTCGACACACGTCGCCCTCGGCGAGGAACCGCTCGACGACGTTGGGGCTCGCGGCCATCTCGTCGTGCAGCAGCTTGAGCGCGACCGGCTGTCCCGGCCGGTCGAGCGCCTCGGCCCGGTACACCGCACCCATGCCGCCCTCACCGAGCAGCTTGCCCAGCCGGTAGCGACCACCGACCGTCGCGCCTTCGTACCGCCCCTGGGCGTTCGACATCCCGGCCACGGAGCCTATCCAGTTCCCCACCCGATGGCCACGGATCCGTTAGGCTGCCGCACGATGGCGCTCGTCGACCCGATGACCGAGAACGACGTGGCCGCCGTCGTGGGCATCGACGGGGCCGCGGTGGGCAGCTCGGGGTGGGACGAGGCGCAGGTCCGCGGGGAGCTCGCCCGGAGCTGGGCGCGGCTGTGGGTCGTGCGGGAGGAGCAGGCTGGCCTGCACGCATCGGTGCGCGCGTTCCTCTGCGCCTGGCTGGTCGCCGACGAGCTGCACATCCTCAACGTCGCGACCGACCCTTTGCACCGGCGCCGCGGCCACGCGGGCCTCCTCCTGACCCACGCGCTGCGGTTCGCGGCGGAGAACGCCGTGCGCATGCTGCTGCTCGAGGTGCGCCGCGGCAACGCGCCGGCGATCGGCCTCTACCGCGCGTTCGGCTTCACCGCGATGGGCATCCGGGCTCGTTATTACGGCGACGGCGAAGACGCTGTCGAGATGGTGCTCCGGCTCGACGAGCTCGGGCAACCCCTCCCCGGCAGGGACGAAGTCCGGCTTTCCCGACACGAAAATCTCTGAAACACTCGCAGGCACCCCATGAACGATCCGAGGACGACGGCGCGCACGGCCCGCGAGCAGCTCGCGCAGGGCCTGAACATGTTGCAGACCCCGGGCCTCCCCGCGGAGTTCCTCGGCGCGGCCGAGCCGATCGCGCGCGCGATGGGGGCTCTGATGCAGGCCGAGCGGAGCGACGGCTCAGTGGCCGGCATCCGCCCGCAGGCCGAGGTCGCGCTGGCCGCGCTGCGCGAAGCCCTCGGCAAGCTGCAGGCGATCCCCAGCGGTCACCCGACGGCCGAGCAGGCCATGGGGGCCATCGCCGGCTCGCTCGGGATGGTCCACGGGCTGGCGAAGTTCGAAGGGCCTGCGCAGCCTTCGATCCAGGAGACGATGGCGGTCGCGTCCCCGGCGGCGTTCGCGCCGCCGCAGTTCCAGCCCCCGGCGCAGCCGCAGTTCCAGCCGCCGGCGCAGCCGCAGTTCCAGCCCCCGCCGCAAGCGCAGTTCCAGCCACCGCCGCAGGCGCAGTTCCAGCCCCCGCCGCAAGCGCAGTTCCAGCCCCCGGCCCAGCCGCAGTTCCAGCCCCCGCCGCAAGCGCAGTTCCAGCCACCGCCGGCCCAGTTCCAGCCGCCCGCGCCGGCGCACGGCGGGCACGCCATGCCCCCTCCGGCCGGCGGAGGCGTGTTCTCTCCCTCCAAGGCCCCTTCGGGCGCGGCCGAGGGCGAGGCGCCGCCCGGGGCCATCGAGGCCTCGCTGGGCGCTCACTCGCCCTCGAACTTCTACAAGACCCTCAACGGCAACGACATCGTGGAGCACGGCGGCATCTTCGTCTCCACGTACGCCATCCCGCGGCTGGAGCAGCAGCTCCTGCTGCGCGTGCACCTGCCGGGCGGCTACCACTTCGACTGCACCGCGATCGTCCGCTGGACCCGCGAGCAGCGCGACAACCCCGACGCCCCGCCGGGCTTCGGCGCGCAGATGGTCGGGGTGACCGCCGAGCAGCGGCAGCTGATCATGCGCTACGTTCGCAACCGCGAGCCGATGTTCTACGACGACTTCTAGAACAAGAGCAGAACCGAGAGTGTTCCCCGAGCTGCGTCTGCGCGTCGCCGCGTGGCTCCTCGGCCTCGTGCTCGCGCTCGTCCTGACCCCGCGCGACGGGCGCGCCGGCGACCCCGAGCTCGTCTGGAAGACGATCGAGACCAAGCACTTCCGCGTGCACACCCACGAGCGGCTGCTCTCGGTCGGGCAGCGCATCGCGACCATCGCCGAGGACGCCCACGCCCGGCTCTCGGGCCCCCTCGGGTGGGAGCCCTCGCAGGTCACCCAGATCGTCCTCACCGACGACACCGACTCGGCCAACGGGTCGGCCACCGCGCTCCCGCAGAACGTCGTCCGGCTGTTCGTCACCGCGCCCGACGATCTCTCGCCGCTCTCGGACTACGACGACTGGCACGGCACGCTCGTCACCCACGAGTACACCCACATCCTGCACACCGATCACATCACCGGGCTGCCCGCCCTGGTGAACGCGATCTTCGGCAAGACCTACTCGCCGAACCAGATGCAGCCGCGGTGGATCCTCGAGGGCCTCGCGGTGCTGCTCGAGTCCAAGTTCACGAGCGGGGGACGCGAGCGCTCCACCATCTTCGACATGTACCTGCGCGCGGACGTCCTCGAGGACAACGTCGCGGGCATCGACCAGATCTCGCACTCGGTGCGCCGCTGGCCGCAAGGCAACCTCTGGTACCTCTACGGCTCGCACTTCCTCCAGTACATCGAGTCGGTCTACGGCTTCGAGGCCCTGCGCCAGGTGAGCGCCGACTACGGCAGCGAGATCATCCCCTACGGCATCAACCGCGCGATCCACCGCGCGACCGGCAAGACCTACCTCGAGCTGTGGGAGGGCTGGGTCGCGAGCATGAAGAAGCGCTACGGCGCGCAGAAGGCGGCGGTGCTCGCGCGGGGGCTGCGGGAGGGGCGCCGGGTCACCTTCCACGGTCAGGAGGCGAGCCACCCACGCTACGTGCCCGACGCGGCCGGCGTGAAGGAGGCCGACGCGCTCCGCCGCATCGCCTACTACCGCAGCGACGGCCACACCACGGCGGGCCTCTACGCGATCCCGGCCAAGAAGGACGGCGCCTACGGCCTCGGCAAGCTGATCACGCGCACGGCGGGACCGTCCACCCCGGTGTTCCTCGCCGACGGCGGGCTGTTCTACGACTCGATCGACGTCAGCAAGTTCCGCATCTACTCCTACTGGGATCTGTTCCGCCGCAAGCCCCAGGACTGGGGGGACGAGGCCGACCAGGGCACCCGCCTCTCCGTGGGGCTGCGCGCCAGCGAGCCGACCGTGTCGCCCGACGGCACCGAAGCGGTGTTCGTCGTCAACAAGGCCGGCACGAGCTACCTGTACGCGGCCGACCTCGACGAAGACACGCTCGGCAAGCCGCGCAAGCTCCTGCCCCAGCAGGCCTTCGACCAGGTGTACACGCCGCGCCACTCGCCCGACGGCAAGAAGATCGCCTACTCGGCGTGGCACAAGGGCGGCTACCGCGACATCGAGCTGCTCGACCTCGCGACCTCCACGGTCAAGCGCATCACCGAGGACCGCGCGCTCGACACCGGTCCGGCGTTCTCGCCCGACGGCAAGACGCTGTTCTTCAGCTCGGACCGCACCGGCATCGCCAACATCTACGCCTACGATCTCGCGACGGAGAAGCTCCGCCAGGTGACCAACGTCGTAGGTGGCGCCTACCAGCCCGACGTGAGCGCCGACGGCAAGCACCTCGTCTACGTCGGGTACACCCACCTCGGCTCCGACGTCTTCGAGATCGATCTCGACCCGCAGCAGTGGCTCGAGGCGCTCCCCTACGTGGACGATCGGCCGCCGTTCCGCGAGCTGCCGGACGGCCCGCCGAGCCCCGTCAGACCGTACAACCCCCTGCCCACCCTGCGGCCGTTCGCGTGGGATTTCACCTACGCGCCCGACGCGTTCGGCCAGGCGGTCACGGTGACCACCCGCGGCGGAGACGTCGTCGGGATCCACTCCTTCGGCGCGTCGATCACGGCCAGCGCGGTCCGCGGCGTGTCGGGGATCGACTTCGCGTACGGCTACAACCGCCTGCCGACCGCGCTCCGCATGCGCGCCTACCGGTTCATCTCGCCGCGCGGAGGGTTCCGGCAGAACGACCAGACGCCGACCTGGGTCGAGCGCTCCCAGGGGATCGAGGCCGGGCTCTCGGCGGCGCTGCCGTGGGGCTTCGACGGGCAGTCGGTGGCGGTCAGCTACTCGTTCTCCCACTTCGCCGCGCTCGACGGCTTCCCCGAGACCACGGCCGACCCCTACGCCCGCCTGCCGGTCATCCCCCAGACCGGCTTCCTCGGCGCGCTGCGGTTCGGCTGGGCGTGGTCCAACGTGCAGCGGTTCCTCTGGTCGGTCAGCCCCGAGAAGGGCTTCTCGCTCTCGGCGGGGGTGGACCTGTACCGCCCCGAGCTCGCGGGCCAGTACAGCGTGTTCGCCGCCAACTACAACGCCGTCGGCTACTTCCCGATGCCGTGGCTGCGGCACCACGTGCTCGCGCTCCACGCCCAGGGCGGCGCGAGCATCGGCGACTTCGCGCGGCGGGGCGCCTACGTGCTGGGCGGCTTCTCCGACATCCCCCTGCCCGACGCCATCCGCAACCTGCTCATCCAGCCGGGGATCGCGCTGCGCGGCTACAAGGCCGGCGCTCGCTTCGGCGACGCCTTCCAGCTCTACAACGCCGAGTACCGCTTCCCGATCCTCAACATCGATCACGGCGTGCAGACGGTGCCGTTCTTCGTCCAGCGCATCTACGGCAACCTGTTCGCCGACTACGGCGAGGCCACGTTCGCCACCATGGACATCACCAAGCTCAAGCTCGGGCTCGGCGCTGAGATCCTGCTCGACTTCTCGGTCGGCTACTTCCAGCCCCTGACCCTGCGGGTGGGCTGGGCCAAGGGCACGAGCGAGGGTGGGATCGCCCAGACCTACACCGTGCTCTCGTCGCTCTACTGATACGCTCGGCGGATGCTCCGGGACTGGCTCGCGATCGGAAGAGTGGCCACGCAGGCCGTGGTGCAGAGCGAGGTGCTCGGCGGGCTGCGCCCTCGGGGGTTCGCCGCGCTGGCCCTGCGCCTCGCGCGGCGCTCCTTGCCGGGGGGTCCCACCGCCGTGCTCAGCCTCTACGCGGCCCACGAGCCCGACCGCGAGGCGCTGATCGACGACGAAGGCGCCCTCCTCTACGGCGAGCTCGACGCGGAGGTCGACGCGCTCACCCGCGGGCTCGCGGCCCTCGGCGTCCGCCCGGGGGATCGGGTCGCGATCATGATGCCCAATGCGCGCGCCTATCTGCTCGTGCAGTGGGCCACCCTGCGCGCCCACGCCGGCATCGTGCAGATCGGCTACCGGCTCAAAGCCGCCGAGGTGGCCCACGTGCTCGGCAACGCGCGTCCCCGGCTCGTGGTCTGTCACGAGGACCACGAAGCCGTCGTGCGCAAGGCGGTCGAGCTCGCGACGAGCGACGCGCAGGTGCTCGTCGTCCCTGCGCGAAGGTCCGCGACTGAAGGCGCACTGCCGACCCTCCGCGCGCTCGGGCGCGACGCCCGCGCGCACGCGCGCCCGCGCGACACCTCGGCCTCGGTCATGGTCTACACCTCCGGCACCACCGGCAAGCCCAAGGGCGCCGCGCGCGCCGTGGATCGCTCGCTCGGCCCGGCGGTGTTCGATTTCATCCGCCAGGTCGGCATCCGCCACGACGAGCGGCACCTCGTGGTCTGCCCGCTCTACCACTCGGCGGCGCCGGCGTTCGTCGCGCTCACCTACGGCCTCGGCGGCACGGTCGTCCTCCGCGAACACTTCGACCCCGAGGACGTGCTCGCGACCATCGAGCGGCACCGCGTGACGAGCGCGTTCCTCGTGCCGACCATGCTCGGACGGCTCGCCGCGCTGCCCATCGCGGCGCGGCGGCGCCACGATCTCTCCTCGCTGCGCTGGCTGATGAACGGTGCGGCGCCGCTGCCCACCGAGACCGCGCGCCGCATCGGCGAGTGGCTCGGCCCCGTCCTCTTCAACTTCTACGGCGCCACCGAGACGGGCCTCGTGACCCTGGCCGGCCCGGGCGACCACCTCGCGCGCCCCGGCACCATCGGTCGGGCCCTGCTCGGCAACGAGATCCGGCTGCTCGACGACCAGGGCCGCGAGGTGCCCCGCGGTGAGGTGGGCGAGATCTGGGTGCGCAGCGCGATGCTCGTCGACGGCTACCACGAGGACCCGGGCGCCACCGCGCGCTCGGTGCGGGACGGGTTCTTCAGCGTGGGCGACGTGGGCCGCGTGGACGAGGCCGGCTTCTACTACCTCGCGGATCGCAAGGCCGACATGGTGATCACCGGCGGCGTGAACGTCTACCCGCAGGAGATCGAGCAGCACCTCCACCACCACCCGGCCGTGCTCGAGTGCGCGGTCATCGGCGTGCCCGACGACGACTGGGGTGAGTCGCTGCGCGCGTTCGTCGTGCGTCGGCCCGAGGCCGAGGCCGACGAGGACGAGCTCCGCCGTTGGTGCAAGGACGGCCTCGCCGACTTCAAGTGCCCGAAGCGGTTCTTCTTCGTCTCGGCCCTGCCCCGCAACCCGACCGGGAAGGTGCTCAAACGGGAGCTCCGCGAGGCCGCGCGGCTCGGGTAGTGGTAAGGCCCCCGTCCCTCGCCATGAGCCACTACACCATCACCCTCCTCCCCGGCGACGGCATCGGGCCCGAGGTCACCGAGGCCGCCGTGAAGGTCGTCGAGGCCACGGGCCTCGCGGTCACCTGGGAGCGTCACCTCGCCGGCATCGACGCCGTCGCGGCCGGCAAGGACACGCTGCCCACCGAGACCCTCGACTCGATCCGCAAGAACCGGATCGCGCTCAAGGGCCCCATCACCACGCCGGTCGGCAAGGGGTTCCGCAGCGTCAACGTCGGCCTGCGCAAGGCGCTCGATCTCTATGTGTCGCTGCGCCCGGTGCGGAGCCTGCTCGGCGTCGAGACCCGCCACCGCGACGTGGACCTCGTGGTGTTCCGCGAGAACACCGAGGGGCTCTACTCGGGGCGCGAGCACGAGGTGGTGCCCGGCGTGTGCGAGGCGCTCAAGATCATCACCCGCGACGCGAGCCGTCGCATCGCGAAATACGCGTTCGAGTACGCGCGGTGGACCGGTCGCCGCAAGATCGCGATCGCCCACAAGGCGAGCATCATGCGCCTCTCGGACGGCCTGTTCCTCGACGCCGCGCGCGAGGTGGCCAAGGACTACCCGTTCATCGAGTGGATGGAGATCCCCATCGACCGGCTCGCGATGCAGCTGGTCCAGGAGCCGCGTCACTTCGACGTGCTCCTCATGGAGAACCTCTACGGCGACATCTTCAGCGACCTCTGCGCGGGGCTCGTCGGCGGGCTCGGCGTGGTGCCCGGCGCGAACATCGGCGACCACGGCGCGGTGTTCGAGGCGGTCCACGGGTCGGCGCCCGACATCGCCGGTCAGAACAAGGCCAACCCCATCGCGGTCATCCGCTCGGCGGCGATGATGCTGGCGCACATCGGCGAGCACGTCGCCGCCCAGCGCATCGAGGTCGGCATCGAGCGCGTGCTCTCGGCGAGCCGCGTGCGCACCCGCGACCTCGGCGGCACGGCCACCACGAGCGAGCTCACCCAGGCCATCGTCGATTCGCTGCCCACGCCCGCGGAGCTCGCCCGATGAAGAAAGTCACCCTCATCGCCGGCGACCTCGTCGGCCGCGACCTCGCCCCCCACGTCATCCACCTCACCGAGAAGGCCGGCGCCGCGATCGACTGGGAGTGCGTCGATCTCGGCGGCTCCCGCGTGCCGGGCGCGGGCATCATCACCGAGGAGTGCATCGCCTCGGTCCGCAAGAACAAGGTCGCGCTGCGCGGCCCGGTCGGCAGCGGCGGCGACATGGGCCACGAGAGCCCCTCGGTGTACCTGCGCAAGCAGCTCGGTCTGTTCGCCGGCATCCGCCACGTCAAGAACCTCGCCGGTGTGCCCGCCCGCTACCAGGGCGTCGACCTGGTCATCATCCGCGAGAACATGGAGGACGTGTACGCGGGCGCCGAGCACGAGGTGGTGCCCGGCGTGGTGGAGTCGATCAAGGTCGTCACCCGCGCCGCGACCGAGCGCATCTTCGAGCTGGCCTACCAGTACGCCCGCGCCGAGGGCCGCAAGCGCCTCGCGATCGTGCACAAGGCCAACATCATGAAGCTCTGCGACGGGCTGTTCCTCAAGGTCGGCGAGGAGGTCGCGCAGCGCTACCCCGACATCGAGACCCGCGCGCTCATCGTCGACAACACCGCGATGCAGCTCGTCCAGCGCCCCGAGCAGTTCGACGTGCTGGTCTGCGGGGCGCTCTACGGCGATCTGCTCAGCGACCTCGCGGCCGGCCTGGTCGGCGGCATCAGCGCCGTCTGGGGCAAGGACCGTAACGAGGACACCATCGTCTTCGAGGCCATCCACGGCCACGCGCCCGAGCTCATGGGCCTCGACATCGCGAACCCGCTGCCCATGCTGGTGCCCGCCATCAAGCTGCTCGCGCACGTCGGCGAGGCCGAGCCCGCGCGCCGACTCGAGGCCGCGGTCGAGAAGGTGCTGGCCGAGCGCCGCTGGCTCACCGCCGACCTCGGTGGCACGGCCAAGACCACCGAGATGGTCCGCGCGATCGAGGGTGCACTCTGATGTCGGCGGGGATCCTGTCCATCGGCACCGAGCTCACCCGCGGTGAGCTCGTGAACACCAACGCCACGTGGCTCGCCGACCAGCTGACCGGCGTGGGCTTCACGGTCGAATCGGTCGAGACCGTGGCCGACGTGCGTGGTCACGTGGTCGACGCGCTGCGCCGGCTCTCGGCGCGGCACCGCGTGGTGGTGGTCACGGGCGGGCTCGGCCCGACGACCGACGACCTCACCGCCGAGTGCGCGGCCGAGGCGGCGCACACCGAGCTCGTGCGCCACGAGCCCTCGGTCGAGGCGATCCGCCGACGCTTCGTGGCCATCGGCCGGGAGATGAGCGCATCGAACCTCAAGCAGGCCGACCTGCCCGCCACCGCCGACGTGCTGCCGAACCCCATCGGCACCGCACCGGGGTTCACGCTGGCGCTCGGCGGGGCCCGCCTGTTCTTCACGCCGGGCGTCCCCACCGAGATGAAGCGCATGTTCGAGGAGCAGATCCTCCCGCGCATCGTGCAGCAGGCCCCGTCCGACACCGCGCAGAACCACCTGCTCACCTTCGGGCAGACCGAGTCGCGCGTGGGCGAGATGCTCGGCGGCGTCGAGGAGGCGTTCCCCGGCGTCACCCTCGGGTATCGCGCGCACTTCCCGCAGATCGAGGTGAAGGTGTTCGCGCGCGGCAAGAGCAAGGCCGAGGCGCAGGCCCTGGCCGACGCGGCGACCGCGGAGGTGAAGCACCGCCTCGGCGACATCGTGTTCGGCGAGTCGCGCGACGACTCGTTCGGGGCCGCGGTGGGCCGCGCCCTGCGCGCCAAGAGCCTCACGCTCGCCGTCGCGGAGTCGTGCACGGGGGGCCTCGTCGGACACCTCCTCACGGTGGTCCCTGGCTCGAGCGACTACCTGCTCCTCGACGCGGTCACCTACGCCAACGCCGCCAAGACCGCCGTCCTCGGCGTCGATCCCGAGCTGATCCGCGGGCACGGCGCGGTGAGCGCCGAGTGCGCGCAGGCGATGGCCGAGGGCGTGCGGCGGCTCGTCGACGCCGACATCGGCCTCTCGATCACCGGCATCGCGGGGCCCACCGGTGGCAGCGATCACAAGCCGGTCGGGCTCGTGTACCTCGGGATCGCGACCCGTTCGGGGCCGAGCGTGGTCAAGGAGCGCAAGCTCGCCGGCGACCGCGCCCGGATCCAGACCATGGCCGCCTACCTGTCCCTCAAGCTGGCGCTGGACTTCGCGCGCTCGACGGGCGAGACCTCGGGGCGCGAGGGGTAGGGCATGCCGGAGGACGAATTCGACGATCCCACCGATGGCGGCGACGCCGACGAGGGTGAGGGCGACGAGGGCGAGGGCGACGACGCCGAGCGTGAGGGCGAGACCTGGTCGCCGACGCAGGAAGAGGCCCACGAGAGCGCCACGACCGACGCCATCACCGACGTCGACGAGGACCCGATCGAGCCCACGCCTTCGCGGTCGCTCGACGACTGGACCGAGCGCGCGTCGTTCGCCGACGACGTCTACCTCGACGCCGACCCGCAGGCCCTCGATCACGCCGCGGGGATGCCCGAAGGCCTGGTCGGGGGGCATCCAGAGAACGAGGCCGGCGCCCCCGAAGAGCCCAAGGTCGACGTCGCGCGACGCCACCTGCGCGGGCTGCTCGAGGCGCTGCTCTTCGTCTCGGATCGCCCCATGAAGGCGGCCGATCTGGCCGAGGTGGCTCGCGCCGAGACCAAGGAGGTGCGCAGCATCCTCGAGGAGCTCGCCGAGACCTACCGCGCCGAGAGCCGCGGCTTCCAGCTGGACGAGATGGCGGCCGGGTTCCAGCTGCGCACCTCGGCGGCGTTCGCGCCGTTCGTGCGCGAGCTCACCGCGCAGAAGCCGGTCCGCCTGTCGCGCGCCCAGGTGGAGACGCTGGCCATCGTGGCCTACCGCCAACCGGTCACCCGCCCCGAGATCGAGGACATCCGCGGGGTCGACGTGGGCGCGGTGATGAAGCTGCTGCTCGATCGCGATCTCGTCCGGGTGCTCGGCAAGAAGGACGAGCCCGGCCGCCCCTTGATCTACGGCACCACGGGCTATTTCCTCACGTTCTTCGGCCTCAAGTCGCTGCGCGACCTGCCCACGCTGCGCGAGTTCACCGAGCTGACCGACGAGTCCAAGGAGACCTTCGAGCGCGAGATCGGCGAGGTCCTGCCCGAGGTGCGTGAAGCACCGAACGTGGTCGGCGACACCTCCGTCGCGGGCTTCGACGTGGACCCGGAGGACCCGAACGCAGGCGCCCCCGACGCGGACGACCCGAACGCGGGCCTCGAGGAGTCGCAGCGCGCCCCGGAGGGCACGGCGAGCGACGACGTGCGCGCCGCCGACGACGGCGCCACAGAGGCGGGTGCGGCGGACACGCAGGACGATGTCG
>CAZUZY010000210.1:0-14455 GCA_964624885.1 uncultured Polyangiales bacterium | reverse complement strand
GGCGCACCGCGGCGACGAGCACGGCGCGCTCGCCGCGTTCGAGAAGGCCATCGCCGCCGCCAAGGACGCCAAGGACTGGCTCTGGCAGGTCTACGCCGCGCGCGCCCGCGTGCTGAGCGGCCAGGGCAGCCACGCGCGCGCGCGCCGCGACGCGGATCAGGCCGCGGCGGTGCTCGAGGAGATCGCCGAGAAGCTCTCGCGCGATCTGCGCGAGGTGTTCTGGGACGAGCCGCGTCGCCGCGCGCTGCGCCAGGTGCACGAGGTGACCCAGCTCAACACCCGCGCCACCATGGCGCCGGCGAGCGGGCAGCCGTTCATCCCGCCGGCGAGCGGCGTGGGAGTGGGACTCGTGGGGGGGACCATGGCTTCCGGGACCATCGGGCCGCCCACCGCCGTCTCGGGCGGGTCGACCCAGTTCGTGCGGCTGGCCGAGGATCGCCTGGCGCGGATCCTCGCGGTGAACCGCGACCTCGCGTGCGAGGCGGATCTCGGGCGCCTGCTGGCCCGCGTGACCGATCAGGCGCTCGATCTGCTGGGCGCCGATCGTGGCTTCGTGCTGCTCGCCGGCGAGGAGGACGACGCCGAGAGCGCGGGCGGAGAGCTCTCGGCGCGGGTCGCGCGCGACCGCCGCAAGGACGACCCCTCGGTGCAGTTCTCGCGCTCGATCGCCGAGCGGGTCCTCGAGACCGGTGAGGCCATCGTCACCAACAACGCGCGCACCGACGCGCGCCTCGGCGGCGCGGCCAGCGTGCACGCGCTCTCGATCCACTCGGTGGCGTGCGTGCCGATCCCCCGCGTGCGAGGCGGCGACCGGCGACCGATCGGCGTTCTCTACCTCGAGACCCGAGGCCCCCGCGCGGGTCGCGAAGGCATGGAGACCGAGCTCCCCACGCTGCTCGCGTTCGCGGATCAGGTGGGCATCGCCATCGCGAACGCCCGGCTCGTCGACGAGAACCGGCGGCGCGCCGACGAGCTCGCCAGGGCCAACGAGGAGCTCGAGCAGGCGCGGGCTCGCCTCGACGACGCCCTCGCCCGCCGCACCGAACAGCTCGAGCGCGCCAAGGCCGACCTCGGCGCCGCGCGGCAGGCGCTGCGCGGGCACACCGGCTACGCCGGCTACAAGGGCCTCGTCGGCACGAGCGCGTCCATGCGCAAGCTCTACGCGCTCATCGACCGGGTACGGCAGGCGGACGTGCCGGTGCTCCTCGCCGGCGAGAGCGGCACCGGCAAGGAGGTGGTGGCCCGCGCCATCCACAGCGGGAGCGCCCGCGCGAAGCGGCCGTTCCTCGGGGTGAACTGCGGCGCGATCCCCGCGAACCTCCTCGAGAGCGAGCTGTTCGGCCACGTGCGCGGCGCGTTCACCGGCGCCGACCGCGAGCGCAAGGGCCTGTTCCGCGAGACCGAGGGAGGCACCATCCTGCTCGACGAGATCGGCGAGATGCCGCTCAAGATGCAGGCCGGGCTCCTGCGTGTGCTGCAGGAGAAGACCGTGCGGCCGGTCGGGGGCAGCAAGGAGGAGCCGGTCGACGCGCGGGTGATCTGCGCCACCCACCGCGACCTCGACGAGATGGTCGCGCGCAACGAGTTCCGCGAAGACCTGTTCTACCGCATCAACGTGGTCGTGCTGCGGTTGCCGTCGCTCCGCGAGCGGCCCGAGGACATCCCGCTGCTCGCCGACCACTTCCTCGGCGTGTTCGCCGCGCACTACCGCCGCGAGAAGAAGGCACTCTCGCGCGAGGCGGTGCGCCGGCTCCAGGGCTACCCGTGGCCGGGCAACGTGCGGCAGCTCGAGAACCTGCTGCTGAACGCCTTCGTGCTGAGCGAGGGCGCCCTCATCGAGAGCTCCGACCTCGCGTTCCCCGAGCCGAGCCGCTCGACGCCACCCTCGCGACCCGAGAGCCTCTCCCCCGCGTCGGCGGACGACGACCGGCCGGCCTCGCTCGAGAGCTTCAAGCGCACCGAGAAGGACCGCATCCTCGAGGCGCTCGAGCGCGCCGGCTGGAACCGCCTGCAGGCCGCCAAGATCTGCGGCATCCCCCGGCGCACGTTCTATCGGCGATTGAAGGAGTACGGGATCCAGGAGTGAGCCCGCCTCACGGCGAGAGACGGCTCACCATCGCGCGGAGGTCCCGCACCTTGAAGGGCTTGCGGAGCACGCGCCCTGCGACCCGCGTCGCCACCTCCGGGGTGAGGTCGGTGGCGGTCACGAACAGCGTGCGCCCGGCCAGCGCGGGCAAGCGGCGGGTGAGCGTCTCGTGGAACTCGAGGCCGCCCATCCCGGGGAGGACGAGGTCGCAGAGCACCACGTCGAAGGCGCCCTCCTCGAGCTCGGCGAGCCCGGCGAGCGCGGTCTGCACGTGCACCACCTCGTGGTCGCGCCCGAGCGCCCGCCGCACCGCCACCCCGACCTGCGGCTGGTCGTCGACCACGAGCACCCGCGTGCGCCGCTGCAGCACGGGAGACGACTCGCGCAGCTCCGCGCTCCCCGGTGGGATGCGGACCGAGAACGTCGAGCCGCGACCGACGACGCTGTCCACCAGGATCTCGCCGCCGAACCCGCGCACGAGCGACTGGACGATGGCGAGCCCGAGCCCCGTGCCCTCACCCACCGGCTTGGTCGTGAAGAACGGATCGAAGATGCGAGCCAGGATCTCGGGCGGGATGCCGCGCCCGGTGTCCTCGACGTCGATCGCGACGCGGCCCTTCGGGTCCACGCTGGTGCGCACCCGCACCGTGTGCCGCTCGCCGTCCGGCATGGCCTGCGCGGCGTTCACCAGCAGGTTCACGAGGACCTGGCCGAGCTGGCCGACGTCGAGGCGCACGAGGGGCACCTCGCCGAGATCGAGGAGCAGCTCCGCCCGGCGATGGATCTCGTGCTCGGCGATGGCGATCGCGGACGCGATGACCTGGCGGACGTCGACCACCTCGGGCACCGCGTCGCCCACCCCGGAGAGCACGCGCAGATCGCGCACGATGCCGCGTACCCGATCGGCGCCCTGGTGCGCCTCGGCGAGCACGGAGAGGCACTCGGCGAGCCGGTCCGCGGTCTCGGGCTGCCCGCGGGCGGCGAGCTGCTCGATGAGCTCCTCGAGATCGCGCTCGACCCAGTCGATGTTGGTCAGCACGTAGGAGAGCGGGTTGTTGACCTCCTGGGCGATCCCGGCGGCGAGCCGCGCCTGCTTGTCGGTCGCCGAGGCGCGCAGCTGCCCGAGCACGAGCGCGAGCGAGATCTGCCGCACGAGGGCGACGAGCAGGGCTCGCTCGTCCTCCCCGAGCGCCCGGGTCACGGCCACGGCCACGAGCCCGCGGAGGGCCTCGCCGTCGTCGAGGGCCGCGGCGACGATGCCGCTCGGGCCGGAGGTCGGCAGGAACACGACACCGCCAGCCTGCTCGAGCGCGAGCTGCACGCCAGGCCGCTCGAGGCGGGCGGGGGTGCCACTCCAGCCGACGAGCGCGAGCGCGCGGAGCCCACCTTCCTCGGTGACGAACACCCCGCCGGCGGTCACCCCGAGCGCGTGGACGACCTCCTGACACAGCGCGGGCAGCGCGACCTCGAGGTCGCGCTCCGCGAGGACCACGGCGCTCGCCCGCGCGAGGCTCGACTGCCCGGGGTGGTCCATCCCTCCCATCGTCGCAAAAACACTGCCGCGGTGCTATCCGGGCGGCACACCCGATGATCCAGCGCTTCACCAAAGGCCTGCTCCCGACCGTCAAGGAGACCCCGGCCGACGCGACCAACGCCTCGCACAAGCTGCTCCTGCGCGGGGGATTCGTCCGCCAGGTCGGCGCCGGTATCTACAATTTCCTCCCGCTCGGTCTTCGCGTCCTGCGCAAGATCGAGAACGTGGTGAGGCAGGAGATGGACCGCGCGGGGGCCCAGGAGGTGCTGATGCCGGCCCTGCTCCCCGCGGACTACTTCCGCGAGACCGGCCGCTGGGACCTCTACGGCGACGTCCTCCTCCGCATCAAGGACCGCAAGGGCGGTGACTACCACCTCGGCCCGACGCACGAGGAGATCATCACCGACATGGTGCGGCGCGAGGTGAAGAGCTACCGCCAGCTCCCGCAGAACCTCTACCAGATCCAGACCAAGTTCCGCGACGAGCCCCGCCCGCGTGGTGGGATCATGCGCGGCCGCGAGTTCACCATGAAGGACGCCTACTCCTTCGACGTGGACGAGGCCGGCGCCGTCGCCTCGTACGAGACCATGCGCGAGGCCTACAAGCGCATCTTCACCCGGCTCGGGCTCACCTTCCGCATCGTCCAGGCCGACAGCGGCGCCATCGGCGGCAAGACCAGCGCCGAGTTCCAGATCCTCGCCGACAGCGGCGAGGACGCGATCGTCGCCTGCACGAACTGCGACTACGCCGCCAACGTGGAGGCCGCCGAGGTCGCCGCGCCAGCGGCCGCCGCGCCGCCCGCCACGCTCGAGGCGATCACCAAGGTCCACACCCCGGGCAAGGGTGGCATCGCCGACGTCGCCGCCTTCCTGAAGCGTGGCGCCGACCAGTTCGTGAAGTCGCTTCTGTACCTCGCGGTCAAGGCCGGCGAGGGTGGCGCCAAGACCACCGAGGTCGTCATGGCCTGCGTGCGCGGCGACCACGAGGTCAACGAGATCAAGCTGCAGAACGCGCTCGGCGCGCTCGAGGTCCACCTCGCGACCGAGGCCGACGTGTGGAAGGCCACCGGCGCCAAGGTCGGCTACGCCGGTCCGGTGGGCTTCGCCGGCAAGGTCGTCGTCGACCGCCACGCCGCGGTGATCGCCGACGCCGTCACCGGCGCCAACGAGACCGACCACCACGTGACCGGCGTGAACTTCTCGCGCGGCGACTACCAGGCGGTGATCGCCGACCTGCGCCAGGCGGCCGAGGGCGACGACTGCCCCAAGTGCGGCAAGAAGGGTGGCTTCAAGGCCTACAAGGGCATCGAGGGCGGCCACATCTTCATCCTCGGCACCCACTACTCGTCGAAGATGAAGTGCGTCTTCGTGGACGAGAAGGGCGTCGAGAAGCCGATCGTCATGGGCTGCTACGGCATCGGTGTCTCGCGCCTCGTCGCCTCGGCGGTCGAGCAGCACCACGACGCCGACGGCATCCGCTGGCCGATGGCCATCGCGCCCTACCACGTCTACCTCGCCACCCTCGGCAACGACGAGCCCACCACCGCGGCCGGGCAGGCACTCGCCACCGCCCTCGAGGCGCAGGGCATCGACGTGCTGTGGGACGACCGCGACGAGCGGCCCGGGGTGAAGTTCAAGGACGCCGACCTCATCGGCTGCCCGATCCGCGTCACCATCGGCAAGAAGACGCTCGACCAGCAGGCCTGCGAGCTCAAGCTCAGGAACCCCGCCCCGGGTGCGGACCCGAAGGCGTTCGAGCTGGTGCCCCTCGCCGACGCCGCCACGCGCATCGCCGGTCTCGTGCGGGGCTGAGGTGCGCGCCACCGCCCTCGCGCTGTGGGCCCTTGCGCTCGTCGCGTGCTCCCGTCGCGAGGAGCCGGCGCCGGTCGCGACCAAGCCGCTCCCCTCCGCGAGCGCGTCCGTCGCGCCGCGCCGGGTGGTCACCGGCTCGTACACGGCCATGGGCACCGCCGTCGATCTCAAGGTGTGGACCGACCGCCCCGAGGCCACCGCGCGCGCGGCGATGAACGACGCGCACGCCGAGATCAAGCGCCTCGAGAAGATGATGACCACCTGGGACGAGAGCTCCGAGGTGGCCCGGGTCAACGCGGCGGCCGGCGGCGAGCCAGTGGTGGTGTCCGACGAGCTCCTCGACGTGCTCGAGGGCGCGCGGGTCATCCACGACGCGAGCGAGGGCGTGTTCGACATCTCGTTCTACGGCCTCAAGGGCCTGTGGCGCTTCGACCAGGACGCCGTCGAGGAGATCCCGAGCGACGCGGCCATCGCCGCGCGCCTGCCGCTCGTGAACGGCAAGCTGGTCGGCATCGACCGCGCCAAGAAGACCGTGCACCTGCCCAAGAAGGGCATGGCCATCAACCTCGGCGGCATCGCCAAGGGCTACGCGGTCGACAAGGCCGCGGCGGTCCTCGCCAAGAACGGGTTCACCGACGTGGTGGTGCAAGCGGGCGGCGATCTGCTCGTCCGCGGCCGCAAGGGCCAGGATCCGTGGCGGGTCGGGATCCGCGACCCGCGTGGCCCGGCGGGCGACTGGTTCGCCGTCGCGGCCATCACCGACGCCGCGTTCAGCACCGCCGGCGACTACGAGCGCTACTGGATGAAGGACGGCAAGCGCTACCACCACATCCTCGATCCGCGCACCGGCAAGCCGGCCGACGCCTGCCGCAGCGTGACGGTGTTCGCCAAGGACGCGCTGACCGCCGACGAGTACGACGACGCGATCTTCATCCTCGGCCCCGAGAAGGGCCTCGCGCTCATCGCCGGCAAGCCGGGCGTCGGCGCGGTGATCGTCGACAAGAACAACAAGGTCTGGATCAGCCCGAGCCTGAAGGACGTCGTGACGCTGACCCACCAGCCCACGAACGCCCCCTGACTTGCTTTGTTCGCCCTACGTGGCGCCGCTACGGCGCTTCGCCCCTTCGCGACGTCGTCGCTCCCGGACCGTCCCGGTCCACTTCGGCTTGGATCCTGACAACTGCTGTCAGGAGCTCAGCGGCCGTGGATCAGCACCGTGTCCAGGCGAGGGACCGGCGACGGCGGGCCGACGAGCTCGAGGCGCGGTAGCTTCTTGGACCGCGGCGGCGCCGCGAACCCCGCGGCGGTGCGGCGCGCGACCCCCACCCGGGTGACGACGTACTCCACCGCTCCGCCCGGGTCGGCGAAGAAGGTGACCCCGAGCTTGGTGCCGAGCGCGAGGAAGTCGCCGACGAAGTAGTCGGCGGAGGCCTGCACGAGCTCCACCGGCAGCGCGCTCGGTCCGTAGGCGAGCTCGAGCTTGCCGCCGCCGAGCGTGACCTTGGTGGCGCCGAGGGTCGCGAACGGGTCGTCGTAGGTCCCGGCGTAGCGGGTCCAGGTCGAGGGATCCGTGCGGTAGGTCTTGGCCTCCCCGGTCGGGGCGAGGAACGCGTCGAGGGCCTGCAACGCGACGGGCTCGACCGAGGCCACGTCGGCGTTCGCGAGCACGACCACGGCCATCTTCTTCGTCGGCACCCACATCACGGTGCTGAGGAAGCCGGGGAGGCCGCCGTCGTGCGACACCACCGCGAGGCCCTTCCAGTCGAACCCGAAGAGGCCGTACCCGTAGTTCGTGTCCGGCCCCTGGCCGAGGTTCGCGTGCGGCGCGGTCATGGCGGCGACGGACGCCTTCGAGAGGACCGCGCCACCCCCTGCGAGGAACACCTCGGCGAGGTGGGCGTAGTCCTCGGCCGTCGCGAACAGGCCGCCGGCCGCGCGCAGCGACGCGCAGTCCCAGCGGTCGATGGGGATCGCGCGGAGCACGCCCGGCTTGGTGCCCTTCTGGTGCCCTTGCACGTGATCGCCCGCCGCGGCCAGCTTCGGCTCGAAGGTGGCGTCGGTCATGCCGAGCGGGCCGAGGACGCTGCTCGCGAGGACGTCGGTGAACACCTTGCCGGTCGCGGCCTCGATCGTCGCGGCCGCCATCGCGTAGTGGTGGTTGGAGTAGTTCCAGAGCCGCCCGGGCGGCGACCACAGCGGGTAGGGGCCGTCGGCCGCGTAGTACTTCTCGAGGGCGCCCGCGCCGACGTCGCAGGTCACCCCGAGGCCGTCGGGGAAGCCCGCGGTGTGCGACAGGAGCTGCGAGAGCTTCACCGTCTTCGGGTCGAAGCCGGGCTGCAGCTTCATCCAGGGCACGCGACCCTCGAGCGTGTCGTCGAGCGACAGCTTGCCCTGCTCGACGAGCTGCATCACGCCGGTCGCGACGATCATCTTGGTCATCGAGGCCACGCGGAAGCGCGTGCGCGGACCGATGGGCTCCGCGCCGCCGTCGGCCTTGACCCCGACGCCGGTGGAGAACGCGAGCTTGCCGTCGAGCACCACCGCGATCGAGAGGCCGGGGATGCCCTTCTCGCGGGCGTAGGTCCGCGCGTACGTGGTCAGGTCGTCGAACGTGCGCTGCGCGGCGCTCGGGGCGTCGACGGCGGCCTCGGTGGCGACGTCGTCGCCAGCGTCGCTCGGCGCGGCGGGCGACGACGAGCCACACGCGACGAGCAACGGGATCAGGATCGACAGCCAGCGCATCGACCCGCGAGAGAGCAACACCGATGCCCAGCCGCGTTTCGCGGGCGTTCCGGGCGGCGCGCCGCGGGACGGATCGGTTCGTGCGCGTCCTGACGCCCGCATCGCGTCAGGGATCCGACACGGGGAACAGGCGGCGCCGCACCGCCGCGACGAACGCCTCGAGGTCACCGAGGCGATGCTCGACGACGTCGCGGACGATGGCGAGATCCACCTCGTCGTAGCCGTGCACCAGCACGTTGCGGAATCCGGCCATGGCGACCAGCGGACGCTGCAGGGTCAAAGGGAACCACCCGGCGTTCCCGAGGAGCTCGAACAGCTCCTTGTTCGTCCGCGGCTCGCCGAGGTGGTCGTCCGACACGACGTGCGAGGCCACGTCGAGGGCGGCCCGGATCGCGATCTGCAGCGTGTGCTCGATGAAGCGGCGCTCGCGGACGTCCTCCTCGATGCGCTCGGCGTGGGCCAGCCCGCGGAGCTCGGCGACGCTCCGCTCGATGACGGCCAGCTTCTTGGCGACGAGCTCGGCCTCGGTCACGGGGCGAGCCTCCGCACGCGTCGCCGCACCGGCTCGAGGTCGAACCACTCGTTGCGCTTGAACACCTCGAAGGCGATCCGCGCGGCGCGGTCGTGCTCGACGAGCAAGACGCCGTCGCGGAGCACCCGGTGGACGAGGTCGGAGTCGGCGCCGTCGAGCAGCACGAGGTCGACCCGTGAGCCCACGGCTGTCTCGAGGGCGGACTCGAGCTCCACCGGCCAGTCGGCGAGCGTGCGCGGCCGCGGCATCCCCCGGAGCACCGCCACGTCGACGTCGCTGCCTTCGTGCACGTCCCCACGCGCCCGGCTCCCGAAGAGCCACGCGCAGACGACGTCGGACCGCCCCTCAAGGGCGGCGCGCAGTCTCTCGGCGAGGGGCGACACCCCCCTACTCTACTACTGCGCGTCGGCCAGGATCTGGTCGGCGTGCACGGCCGGGTCGACCTTCGGGTAGACCTTCTTGATCTTGCCGTCCTTGCCGATCAGGTAGCTCACGCGCGAGGCGTAGCCGCCGTTGACCGCGACGCCGAAGCGCTTGCAGATCGCCTGGTCGGTGTCGGCGACGAGCGGGAACGGGAGCTTGTACTTGGCGGCGAAGGCCTTGTGGCTCGCGTCGTCGTCGACGCTCACGCCGATGACCTGGATGCCCGCCTTCTGCAGCTTGTCCCAGGCGTCGCGGAACGCGCAGGCCTCCTTGGTGCAGCCCGGCGTGTCGTCCTTGGGGTAGAAATAGACGACCACGTGCTTGCCCTCGAGGGCCTTGAGGTCGACCTTGGTGCCGTCGGCGGCGGTGGCCACGAGGGCCGGGGCCGGGTCGCCCTCCTTGGGCGGGGTGGCCTCCGCGGTCGGGCTCGACGACGCGGCCGAGGCGCTCGTGCTCGGGCTCGCGCCGGGGGTCGGCGTCGACTCCTTGCAACCCACGGGGGAGACGGCGAGGGCGAGGACAGCGACGACGAGCGAGCGCATGGCGATCATTTTCCTTTGGGCTTGGCCGACGGCGCCGGCTTCGCGGAAGCAGATGCCGCGGGCGGCGCGCTGGATACAGCCGGGGCCGGCGGGGGCGGCGGCGCGACCGTGGGCGCCGGCTCGGCCTTGGGCTTGGGGGCGTACAGGTCGCCCCCGCTCGGCGCGTAGGCGATCGGCGTCTCGGGGACGGCCGGTGGCTTGCTGCCACAACCCACCACAATCAGCACGAACAGGAGAATGCCCGAGGCCCGCGACGTGTTGCCCATGGGCCCGATGATGCAGCCGTTCCCTGGGTCGCCACAACCCCCTAGACTGTAGGACCCCTGATGCAATCGCCCGAGCGGCTCGGCCGCAGCTTCGTCATCCTCGGTTCGCTCGGTCTCGCGACCTGGCTCGCCCTCTTCTCCACGGGTCGCGGCGAGGGGCTCTTCCGCGGGCTCTACTCCACCGCGCAGGCCGCGCCCGCGCAGAAGGGGCAGAAGAAGGGCCCCTACGCGCTGTCCAAGGCGCTGGTGGTCAAGCGCACCCTGGAGCTGATCTCCGACGAGTACGTCGACCCGAAGCGGGTGGTCCCCCACAACCTCCTCCTCGCCGCCCTCAACTCGGTCCAGCGCGACGTGGCCCAGGTGCTCGTGCACGTGGAGCCGGGCGGCCAGGTGGCCAAGATCCGGGTCGAAGACAAGGAGCTCTCGCTCGAGATCAAGGAGGTCAACGGCCCCTGGGACGTGCTGGCCAAGATCCGCACGGTGTTCCAGTTCCTCGAGCTGCACCTCAAGGACTCCCCCGACATCGACCTGCGCGAGGTCGAGTACGCCGCCTGCAACGGCATGCTCAAGACCCTCGACCCGCACTCGGTCCTGTTCTCGCCGGAGGCCTACAAGGACTTCAGCGTCGGCACGAGCGGCAAGTTCGGCGGCCTCGGGATCGTCATCCAGATCCGCGACAAGGTCCTCACCGTGATGAACACGATGCCGGGCACGCCCGCCGCCGAGGGCGGCCTGCTCAAGGGCGACCGCATCATCCAGATCAACGGTGAGTCCACCACCACCATGGGCATCAACGAGGCCGTGCAGCGCCTCCGCGGCGACCCGGACACCGACGTCACCCTCGTGATCAAGCGCGAGGGCAAGGACGGCTTCCCGAGCAAGCCGTTCAAGCTCACCCGCAAGGAGATCAAGGTGGCGAGCGTCGAGAGCAAGGCCCTCGACGACGGTGTCGGCTACATCCGCCTCAAGCAGTTCGCCGAGCAGACCGCCCCCGACATGCAGAAGGCGATGGCCGAGCTCAAGGCCTCGGGGCACGACAAGGGCCTCGTCCTCGACCTGCGCGGCAACCCGGGCGGCCTCCTCGACCAGGCGCGCCGGGTGGTCGACGCCTTCGTGAAGAGCGGCGAGATCGTCATCCAGGACGGCCGCAAGGAAGGCCGCATCGTCGACGACGCCAAGGACGACAAGAACGAGCCCGGCTACCCCATCGTGGTGCTGGTGAGCTCGGGCTCGGCCAGCGCGAGCGAGATCGTCGCCGGCGCGCTCAAGAACCTCGACCGCGCGGTCATCGTCGGCGAGACCACGTTCGGCAAGGGCAGCGTGCAGAAGGTCGAGAAGAACATCCCGCCCGAGGGCGCGGCGCTCAAGCTCACCATCGCGCAGTACCTCACCCCGGGCGACATCAGCATCCAGGGCGTCGGCATCGTGCCGGACATCGAGCTCCTGCCGATGACGGTCGACCTCCAGGAGCTCAACCTGACCGCCGACGCGCCCTACTACCGCGAGAGCGACCTGAGCGCGCACCTGTCGAACGCCAAGGCCAAGGCCGGCCAGAAGCCGGTCGAGATCCTGCAGTACGCGCTCTCCCGCGAGGACCGCGCGGCCCTCCGCGAGCGCGGCGGAGATCCCGAGGACCAGTTCGCGCTCGACGCGCAGATCGCCTTCGCGCGCCGGTTCCTCAAGACCGTCTCCAACAGCGACGGCGCCAAGCGCCTCGATCTGATCAAGAAGGCCAAGACCTTCATCGACGGCTACAAGTCCGAGGAGATGAAGAAGGTCGAGGCCGACCTCGTGAAGCTCGGCATCGACTGGTCGGACGGCGACGCGAGCGGCGCCTTCGATCCGAGCAAGATCAGCGTCACCGTCGAGCCGAGCAAGCCGAGCGGCGAGGTGAACGCGGGCGACGCGCTCGAGCTCAAGGTCACCGTCACCAACAACGGCACGGTGCCGCTCTACAAGCTCCGCGGCCAGACCAAGAGCGACGCCGGCATCTTCGACGGCAAGGAGTTCGTGTTCGGCAAGGTGGAGCCCGGCAAGTCCCGCAGCTGGACGAGCCCGCTCGGCTGGTGCGAGACCGAGGGCCACAAGGCCGGCGCCACCGCGCCCAAGGACGCGCCGCGCGTCTGCAAGATCCCGAAGGACACGGTCACCCGCGCCGACGTGATCAAGGTGAAGTTCGAGGAGGCGCACGAGCACGCCCCCAAGGACGCCGAGACCCGCACCACCATCAAGGCCCTGCCCCGGCCCTCGTTCGCCTACAGCTACGCGGTCGTCGACGACGTGCAGGGCAACGGCGACGGACAGCTGCAGGTCGGCGAGAAGGCCTCGCTGTACCTCACGGTCAAGAACACGGGCACCGGCAAGTCGTGGGAGACCGAGGCCTCGCTCCACAACCTCTCGGGCGACGGCCTCCTGCTCCGCGACGCGCGGTTCGATCTCTCCAACATGGCGCCGGGCGAGGAGCGCAAGGTGCGCTTCACGTTCGACGTCAACCCGGTGAAGGACGAGGCCAAGGTCTCGCTCTCCATCCGCGACGCCGACCTCCGCGAGTCCGCGACCGAGCGCATCGTGATGCCGATCCGCCCTTCGCTGACCGTCACGAGCGCCTCGGGCATCCTCAAGGTGGAGTCGCTGATCGATCTGTTCGAGTCGCCGGTCGCCGGTGGCAAGCCGTTCGGGCAGCTCCCCAAGGACGGCGTCCTCGGCGTGACCGGCCTCGTGTCCGATTTCGTGCGGGTGGATCTCGGCAATGGTCGCTTCGCGTTCGCGAGCAAGACCGCGGGCAAGGTCGGCAAGGGCGACCCGCCCAAGCCCAAGGACCCGAAGAAGCCCGTGCAGCCGTGGATCGACCTGCTCACGCACTCGCCGCCCTCCATCGAGGTCGACGCGGTCGACCTGGTGGTCAAGGGCGACAAGGTGAAGCTCAAGGGCTTCGCCACCGACCCGGACAAGGTGATCGACGCCTACGTCTTCGTCGGCTCCCGCAAGATCTTCTACAAGAGCAACAAGGGCGGCGCCGACTCGAAGAAGCTGCCGTTCGAGCTCGACGTGCCGCTGCGCCCGGGCGTGAACTTCGTGAGCGTGTGGGCGCGCGAGTCGTCGGACACGGTCCAGCGCCGCGTGTTCGTGGTGCGCCGCGACGGACCGGACGGCGCGGCCCTCGAGACCCCGAAGGGCGACGAGGATCTCGGCGAGCTGCTCGGCGGGGGGAACTGAGCCTCGCGCCGCGCGGCGAATCTCGGTCTCCTGGCGCTCGCGGTCGTGGCGACGCTGGCCTGCCCAGCCCCCCGCACCGCGACGCCGGCACCGCCGTGCCTCCCCTCCGGGCCCCCCGACGCCGTGGAGCTCGAGGGCGACACGGTGCTGCTCTCCCGAGGTGACGCCTGCGTGGCCGTGCCTCCGCCCGGGCAGCGCCTCACTGCGTGCCCGCGCGTGCCACGGGTGTCGAAGGCGCTGCGTCCGCTGCCGCTCCCCTGGAAGCCGTTGCCGCTCCTGCGGTTCGCGACCGTGAAGGACGACCGGGTGGAGCTCGGCGCCGGACGGTGGGTGCCTCACGAGCCCCGGCTGCGACCGGGCTTCGTCCGCCGCGATCCGCCGACCCTCGTGTGGAGCTCTCCCGACGGCCGTCGCGTGGTGCTCTGGTGGACGAGCTTCCCGAGCCCGGAGTCGCTCCAGTGGCTCCACCGCTTCGACCTCGTGGACCCGGTGGCACACCGGACCCTCGCGAGCGACGAGGGCTGGGCGGGCTTCGACTGGCCGCAGGACGACGGGCAAGTCGCGACGGAGGGCACGGTCCTCGTGCTCGACTTCGTATGGGCGACGGCGCGGTGGGACGTGGTGATCGATCTGGCGCGCGACGCGTTCGCGCACGTGAGTCAGCCTCCGCACGTGGTGGGCGACGCGTTCGGGCAACGCGCGAGGAGCTTCGTCGAGCGGCGACAGGTGGGCTTCTTCTTCCGGGATCCCGGCCTGTTCCTCGCGACCGCGTTCGAAGGTGTGGTCGACACGACGGCGGGTACGCAGCGCAGCGAGGCGCCGCTCGCCCTCACCGAACGCGGGCTCGCGTTCGAGCTGGGGCCGGCGCGCTTCCTGGTCGTCGAGCCGCGCAGCGACGGGACGTGCGTGCACGACGCCGGAGGGACGCTCGTGGCCCGCTGCCTGCCGACGTGCCGGTGAGCTGGTTCAGGCCGGGGCCTCGCGGACCGACACGAGCCCGTGCCGACGCCACCCCACGCGGGCGAGCCAGGTGCGGGGCGCGTGCACCGGCGCGCGCGAAGCGAGGGACGCTGGCCCCAGTTCCCTGAACCCATCGAACCACATCGCCGACGAGCAAGGGTCGAGCCGCGTGGGGACGCGCACCTGGTGCTTCTTGAAGTTCTGCAGCACGTACGCCAGCGCGAACCGCACCTCGCGCGGCGTGCGCAGCGGACGGTTGTGGAACCGGTCGTCGAACACCCGCCCGCGCCGGCCGAGCGCGCGGTTGATCGCGCGGGCCAGCCGCACGCCGAGCCCCTGCGCC
>CAZUZY010000209.1:0-14488 GCA_964624885.1 uncultured Polyangiales bacterium | reverse complement strand
GGGACGAGGCGGAGGTCGGGCGTGCCCGCCGCGAGCACCAGCGTGGTCGGGGCGGGCTCGGGCGGGCGTGGCGCCGGGGTCGGGAGGAGGCTGAAGCCGGCGCGCGTGGCGGCCTTCGCGAGGCGGCGCGGGAGCTCGCGCGGGATGTCGGCAGCGACATAGGTGCCGCCGGCAGGGCGGGTCTCGATCCAGCCCTCCGCGGAGAGCTCGCGGAACGCGGCGAGCACGGTGTTGCGGTGCACGCCGAGCTGGGTGGCGAGCGTGCGACTCCCCGGCAGGGCGGCGCCGGGGAGCAGGCGTCCACGACGCACGTCGTCCCGGACCGCGCGCGCGATGCGCAGGAACAGGGGCAGATCCCCGGTCTCGTCAAGGGACAGCGCGTGCGCGAAGCCGTTCACGACTGGTCCAGCATAACAGCCCGACCGGCCCTAGAGTGCATGGACCACCATGATCCCGCTCTACCAGGTCGACGCCTTCACCCAGCGGCGGTTCGCCGGCAACCCGGCCGCGGTGTGCCCGCTTCCCGCCTTCTTGCCCGACCCCACGCTGCAGGCGATCGCCGCCGAGAACAACCTCGCCGAGACCGCGTTCCTGGTGCGCGAGGGCGAGGGCTACCGCATCCGCTGGTTCACCCCCGTCGTCGAGGTCGACCTCTGCGGCCACGCCACGCTCGCGAGCGCGTGGGTGATCTTCGAGAAGCTCGGGCACCCCGGTGACCGCATCACGTTCGCGAGCCGGAGTGGCGCGCTGACCGTCCGCCGCCTCGACGACGGGCGGCTCGAGCTCGACTTCCCGACGCGCCCCGCGAGGCCGTGCACGGCGCCCGCCGACCTCCTCGAAGGGCTCGGCGTGACGCCGCGTGAGGTGCACGCGGCGGTCGAGTACCTGGTGGTGCTCGACGACGAGGCCGCGGTGCGCGCGCTGCGCCCCGATCCGCGCCCGCTCGGGCGGCTCGACCGCGGGGTGATCGTCACCGCGCGCGGCACGGACGTGGACTTCGTCTCCCGCTTCTTCACGCCGTCGCACGGGATCGACGAGGACCCCGTCACCGGCTCGGCCCACTGCACGCTGACGCCGTACTGGGCGGAGCGGCTCGGCAAGACCCGCATGCAGGCCCGCCAGGTGTCGGCCCGCGGCGGTGAGCTCGAGGTGGCGCTGGCCGGCGACCGCGTGACCATCGCCGGCCACGCGGTGCTCTACCTGGAGGGCCGGATCACCCTGGACTGACGCCGCGGCTCTTATTTGCTGGAGCGGCCGCCCGTGGAGGCGGCCGCTGTTCACTGCGTTCGCCTGCGGCTCGCTCCGGTCACTTGTTTCTGGTGCGGCCGCCCGTGGAGGCGGCCGCTGTTCCCTGCGCTCGCCTGCGGCTCGCTCCGGTCACTTGTTCATGATGTCGATGGCGTGGCCGAGGGCGTGCTCGGCCGAGATCATCACCGCTTCACCCAGCGTGGGGTGGGGGTGGATCGTCAGCGCGATGTCCTCGGCGAACGCGGCCATCTCGAGGGCCAGCGAGCCCTCGCTGATGAGATCGGAGGCGCTCGGCCCGACGATGTGCATGCCGAGCACCTGACCGGTCTTGGCGTCGGTGACCGTCTTCACGAAGCCGTCGGTCTCGCGGACCGCCATCGCGCGGCCGCTGGCGGCGAACGGCATCTTGCCGACCTTGACGGTGATGCCCTTGGCCTTGGCCTGCTCCTCGGTCATGCCGACCGCGGCGATCTCCGGGTCGGTGAAGATGGCGCCGGGGATGGCGACCCAGTCCTTGGCCGCCTTGTGGCCCGCGACGACCTCGGCCGCGATGACGCCCTCCTTGACCGCCTTGTGGGCGAGGAGCGGCGCGCCGCTGACGTCACCGATGGCGTAGACGTGGGGGACGTTGGTGCGGCAGTACGTGTCGGTCGGCACGAAGCCGCGCTCGTCGATCTTCACGCCGATCGTCTCGAGGCCGAGGCCCTTGCTGTGGGGGCGCATGCCGACCGCGACGAGCACCACGTCGGTCTCGACAGACTCGGTCTTGCCGCCGCCGACGTCGAGCTTCACCGAGATGCCGGTCGCCGTGCGCTCGTACCCCATGGCCTTGGCGCTCTTGAAGATCTTGGCGCCGCGCTTGGTCATGCGGCGCTCGAGCACGGCGACGCAGTCCGGATCGGTGCCGGGGAGCAAGGTGGGGGTGGCCTCGACCACCGTGAGCTCCGCGCCGAAGCTCTGGTAGACGCACCCGAGCTCGAGGCCGATGACGCCGCCGCCGATGACCAGCAGGCGCTTCGGGATCGCGTCGAGCGACACCGCCTCCTTGGCGCCGATGATGGTCTTGCCGTCGAACTTGAAGGTGGGGATCTCGATGGTGGTGGAGCCGGTGGCGACGATGATGTTCTTCGCCTCGACCGTCTCCTTCTTGCCCTCGCGATCGGTGATCTCGATGGTGTTCTTGCCGGTGATGACCGCGGTGCCCGCGGCGATCTCCGCGCCGTTGCCCTTGAGCAGGCCGCGCACGCCGCCGGTGAGCTTCTTGACGATGCCGTTCTTCCACGCCTGCATCTTGGGCGCGTCGAGGGTCGGCTTGGCGCCGACGACGATGCCCATGTCGCCCGCGGTGTGGAAGTTGTGCCAGGTGTGGGCCGCGGAGATGAGCGCCTTGCTCGGGATGCACCCCCAGTTGAGGCACACGCCGCCGAGCTCGTCCTTCTCGACGCAGAGCGTCTTCAGCTTGAGCTGCGCGCAGCGGATCGCGCAGCTGTACCCACCAGGACCCCCACCGATGACCACCACGTCGTAGCTCTTCGCCATGGACACGCCCCGTATCACGAAGACCGCACGACGTGTACAGTGCTGCGCGCGTGCTGCGTCGCGTCTTCGCGGTTGGTTGGGCCTTGCTCCTGGGCTCTGCGTCCCTGTGCGCCGAGACCGGATGCAGGCGGAGGATCGGCACCGCGCCCACGACCAAGACCATGGGGTCGGCCGCGCCCGCGGAGAAGTGCCTGTCGATCGTGTCGTGGAACGACATGCACGGGCAGCTCGGGCCGGACGAGAGCTACGTCCAGACCGGCAAGCTGCCGGCCGGTGGCGTCGTCGCCGTGGCCGACGTGGTGGCCGACGTGCGGGCCACCCACGACGCCACCGTCGTGCTCGACGCGGGAGACCTGTTCACGGGGCCGCTCGAGACCACGCTCGCCGAGGGCGAGCCGATCATCGCCGCCTACAACGTCCTCGGCGTCGACGCGGCGGCCATCGGCAACCACGAGTTCGACTTCGGCCCGGTGGGCTACGGCACGGTCGTCGCGGCGCCCGGCCTCGACGATCGCGCGGGAGACAAGGGTCCGCGGGGGGCGCTGCTCGCAAGGCTCGCCGCGGCCCGCTTCCCGTTCCTCTCGGCCAACCTGCACCGCGACGGCGGCGGCGCGCTCGCCTGGCCGCACCACGCGCCGGCGACCACGGTCGAGCGCGATGGCTTCAAGGTCGGCGTCGTCGGCTACACCACCCTCGAGACCCCGAAGACCACCATCAAGCCCAACGTGGTGGGGCTCGACTTCGCCACCAACGCCGGCGGGAGCATCGCCGCGAGCATCCGCCTGCTGCGCGCGCAGGGCGCCGCACCCGTGGTGCTGCTGGCCCACGCGAGCCTCGAGGGCGAGCTGCCCCAGGCGCTCGACAAGGCCGCGGGCAAGGGCGAGATCGACACGCTGCTCGGCGAGCTCGGCGCGGATCTCCCCGACCTCGTCGTCGCCGGTCACCGCCACGCCTGGCTGCTCGGTCGCACGCGTGGCGTGCCGATCGTCTCGACCAGCGAGCACGGCGTGGGTGTCGCGCGGAGCCGCTTCTGCGTGGACCCGACCACCAAGAAGCTCGCCCTCGCGTCCATCGAGCGCCGCATCGCGGTGGCCCACGACCCGCCGCGCTCGGCCCTCGGCAAGGAGGTGGCCGCGGTCGTCGCGCCGTTCCAGGCCAAGGTGGCGGCCGAGGCCGACGCGAGCGTGGCCACCCTCGGCAAGGCCTGTTTTCCGCAGCGCCTCGACGGCAGCGCGTTCAGCCACGCCGTCGCCGTGGCGATCCGCGAGCACGCGGCCGACGGCGGTGCGCTCCCCGACAAGACGCCCGTCGTCGCGGTGATGAACTCGGGGGGGGTGCGCGCGCCGCTCGGCCCGAACCTCGTGCGCTACCGCGATCTGTTCGCCGCGCTGCCGTTCGAGAACGCGGTCGCCACCTGCACCACCACGCGGGCCGGCCTCGCCAAGATGCTCTCCAACGTGCTGCGCAAGGCTTCGGTCGCCGAGCGGTTCCCGTTCGGGTTCGCCGGTGCCGTGCTCGCCCTGAAGCGTGACGCCAAGGGCCTGTTGACTCTCGAGAAGCTGACCGTGCCCGGCGCCGACGCCGAGACCGACAAGGTCGTCGTCGCCATGCCCGACTTCTTGCTGTGGGGCGGCGACGGCTTCCTCGACGGGGTCACCTGCAGTGCGACCACGAGCTCGCAGACCCGCCTGCGCGACGCCTTCCGCGCCCTGCTCGCCCGCGACAAGACCTGTGACGGACCCCACCCTGACCTGACCATCGAGGTGAAGCCTTGAACCTGCGCGCCGCCCTCTTGCTGCCATTGCTGACAATCGTCCCCGCGCTCGGCTGCGGCGGCGGGGCCGGGAGCGGCGCGGCGTGCGCCACGTTGACCCCGACCAACCGACCGCACCTCGACGTGACCTGGGAGGTCAAGCACGGCTCGATGGACGACGACCCGCCGCGGGCCCAGGTGAAGCTGCTCCTCAAGGGGGCGATGGCCGACGCGGTCGACCTCGGCGAGATCCTCGGCCTGTGCAAGATGCTCGAGGTCGGCACGGTGCCCGACCAGGCCCCCGCCGGGCTCAAGGTCACCGAGCTCGCCTGCGCCGCCAACGGCAAGACCGAGTTCGCCGCCCTGGTCGTCGACAGCCCGGGAAAACTGGTGCTCCGGCGCTACCGCCGGGCCGGCGAGGGCCCCATCGAGAAGCTGACGGAGGTGAAGAGCTTCGAGGTCCCGAGCTGCACCCAGTACGGCGTCGAGCTCTCCCAGGGGGGCGCGCTCTAGAGACCGGCGTGCTAGACGCGCCGGTCCCCCATGCAGATCTCGGTCAACGGCGTCACCAAGGCCTACGGCACCAAGCGTCTCTTCGAGGACGTGAGCGTCAGCTTCAGCGACGGGCGGCGCTACGGCCTCACCGGGCCCAACGGTGCCGGCAAGTCCACGTTCATGAAGATCCTCGCGGGCGACCTCGACCCGGACACGGGCTCGATCGCCCGCCCCGAGAAGACCTCGGTGCTCCGCCAGGACCAGTTCGCCTTCGAGGAGTCGCGGGTCCTCGACGTGGTGCTCATGGGCAACAAGCGCCTGTGGGCCGCCATGCAGGAGAAGGAGCACATCCTCGCCAAGGAGCACATCTCCGACGAGGAGGGCGAGCGGCTCGGCGAGCTCGAGGGCGTGGTCGCCGAGGAGGACGGCTACGTCGCCGACAGCGAGGCCGCCGCGCTGCTCGTGGGCCTCGGCATCGCCGACAGCCAGCACGCCCGCCTGATGAAGGAGGTCGCCGGCGGCCTCAAGCTCCGCGTGCTGCTCGCGCAGGCCCTGTTCGGCAAGCCCGAGGCCCTGCTGCTCGACGAGCCCACCAACAACCTCGACCTCGACTCGATCCGCTGGCTCGAGCGGTTCCTCGAGGAGTACCAGGGCGTGCTGGTCACCATCTCCCACGACCGCCACTTCCTCAACCAGATCTGCACCCACATCGCCGACATCGACTACGAGACCATCATCGTCTACCCGGGCAGCTACGACGACATGGTCATGGCCAAGAGCGCGGTGCGCTCGCGGGTCGAGCAAGAGAACGCCGAGCGCGGCAAGAAGATCCTCCAGCTCCAGGAGTTCGTCGCCAAGTTCGGCGCCGGCACCCGCGCCTCGCAGGTGCAGAGCCGCAAGAAGCAGATCGACAAGCTCGCCCTCACCGACCTCAAGAAGTCCAACATCGCGCGGCCGTTCATCCAGATCGCCGTGAAGAAGCCCTCCGGCAAGCAGACCCTCACCCTCGAGCACCTCGCCAAGCACTGGGATCTCCCCGAGCACGACGGCGGTGGCGAGCTCGTGGTGTGCCGCGACTTCAACGCGCTGGTCACCAAGGGCGAGAAGGTCGCCATCATCGGGCCCAACGGCGTCGGCAAGACCACCCTCTGCAAGATGCTGGTCGGCGAGATCGCCCCCGACGCCGGGAAGCTCGTCTGGGGTCACCAGGTGTCGATCGGCTACCTGGCCCAGGACCACCGCGACGGCATCCCGGACGACACCACCGTCAACGAGTGGCTCTACACGTTCGACGGCACCGCCACCCTCTCGGACGTGCGCAGCCTGCTCGGCAAGATGCTGTTCACCGGCGACGAGGGCCTCAAGCCCACCAAGGCCCTCTCGGGCGGTGAGGCCGTGCGCCTCATCTTCGCCAAGCTCATGCTGACGCGCGACAACGTGCTCGTGCTCGACGAGCCCACCAACCACCTCGATCTCGAGTCGATCGTGGCCCTCGGGCAGGCGCTCGAGCGCTACGAGGGCACCGCGTTCGTCGTGACCCACGACCGCGAGCTGGTCAGCACGTTCGCGACGCGCCTGTTCGCCTTCACCCCGAACGGGCTGATCGACTTCCGCGGCACCTACGACCAGTACCTCGAGGCCTACGGCGGCCCGGCCCCCAAGAAGTCGGTCCGCCCCGGTCGGTAGCGTAGACTCCCCGGGTGGACCGGAGACGCGCGCTCGCGACCCTGCTCGCCCTGCCCGCGTGTCGGCCGAAGGCGCTGCCGACGCCCGGCGTGAGCGAGGAGCGGCCGACGCCCTACGCCAGCACCGGCGCGAGCAGCGCGGCGCCCGTGCCCTCGATCGAGCCCGATCCGGCGCCGTACCCGACCGACACGCCCGTGAAGCTCCTCGCGAACGGCGAGCTCGCGGCGCACGAGTGGATCCTGCCCGCGCCGTTCCACCGGGCGGTGGTGCTCGTGCCGCGGCACCTCGACAAGGCCGCGCGGGTGCCGATGCTCGTCGCGCTGCACGGCCTCGGCGAGACCGGCGACGACAAGATGGGCGCGTGGGCCTGGGTGGAGCGCTACGGCGTGCACGAGGGCTACGCGCACGCGCGCGCGCCCGACACGATCAGCGTGGCCTCGCTCGGCAAGATGGCCACCGAGCTGCGGGTGGCCGAGCTCCGCGCCGAGCTCGCCGCGCGCCCGTTCGGCGGCATGGTCGTCGTGTGCCCCTACACCCCCAACATCTGGAAGGGCGACCCCGAGGCCATCGTCGACACGTACACGAGCTGGCTGTTCGAGAAGCTGATCCCGCGCGTGCGCAACACGTGCCCGGTGAACGACGCGCTCGGGATCGACGGCGTCTCGCTCGGGGGTTGGGTCTCGCTCGGGGTCGCCGTGCGGCGTACGGCGGAGCTGACGTCGATCGGCTGCGTGCAGGCCGCGGTGTCGGGGGACGCCCCCTACGGCGCGCGCCTCGCCAAGGCCTTCGCCAGCGCAGGGAAGCGCCCACTCCACCTCTTGACCAGTGATCAGGACGTGTTCCGCGGACCCGTGGAGCAGCTGTCCGCCGGACTGAACAAACGGGGGGTCCCCCACGTGCTCCGCGTGGCCCGAGGACCGCACGATCAGCCGTTCCTGCGCGGCCCGGGGAGCCTCGAGATGCTGCTGTTCCAGGCGCGTGCGCTCGGCGGGTGACGTGGTACCGTCCGGCCTCCATTCGCCGGGCTGGGGATTCGGGCCCGAGGAGCACGCCATGTCGCAGAAGTTCAAGAACCTCGTCGAGCTGCTGGAGAATTCGGTCGCGAAGTACCCGGGCCGGGAGCTCTTCGGGAACAAGGTCGGCGGGGAGTGGCGCTGGACGACCTACGGTGAGTTCGGCCGCCTGGTGGACCAGGCCCGCGCGGGCCTCGCGGCGCGCGGCATCGGCCGCGGCGACAAGGTCGCGTGCATCGCCAACAACCGCATCGAGTGGGCCGTGTGCGCCTACGCGGTCTACGGGCTCGGCGCGGTGTGGGTCCCCATGTACGAGGCCCAGCTCGAGAAGGAGTGGAAGTTCATCCTCGAGGACTGCTCGGCCAAGGCGCTGCTCGTCGCCAACCAGCCCATCTACCAGAAGACCAAGGACTGGGCCGGCCACGTCGGCGAGCTGGCCCACGTCATCGCCTTCGAGGGCTCGGAGGGCGACTCGCACACCTACGACGCGCTGCTCGGCCTCGGCAAGGCCAACCCGGTGCCCGCCGTCCACCCCGACGGCGAGGAGATCGCGGGCTTCATCTACACGAGCGGCACCACGGGCGAGCCCAAGGGCGTCAAGCTCTCGCACGACAACTTCGCCTCCAACGTGAGCGCGATCCACGAGATCTTCGACATGGAGACCGCGGACCGCTCGCTCTCGTTCCTGCCCTGGGCGCACTCGTTCGGGCAGACCTGCGAGCTGCACGGGCTGTTCTCGCTCGGCGCTTCGATGGCGCTCGCCGAGAGCGTCGACAAGATCGTCGACAACCTCGCCGAGGTGCGCCCCACCCTCATCATGAGCGTGCCGCGCATCTTCAACCGCATCTACGACCGCGTGCAGAAGCAGATCCGCGAGAAGCCGAAGCCGGTGCAGAAGCTCGTCGCGGCCGGCCTCGCCGCCCACGCCAAGAAGCGCGACGGCGGGCGCCTCTCGCTGTTCGAGGTGATGGCCTTCGAGGCCGCCGATCGCCTCGTGTTCGACAAGGTGCGCCAGCGCTTCGGCGGCAAGCTCCGCTACGCGTTCAGCGGCGGCGCCGCGATCTCGAAGGAGGTCGCCGAGTTCATCGACGGCATCGGCGTCGTCGTCTACGAGGGCTACGGCCTCACCGAGACCTCTCCCATCGCCACCGCCAACAGCCCTGGTCACCGCAAGATCGGCTCGGTCGGCAAGGCCATCCCGGGGGTGCGCATCGTCATCGACACCAAGGTGACCGGCGACCCGGAGAACGGCGAGATCGTGGTCTACGGCCCCAACGTGATGAAGGGCTACCACCACCGGGACAAGGAGAACGCCGAGGTGTTCACCGAGGACGGCGGGTTCCGCACCGGTGACATGGGCCGGCTCGATCGCAACGGCTTCTTGTTCATCACCGGCCGCATCAAGGAGCAGTACAAGCTCGAGAACGGCAAGTACGTCGTGCCGTCTCCGCTCGAGGAGAAGCTCAAGCTCTCGCAGTACATCGCCAACGCGATGGTCCACGGCTCGAACAAGCCGTTCAACGTCGCCATCGTGGTGCCCGACATGGGCGAGCTGCGCGACTGGGCGAAGAAGCCGGAGAACGGGGTGAGCGCGACCAGCGACGAGGCCCTCCTCGCCGACCCCAAGGTCAAGAACCTCATCCGTCAGGAGATCGAGCAGTACTCGTCGGACTGGAAGCAGTTCGAGAAGGTGCTCAAGTTCGACCTGATCGCCGAGGACTTCACCGCGCAGAACGACATGCTGACGCCGTCGCTCAAGCTCAAGCGCCGCAACGTGCTCGCCAAGTACGGCGAGAAGCTCGAGGCCCTCTACGCCGGTGGCAAGGGCGAGTCGCGCGCCACGGCGTGAGGGTTACCGCGCGCCGTCCCACCCGTCGGCCGATCGGGGCCGTCACACCGAAGTGACACCTGGCCGGGACGGTCGCGGGCGGTATGATCGAGCACATGCGCTGGGCCGCTCTGTTGTCTGCAGGCCTGCTGGCAGGTTGCTTCGGGACCGCGGGCAGCTCGGACGAACCCGCCGATCTCGGTGACGCCAACGATCTCGACGGCGCCACGGACGTCGACCGGCTGCCCGACGACGGTGGTCTCGAGGCGGCGGTCGACACGAGCGGAGAGGTGCCAGTCGACACCGGCACGCCGGACACCGGCTCCCTCGACTCCGGCGATCCGGACACGGGGCCGCTCGACACCGGCAAGCCGGATACGCCGCCGCCGTGCGACGAGACCAAGTGCGGGACGGTGCCCACGGGCGCCAAGCACCTCGGCCTCGTCGACCGCGCGACACCCTGTCCTGCCGGCTACACGCAGACCGACGTCGTGGAGGCCACCGGCGGCGACGGGTGCTCGTGCAGCTGCGCGGTGAGCGCCAAGCCCACCTGCCCGGGCAACGGCGCGATCACGACCGCCTACGGCGGCACGGCGACCTGCGGCTCGACGGGCAGCCTGCTCACGTCGGTGGGCACCGACGTGTGCGCCAACCTCGGGTTCACGGGCAGCCTCGACAAGTTCTTCAAGGGCAACGCGCCGGCCCCGATCGGCGGCGCGTGCGGCGTGACGCCCAAGACCGACAAGCCCGCCGTCACGCGCAACCGGCGCCTCTGCGAGCCCAAGCCGGGCACCTGTGCGGCCCCCATCTGCAACACACCGTTCCTCGAGTGCGTGGAGACGACGGGCGCCTGCCCGACCGGCTTCCCCAACGCGCGCACGGTCGGCAGCGATTTCGTCCTCACCTGCCCGGCGTGCACGTGCGGCGTCACCGCGAGCTGCTCGGGCACCTTGACCCTCTACAAGGACGCCGACTGCAAGGGGCCGACGACCGCGCTCGCCGTCGACGGCACCTGCGTCACCGCTGCCGACGGCACCAACGTCTCGAGCTTCAAGTACGCGCCCAAGCCCGCCGCGGCGAGCTGCAGCACGAGCTTCGCCACGGCCCCGGGCACGCGCTCGTTCATCGCTGCGCGTCAGCTCTGCTGCCGCTGACCCCGATCGAGCGACCGAGGAACCCCACCGCGAAGCCCATCGAGTAGCGCGGATTGATCTCGCTGCGCGGCTGGAGCACGACGCCCGGCGGCGCGCGATAGGTGAAGGCGTCGATCCCGAAGGGGCCGAAGTAGCCCGCGTGGTGCAGCGCGCGGCCGACCCGCTCGAGCTCCTCGAGGAGTCGCCCCGCCGCAGGGTGGTCCGGCGCGCGCTCCGTCGCGACCCAGGCCCCGTGGGCATCGCAGGTCTGGCGCACGGCGCGGCCGCTCTCGAGGGCTCCGTCGATCGCGAGCACGCCGTGCACGCCGAGCTCCTCGACGATCTCGACGTCGGGCTCGACCACGAGCCCGGCCGCACTCGCCGCGACGAAGGCGGCGTCGGCGTCGGAGAGCGGCCCCACCGCGACCACGCGGTGTCCCCGCCCGGCCATCCCGTGCGCGCGCTTGAGCCGCCAGGCACGACCGACCGGGGGTGCGCACGCCACCGTGCGCGCGACCACGGCGGGGTCGACGGTGAAGCTCGCGCCGGGGAGCGCCGAGCCGAGCGCGACGCCGAACGCCCGCGAGGCGACCCGACGCAGCACCTCGACGGGAGGATGCGGCGCGGGCTCGGCGCCGACGTGACGCAACACCGAGAGGGCGCGTGGGGTCGGGCAGAACGCGACCCCGAGGGCGTCGGACAGCGAGCCGGCCGGTGCATCGGCGTCGACCACGACGTCTCCAGGCTCGAGCAGCGCACGCAAGGGCGCAGCCTTCGCGGCCATCGCGGCGAGCACGCGCCGGGTGGGCGTGTACGAGCCCACGGCGCCGAGCTCGAGGTCGGCGTCGAGGTTCAGGACCCAGGCGCGGCGCCGGGGGCGTGGGGCGTGGGCTCCCATGCTGCGAGCCTCTCGAGGAAGGAGTCGGGTTGACCCGCGCGACGGCGCGCCTCGTGCTGGATCGGTCGACCGCGCATGAGCAGCGGGCTCAGTGGCGCGGGCAGCGCGGCGCACCAGCGGTCGAAGTCGAGCGGCGCGCCCGACAGCGCGCTGAACCACCGCGCGCCGAACCGCACGTGGGCGATCTCCTCGAGGCCGACGAGCTCCTGGATCCGCGCGCCCTCCTCGTCGCCGAGGGCGCGAAAGCGCGCGGCGAACTGCGCGGCGTGGTCGAGGTTGGCGCTCTCGAGCCCGAGGCCCATCACCGAGACGAACGAGACCGCGTCGACACAGCTCGGCACCCGCGCCCAGAACCAGTCGCGCACCGGGAACTCGCCGAAGCGGAACCCGAGCAGCTCGAGGTGACGCGCGTAGAAGCCCATGTGGCGGACCTCGTCGAGCGCGATGCGCAGCAGGCCCTCGCGGAACGCACGCGGGGTGTCCGGGAACGCCAGCACCGCCCAGGCCATCAGCTCGGCCGCCTGCAGCTCGTGGTGGAAGAACGTGTGCACCGCGCGGGCGCGGCCGCGGGGGGTGGTGAGGCCGCGGGTCTTCTCCGCGCGCTCGATCACCCGCAGCTCGGGCGGCCGCCCGGGGCGCGCGAGACGGCGGGCGGGGGGCGCCTCCTCCCACGCGGCCGGGATCGGCGGCGGCGCGAGCTTGTGCCCGAGCGATTCGCTCGTCACGTAGGCGAACGCCCACGCTTCGACGGTTCCTCGGGCGGGCTCGACCGACACGGAGGGAGCCTAGCGCGGAGCTTCGCGGGCGGTGACCAGCGCCTCGACGAGCCGGTCGACGTCGGCGGCGGTGGTGCGGTGGCTCGTGATGCACGCGCGCAGGGCCCGCTTGCCGTTGGCGAAGCGCACGAGCGAGATCCAGCCGCCGTCCGTGGCGATGGCCGCGCGGCGCAGACGCTCGAGGTGAGAGGCGCGGTCGCCCAGCGGTCCCGTGTCGACGAAGCAGACGACAGGCAGGCGCGTGTCGTTGACGACGAGGAATCCCTCCGCCTGGAGCCGCGCGCGCAGGCGATCGGCGAGCGCGAGCTGCTCGCGCAGGAACCCGGCCACACCGGCCTCGCCGAGGGTCGCGAGCACGAGGTAGGTGGAGAGACCGACGAACCGCCGCGACCAGCGTGGCGAACGAGCGTAGGGGTCGCGCGCCGCGCCGCGGGGCATGTAGCCGGCACGGAGCCCGAAGGCCGCGGCCAGCGCGCCTTCACGGCGGGTGAGGAACACCCCGGCACCGAGCGGCACGGCGAGCGCCTTGTGCGGATCGAAGGCGACCGAGTCGGCGCGGGCGAGACCGGACAGCAGCGGCGTGAGCTCGGGCACGAAGCCAGCGAGCCCACCGTACGCCGCGTCGACGTGGACCTGCGCGCCCACGCGCGCCGCGGCCTCGACGATCTCGGGCAGCGGGTCGAACGTGCCCGCGCTGGTCGTGCCGGCGGTCGCCACGACGAGCAGCGGCCGGCGACCCGCGGCGCGATCGTGCGCGCACGCCTCGTGCAGCGCGCGGATCTTGAGTCGATGGGTCGCATCCGTCGGGATCACCCGCACGGCGTCGGACCCGAGCCCGGCGAGGCGCGCCGCCCGCGTGATCGTGGGGTGGGCCTCGGCCGAGGCGTAGAGCGTCGGGTCGGCGGCGAGCGCACGCACCCCGCCGGTGACCACCTCGGGGTGGGCGGCGACCAGCGCCGTCACCACCGCGACGAGGTTGGCCTCGGCCGCGCCGGTCGTGAACGTGCCCTCGAGCGGGCCCTCGAGCCCGAGCTGGCGTCCGATCGCGCGCAGGGTCTCGTCCTCGAGCTCGACGGCGAACGGGGCGTGGCCGTGCGTCGCGAGCTGGGGGTTCTGCGCGGCCACCAGCGCCTCGGCGAACACCGCGATCGCGGCGGGCGTCGGCAGGTTCAGCCCGAAGTACCGCGGGCTCGTCGGGTGCACCTGCCCCGCGAGGAGCCCCTCGGCGACCGCGCGGAACGCCGACAGCGGGTCGACCGGGGCCCCGAGATCGAGGGTCGCGCGGGGCCCACCGCCAGGGGAGACGACCGGCGGGGGTGCCTCGAGGAGCGCGGCGAGCGCGGCGAACAGGGCGCGCCGACAGCTGGGGTCGAGATCGAGCGCGGAGGCCAACGCGCTGGAAGGTAGCCTACCCGCGGGCGCGCTCTCGGATCACTTGGCGGCCTTGATGTTCTTGCACCAGTCGAGGCTCTTCTGGGCCGCGTCGACGCTCGGCATGCCGTCGAGCCCGGTGGTCTTGCAGAAGTACTTCTTGCCACCGACCTCGAGCGCCATGAGGCCGATGTAGCCCTTCTTGCCCTCGTTCACGAACTGCAGGATGGCGGTCTTCTTGTCCTGCTTCTCCCACTTCTTGAACGGGAACAGGATGGTGTCCTTCTCGTAGCTCTCCTTCAGCTCGGTGAACGAGAACTCGGCATCCGACACGTTCACCGAAGCGTCGTCGCCGGTGTCGACGGTCACGCTGTGGCTCTTGCCGATCGACATGTCCATGGCGCCGATGCCGCCCTTGACCTCGATGCTCAGCGGCAGCGGGGCGAGGTCGACCGTCTTGAGCTTGGACTTGGCCTCCGCCTTGTCGCCCTCCTTGGCCTCGGCGTCGGCGACGAGGTCCTTGTTGCATCCGGCGAGGCAGGCGAGGGCGAGGACGAGGATCGAGGTACGCATGACGGGCTCCTTGGTGACGCCGCCGGCGAGTCGGAAGCGCCCGCACTAGGTAGGCCCCCGTGGGCGTCAAACCCAATCAAACCGCATCAAACTTCCCGATCGGCGCGGCGCGCGGCAGCTCGGTGAGCGCGGCGAGGAACGTGCGCACGTCGGCGTGGCGGTCGCGCGCGGCGGG
>CAZUZY010000208.1:0-14507 GCA_964624885.1 uncultured Polyangiales bacterium | reverse complement strand
CTGCTCGGGACGGGATGGGACGGCGGCGCCGGTGGGACGGGCGGCCGCGGCGGCGCCGGTGGCGCCGGTGGCGGCGGTCCTTCCCTGGGAATCGCCTGGGTCGGGACCGCGCCGACCACCGAGTCGGTCACGTTCAACATGGGCGCCCCCGGCGCCGGTGGGATTGGCATCGCGGGTGCAACGTCCGACGGCAGCAAGGGCGTCGGACTCGAGCAACTCGAGGTCAAGCCGTAGTCCGAGCCTCGCCACCGACTTTCGCGCCACGCGCGCCGCAACCTCCAGCTGTCTCGAGGAGTCTCGTCATGAAGACCCGTCGCCACGCGTTCGCCTTCTCCCTGGTCTCCCTGCTCGCCCTCGTCGGCTGCGGCAACGCAGCCACCGATCCGCAGCAGCCGGGCGACGACGCCGACGCGGGAATCCCGAGCGGCCCGCCGGCTCCCGCCAACGGTCACCCGGTCTGCGTGCTGTCGGCCGACTGCCCCGTGGGCCAGTACTGCGACCTCGGCGAGTGCGTGCAGGCCTGCAACACCGAGAAGGCCTGCGGCGCGGGCCTCGTGTGCGGTCCGCGTGGGCGGTGCCTGCCACCCGCGACCAAGGACGAGGACCCGAAGCCCACGGGGACGTTCCTCGGGAGCGTGTTCGCGCCGACCACGCTCTTCTCGCTCACCGAGAAGGACTCGACCCTCTCGGTGAAGATCCAGGCGACCCACGACACGCTCATCCGCTACCGCGTCGAGCTCGACGCCCCGCACCTCTCGATCGCCGCCCCGAGGGGCGAGTTCAAGGGATCGGCGGACCTCGTCTTCGCCATCGACGTCAGCAAGCTCAAGGGCCAGTCGTCGCCGGGCTCGATCCGGATCATCACCAACGTCGGCGAGATCGTCGTCAACGCCCCGATCAAGGTCGGACTGTCCGGCAACTTCCATGGCGCCCTCCGCTACGACGGCGGCGCCGTCAACCTGGGCGACGTCGGCATCTCCCTCGATCTGCTGGAGACGGCGGGCGAGGTCTCGGCGAAGGTCGACGCCAAGCGGAGCCTGCTCTTCCCAGCCACGGACGACGGGGAGGCCACCGGCCGCGGCACCTACTCGCCTGAGGCGGGTGTGGACGTGACCATCTCCCAGAAGATCAAGAAGACCGTGGGCGGAGCTCGCAACCGCTTCCAGCGGGACATCGGCCGCAAGCTGCGGCTCAAGGTGAAGCCCGACAGCAAGGGCAACCTCTCGGGCACCTTCGAGGAGACGGTGTTCGGGCTCTACTCGACCCCGGTGGTGCTCACCGGCACAATCGCGCTCGAGGCGGTGCCGCTCGCCAAGGTGGAGCCATTCACGGTCGCCGGCTCGGTGACCATGCCGGGCGCGCCAGCAACCGACTTCCTCTACCCGACCTCCGTCTTCTCCGGCTGGGCGGAGGCCAACTGCGACAAGATCGTCTGCGGGAGCACCACCTGCGCGACCTCGAGCATCGCGAGCGGCGCGGCGGCTGTGGACACCGCCTACTCGGAGCCGCTCTATGCGACCTTCGCGGGGCGCGACACCATCAAGACGACCGAGCCGTTCGGGGACATCTCCGCCGCCTGCCAGGCCTCTTTCAAGAAGGACGGTGTCGCGAGCTGGACCATCGACACCAACGCGAAGCGCTGCGGCCTGCTCCCTGCGGTCGCGTGCACGCTGCCGGTGCTCTCGCGGCTCTCGGTCTCGGATGTGGCCGGTGGCAAGGCGATGTCGAAGATGACCGCGAAGACCCTCGCCCCCGCGCTCTTCGTCGCGAAGGACGAGATCGTGAAGGCGCTCCGTGCGGGGATCGTCGAGGGCAACTCCTCGCAGAAGAAGCACCTCGACACGGCGATGACGACGCTCGGACCGACGGCAACGTGGGTGCTCCAGGCGGGGGTCCTCGAGCACCTCCGCGCCCTGCCGCCCTCGGCGGCGAAGGGCGACGAGACCGGCACCTCGACGGTGACGGACAGCTTCCCGGCGGCCCGAGCCCTCGCCGACCTCTTCCAGACCGAGGCCCTCATCGACGGCGAGAAGGCGCGGATGGCGGCGATGGCCGCGACCGGCGAGCAGCCGGCGCTCGCGCGCGCCGCGCAGGAGGGCGCGGTGATCACCTTCCTCGAGGCGGCAGCGCTCGCGGAGCTCGTGAAGACCTGGGGGACGGTCCCCGACTCCGTCTCGGCCAAGGTGCTCGGGGTCCTGACGCCGCTCGATCAGGGCTTCACAGCCCTGTCGCTCGGCGAGAACGTCTTCGGCTACCCGCCCGGCTTCGTGCCCTTCATCTGGCGCCCCGAGGATTCCGCCGGGAAGCCCACCAACTTCGAGCAGGTGCACGCCCTCGCCGAGAAGTCCGTGGCGACCGAGAAGGACGCCGAGACCATCTTCAAGGCCAACGACCGCGCGTACGAGGTCGGCAAGTTCACGCTCGACAAGGCGCTCGGCGACCTCCAGGCCGCCTACGATCTCAAGCTCAAGGACATCTGCGGTACGGCCTTCGACCCGAACAAGGTCAAGACGGCCGCCGACCTCGCCACCTGCGGCAAGGACGGCACCGGGGAGGTCGGCGTCCTCGCGCTGGACGTGGACCTCGCCCGGGCGGCGATCACCTCGAACGAGAGCCGCATGCGCGGCCTCCGCGACAAGATCTCGATCGACGTCAAGCGGATCTCGGACGTCTACAAGATCCGCCAGGACAACCTCTCCTTCATCTCCTCGACCGGCGAGCAGCTCGCGGGGCTCACCTTCGCGACCGGCGTCATCGACGCCTACTCGGGTTTCCTCTCGACTGCGTCCAACTCGCAGGTCTTCAACGCGGGGGCCCCGGTCGCCATGGCGTCCGCAGTGCTGGTCCTCGGGTACCTGAAGGCCGGGCTCGAGACGCAGAAGGTCCGGCTCCAGACCGCGCAGACGATGAAGCTCGAGGCAGCGAGCGCTCAGATCGAGGTCATCACAGGGATGGCCGAGGTCCAGAAGCAGACCATCGACATCGCGCAGATGGCTGTCGACGGGCAGCAGGACATGCTGCGGATGGTCCAGTCGCAGCTGAAGGTCCGCAACGCGCTCTCGACGGCGAAGGGGCTCTGGGAGGAGCGCCAGCGCGCGCTCTCGCTCGCCGGGCGCGACCCCTCGAACGATCCGTCGTTCCGCCTGCTGCGCGACGCGAGCGGCTTCAAGGTGTTCCGCGCTCGCTTCGAGGCGCAGCGGTACCTCTACCTGACCGGCGCCGCGCTCGAGTACGAGGTGAACACGAAGATCCCGGGCTCGGGTGGCGCGGTCCTCAACGCCTACAACGCGGACAACCTGACGGCTCTCCACGGCTGCTTCTCGGACATCTTCACCAAGCAGCGCTTCGCCTTCGGGACGCCCCAGGAGTACGTCGCAACTGTCTCGGTCCGGAAGATGCTCGGCATCACGGGGCCGAAGGCCGACTTCGCCACGGGCCTCTCGATGACCGAGGGCGAACAGTTCAGGCGGATGCTGCTCGCCAACCACAACCTCGACGGCAAGGGCGGCGTCGGGGTCACCTTCTCGACGAGCCTCCAACCCGGCAACGGCCTCTGGTCGAGCGACGTCTGCAACGACCGCGTCGCCACCGTGCAGGCCCAGCTCGTCGGTGACTTCCTGGGGGACAACCAGGCTCAGGTGAACTTGACCCTCTCGGGCTCGGGCTTCCAGCGGAAGTGCGATGCCGACGCGACCGAGGTCTGGTCGCTCGGACCGGAGAAGAGCTCGATCACTGCGGTGCTGCAGGCCGGCGTGAACACGTACGGCGACGCCGCCCCGAACAACACCCTCTTCGCCCAGCCGGTTGCGCGCGCCACGTGGGTGCTCGTGATCCCGGGCCCGGGGGCTGCCCCGAGCAACGCGGACGTCGATCCGCAGAAGATCGAGGACGTGGTGCTGAAGGTCGCGCACCGCGCGCTGCCTCGGAAGTCCTCGCCCATCTCCCTCGACACCTCCTGCCTCTCCACCGTCGGGAAGTGAGCCATGCGCACCTGCACTCGCAACTTCACCTTCGTCTCTCTCCTCGCTTCGCTCGCGTCGCTCTCCGCCCTCGCCTGCAGTGCGCCGGCCGACGAGCACCCTCAATCCGCAGGGGATACGGGGTTCGCCGACGGCTCGCCCTTCGGCCCCGACACGGGTTCGACCGACACGGCCCCGACACCGCCTCCTCCGCTTGACTCGGGCACGGGCGATGCCCGGGTGGACGGGGACGCCGGCTGCAAGCCGACCGACTCCGTCGACGACCCGGACGACGAGGGCATCGATGCCAACTGCGACGGGGCCGATGGCGTGGTCGGGCGCGACGTCTACGTCGAGCCGACGGTGGGCCTCGCCAGCAACCCGGGCACGCCGGACAAGCCGCTTGCGACCATCGAGGATGCGCTCAAGCTCGCGACCTCGCGGAATGGCCGAGTGCTCGTCGCGACGGGCACCTACAAGGTGAAGGACTTCTCGTTCTCCGGAAGCTGGCGCGTGATCGGTGGATACGACGGCTCCTTCCGCGGCCCGCAGAAGGGGGACACCATCCTCTCGGTCCCGAGCACGGGTCTGCTCGTCGCCAACGCGACCAAGGCCTCGCTCGAGCGGCTCACCGTGCTCGGCGATGCGGCGAGCGACACGGCACCGCAGACGGCGGTGGCGATCCGAACGCGGGCGGACGAGCTCGTCCTGGACCACACCAAGGTCCGGGCGGGAGACGGCCGGGGCGGTGCCGACGGGACCACCGGCGCGGCGGGCGAGGATGGCAAGCGCATCGGCTGGACGCTCGCGGACAAGTACGGCGCGGTCCCCTACGTCTGCGACGGCGTTGCCGTGCCGACCTACGCGGTCGGCGCGAGCGACGGGACGCCGAACGCCGAAGGCAAGCCCGCAGGTGTGCTCGCCTCGAGCACCGCCGCAGGGGAGGGAAGCTCGGGGAACCCCGGAATCGACGGGAAGGACGGGACGAGACTCCCGCAGCTCGTCGACGGCGTGCTCGTCTGGCCGCTCGGCACGGCGGGCCTCGGCAACGGCACGCCCGGCTACGGGGGCGCTGGCGGCGCACGCCCGCCGGGTTGGTTCGGAGGCTGGGGTGGCAACGGCGGCTGCCCCGGGAAGGGCGGCACGCCCGGCCAGAGCGGCGGCGGCTCGGTGGCGGTGCTCGTCCTCTCAGGCAAGCTCACGGTCATCGCCGCCGAGCTCCGCACGGGCATCGGTGGCAACGGCGGCAGCGGAGGCGACGGCGGCGCAGGTGGGGCCGGTGCTCTCGGCGGTGCGCCTTCGGACAAGCCCACGGAGACCTGCATCCCGAAGGATGGGCCGACCTCGACGTCGCCCAAGACCGGCTGCGCCACGTTCGGGGGCCACGGCGGCGCCGGCGGCCGAGGTGGTCACGGTGGCGCGGGGGCGGGTGGCTGGACGATCGGCATCGTCACTGCCCCTGGGAAGGCGAGCGCCGACGTCGATGGCGCGAGCAAGTTCGTGCTCGGTGCGCCGGGCATCGGGGGAATCGGCGGCGGTGGCTCCTCGGGACCGGCGGGAGAGAAGCGCATGACCTACGCGCTCCCCTGACCGTCGTCTCTCCGAACGCTCCGCCGCGGGACCACGTGGGACGGCGTGGGACTTGGCCGCGCGGACCACGTCGCGGCGTGGCCGGTTCTCGGGCCTGCACGGGCGCTCGAGGCCGGCACGCCTCTTGGAATGTCAGTGCCTCGAAGGGATGTCTCCCATGCGCCTCGCTCCGTTCACGGCCCTCGTCTCGACGCTCGCGCTCCTGCTCACCACCAGCTCCGCCCAGGCCGGCAAGGGGCTCGATGCGACGCGCATCAGCTTGCCCAAGGGCCCGGGCAGCATCGAAGGGCTCGGGCGCAACTTTTCCGCCTCGCTCTCGTCGGGCACCTCGAGCTACGGAATCGACCTCCAGGTCCCGCCCGCCGCCGCCGGCTTCGAGCCCAAGCTCTCGCTCGACTACGACTCGGGCGGCGGAACCTCCGACGTTGGCATCGGCTGGGACGTCGGAGGATTGCCCGAAATCCGGCGGCGCACCGAGAACGGCCTGCCGCTCTTCGACGCCGCGGACGCATTCGAAGTGAAGGGCCTCGGTCCGACGTGCGACCTGCTCGAGGTCGCGCCCGGCATGTTCCGACCGCAGTACGAGTCGGGCGCCTTCGTCCGCGCGCAGCGCGCGAGCGACGGTCTCTCCTGGGAGGTCCGCAACAAGGCGGGCATCACGTTCCGCTTCGGCGGTGACGCTGCCCACCTCGAGGCCGAGGGCGAGGGCTCGACCAAGAAGGTCGCAACCTGGTTGCTCCGCGAGCAGCGCGACCTCCACGGTCACGTTATCCGCTACGAGTGGGACACGACCGACGGGCATGGCCGCCTCCTCCGCGTCGTCTACAACGACACCTCGGAGGCCGCCCGGAACGAGGTCCTCTTCTCGTACGAGGACCGTCCCGACCCGCACACACGGTTCTCGACGGGCATCCGGGAGACGTTCAGCAAGCGCCTCGTCGCCATCGAGACCCGTCACGGCGGCCGGCGCGTGCGGCGCTGGGCGCTCAGCTACGCGCCCGGTCGAAGGTCGCTCCTCGAGACGGTCAAGATGGCGGGCACCGACGACACGGTGTCCCTGCCCGCCCTGACGCTTGGCTACACCGAAGGCCAGCTCGCCCTCGACGGCGGAGGGCTCGTCACGATGGCCAATCCGCCAGGCCGCTCACCGAGCGACCCCAACGTCGATCTCACCGATCTCGACGGCGACGGACTCCCGGACCTCCTCGTCACCAAGCCGGGCGAGTTCCGCAGCTACCTCAACCACGACGGCGTCTCCTGGAAGCCCGGACTCGACTGGCCCGTCGGCAGTAGCCCCAGCGTGGAGCTCGCCTCGGTCGGCGTCCAACTCGCCGACCTCGATGGCGACGGCTCGGCCGACCTCGTCGTGAAGAGCGGGACCTCGAGCTTCCGCTACTTCCCCAACAACGGACCGAGCCCCGCCTTCTCGGCGTCCGTACCCATCGCCAAGGTCCCGAGCTTCACCTTCGAGGATCCAGACGTCCGCCTCGCCGACATGGACGGCGACCGGCGCATCGACGCGGTGATCACCACCGAGGCAGGGCTCGCCATCGCCTACAACAAGGGCGGCACCGACTGGGCCGATCCCGTCTTCGTGGGAAAGGTCGACGACAAGCAGGCGCTTCGCTTCTCGGACGGCAAGACGCAACTCTGCGACGTCAACGGCGACCGCGTCCAAGACCTCTGCTACCTGCGCTCGGGCGCGCTCACCTACTGGCTCGGCCGAGGACGCGGCAAGTTCGAGGCGCCCAAGACGGCCACCGGGGTGCCCGAGTGGGACGCGAGCGCTCCCTTCCAGCTCGTCGATCTCGACGGGGACGGGTTCCTCGACCTGCTCCGCGTCGGCGTCACCCACGTCGAGCTTGCGCTCGGCGAGGCCGAAGGGGCCTTCGGGCCGACCAAGGTGCTCGCTGGCGCTCCCGAGAAGGGACCGACCGGCACGGTGAAGCTCGCCGACATGAACGCCTCTGGGACCACCGATCTGGTCTGGATCGACGTCTCGGGCAGCCCCTCGACGGCCTGGCGCTACCTCGAGCTCTTTCCGAACGGTCGCGCCGGCTTGCTCCAGACCATCAACAATGGCCTCGGCAAGCACGTCACGATCACCTATGGGACGGCCGGGAAGGAGGCCGCCGCTGCCCGTGACGCCGGAGCGCCGTGGACCTCGCGCATCAACGTCGGGCTGCCGGTGGTTAAGAAGATCGCCATCGACTCCGGGCTCGGCGACCCCACCCTGACCACGCTCTTCAGCTACCGCGACGGCACGTACTCCCCGCTCGAGCGCACGTTCGCGGGGTTCGGCAGCGGCACCGAGATCGCCGTCGGCGACGCATCGACCCCGACGCTCCTCACCGAGACCGTGTTCGACGTCGGCCTCGTCGACCGCACGCAACGCGGCCAGGTGCTGTCGGTGCTCCGCAAGGACGAGTCCGGGAGGATCTTCGACCGCGTCGTCACGACCTACACGCTGAAGTCCCTTGCGACCGCGCTCGACGGCCGGAAGATCTCCTACTCATTCAAGAGCGCCGAGGAGACCACCGTCGTCGAGGGCAAGGCCCCCTCTGACGGCAAGACCACGCTCACCGAGTTCGAGCAGGATGCCTGGGGCAACACCATCGCCGAGAAGCGCTGGGGGCTCGTGGTCGGCGGAGACAAGCTCGCCGGCAACGACGAGGCCATCACGCGGCGTACGTACGCCGTCAACGAGACGGACTGGCTGCTCGGCTACGTCGCCTCCGAAGAGCTCACCGACGCGACAGGCCAGCGAGCCCGCTTCAAGCGTGTCTTCTACGATGGAGAGCCCTTCGTCGGGCTGCCCGTCGGTCAGGTTGTCCGCGGGGACCTCACCCGGGAGGAGGCATGGGTCGGCGGCGACAGCTTCGAGCTCCTCAGCGCCTCGAAGTACGACGCCGACGGCAACCCACTCGAGATCCGCACCGCCCGAGGAGGAGGCCGGCTCTTCAAGTGGGACGAGTCGCGCACCTTCCCCATCGCCGAGGGGCTCAAGGTCTCGTCGGACAAGCTCCTGCTCCAGCAGGCGACCTACGACGACCACCTCGGCACGGTGAAGAGCTTCACCAACTTCAACGGCGCCGTCACGGCCTTCGAGTACGACGGGCTCGGTCGCCTGACGGCCATCGTGAAGCCCGGCGACAGCTCGACACGTCCGACGCTCCGCTACGCCTACGACCTCGGCGCGCCCCTCTCCAAGGTCCGCACGTTCGCGCGGATCTTCTCCGGCCACGACGAGACCGAGGACAGCGTCGCCTTCACGGACGGGCTCGGGCGCAAGCGCGGCGTCGTCAGCCAGGCGGCGGGGGGCCGGTACGTCCTCTCTCCCGTTGGGCTCTTCGACGCACGCGGCAACACCCGCCGGACGGTGCGGGCCCGCTGGGTCGATGCCGCTGCGCTCGAGACGCCCGCCTTGTTGGCCGATGGCTCGGGAGACGATGCCTTCTTCGACGCCGCCGGGCGACTCGTCCGCAGCCGGACCCAGCTCGGGTTCGAGAGCCGGACGGAGTTCGCCCCCTTCCTCACCAAGTCCTGGGACCCGAACCAGACCGACCCGAGCACGCCCTACGAGCACACCCCGGTCGTCGAGCAGCACGACGGGCTCGGTCGACTTGTCGCGATCACCCGCACGCTTGGCAGCAAGCCGCTCGTCTCGAGCTACGGGTACGACGCCGCCGGCGCCCTGCTCTTCCGGGTCGACCCCGAGGGGCACACCGCGCGCTACCAGTACGACGGCAAGGGTCGCCGCGTCCTCGTCGACGACCCCGACGCAGGCAAGCACCACTTCGCGTTCGACACGAGCGACAACCTCGTCGCCCACACCCACCCGGGCGGCGTCGTCTCGAAGTACGCCTTCGACCTCGCTGACCGGCCCACGACGGACGACTGGAACGGCGACGGGACCCCCGACATCGTCCGCCTCTACGACGAGGGGTCGGGCCCCGGAATGCTCACGAGCGCGACGAGCCCGGCCGGCCTCATGGCCTTCGAGTACGACGCACGGCTCCGCAACACCAAGGCGAGCCTCACGCTCGCGGGGCAGCCCACCGTCTCGACCGGGAACGCCTTCGACGCGCAGGACCGCAAGTACCTCCACCGCTACCCCGACGGGTCGACGCTCCGGATCCAGTACGATCCGCGCGGCCTGATCGCGGGTTACGGGAAGGACGCTGTTCTCCTGGACCACGACGCCGACGGGCGCGAGCTCTCGCGGAAGTTCGCGACGGGGGTCGAGGAGTGGCAGCGCTACGACAACGACCGACGGCGCATCGAGACGCTTGCCCGCACCAAGGCCGGCCTCATCGTCCAGCAGCTCGAGTGGGTCCTCGATCCGGTCGGGAACATCACCGAGATCCGCGACAAGCGCGTCGGCGTGGCTGCCGACAAGGATCGCTCGGAGGCCTACACCCTCGACAACCTCTACCGCCTGACCAAGGTCCGGGGGCGTTGGGGCGAAACCTCGTGGGCCTACTCCGCGTCCGGCAACATCCTCGAGCGGACGAGCACGGACCCGCGGCACCACGCCGGCCCGATGGCCTACGGCAAGGGCGCGGGCCCGCACGCGCTCACGAGCTTCAAGGGACGCACGGTCTCGTACGACTCCCGCGGCCGCATGCTGAACGACGGCGATCGCACCTACCTCTGGAACGACGCCGACCAGCTCGTCTCCGCAACGAGCACGGTCACGGGGGCGACGGCGACCTCTGCCTTCGACCACGCGGGCATGCGTCGGGTCCGCGTCGAACACGACGCCACGGGAGACCACACCACCCTCTTCATCGACGACTGGGCCGAGATCAAGGACGGCAAGGTCGTCCGGTTCATCGTCCATGGCGGTCGTCGCGTCGCCCGGCTCGCCGAAGGCAACGGCGTCGGCGCTGGCTCCGAGCCTCCATCAGGTTGCAGCGTCGGGGCTTCTCCGCGCAAGGCTCCGGCTCGAGCGCCGAGCTACGCGGCGGTGGCACTCCTCACGCTCGTCGTGGTCGCCGTGCACAGGCACCGGCGCGGCCTCGAGCACATAGGGCGACGCGCTGCGCTGGCGCTCTTGTGCGCCGCGATGGCGGCGTTCGGAACCCCGGGCTGCGGCGGCGGAGGCGACACGGACCTCCCCGCCATCGAGGAAGGCACCGTCCTCACGCTCACGGACGCCGACGAGCTCATGTTCTCGGACGCCATCGGCTCCGCGACCGAGACCACGTCCGGCGAGGGCGTGGCGAAGGGCACGAGCGCGGTCTTCCCCTATGGCGCCACCCGCTACGACGACGCCGCAGACGTCACGCGCAAGTACGCCAACACGCCCCGCGACAGCGGCGTCGGTCTCGACCAGATGGGCATGCGCGCCTACGCGCCGGAGCTCGGGGTCTGGACCAGCCCCGACCCCATCGCAGCCCACGATCCCTCACGCGCAGTTGGGGCGGAGCTCGGCAACGCGAACGCCTACGCCTACGCCGCGCTGCGACCGACCGAGTTCATCGATCCGAGCGGTGCTTTCGGCGAGTGGCTGAAGGAGAAGCTCGCGCCCGTCGCCAACGTCCTCGGCGGCGTCGCCTACGGCACGGCCAAGGCGCTTACGCCCGGCGGCAGCTACATCCCCATCTCGCCCAACGACAGCGCCGGCTTCAAGTACGGCGAAGCGGTCGGACAGACGGTCACAGGCGGCGTGAAGGTGTGGCTCGGCTACCAGCTCGCGCAGGCCGGCGCTGTCGTCGGCGGCTTTGGGGGCGCGGTCACTGTCTCCAGCGCCGGAGCCGCCAGTCCAGTCTCCGTGCCTGCAGCCACCGCCGGCGCGGCGATGGTGACCGCGGGCGTGGCGCTGATGGGATCTGGCGCCAAGGACGTCGTCCTCGGTACGAAGACAGCCGTCGACACCTTCCGAAAGGACGATGCCAGCTCGAAGCCCTCGTTCAGCACCCCATACAAGCGCCCCTCGAGAGCTACCACCCCCGCTCAGCGGAAGTCCGTTCAGGGAAAGCCCTGTGTTGACTGCGGCGCCCAGGAGGACAAGATGATCGCTGACCACAAGCAACCGCTCGTGAAGGAGTACTACGAGACGGGGACCATCGACAAAGTTCGCATGCGGTCGAAGGACGCCGTCCAGTCACAGTGCCCTCGCTGCAGCAATGAGCAGGGGGGGAAGATGTCGGCCTACTCGAAGGCGAAGAAGAAGGAGCACGGACTCGAATGACCACAGCCGCCACGGTGTGCAGTGAGCACGGCGTTGACCCCCACCCCCCCCTGGCCGGGACCAAGGTTGGCATCGCCATGAATGTGCGGACCAACCTCGTGCCGCTCAACGGCTTGCGCCACGCTCCCGAGGGCGACACCAACGGCTGGTACATCTGGGCTGGTGAGGAGCTCAAGGAAGACGACGACTTCTTCCAGCCGTTGCACGTCGAGCACATCGCCGACTGGTGTCCGCAGGTCCTGCCCTATCTCTCGCTGCCACCGGGCTGGCGGTTTCTGCTCGCTGGCGATCAGGTTGACGTCTGGTTCGACGTCTCGCTGCTGCAGACCACTTGAGGGCGCTCACGAATGCATCCGGTCAATCGCCCCACCAATCGGGTGCCGACTGGCATCCGCCGCCGGTTCGACTAGCGTGATTCGTGTGAAGGCACAGAAGCTCGCGTGGCCGTTGGCTATCACCGTTGCGACGGCCGTCGCGCTAACGGGGTGCGTCAGTCTCGATGCACCCACAGCATGCCAGTCGGAAGGCCGGTGCAGCGGAGATGCCGCGCCCGACGTGTTCTCGGAGGCTGGCGACGGCTCGACGGACTCCGCCGTCGACGACACGATCGATGTCGGGAGCGAGGTTGACGCCTCCGATGCCGATGGCGGTGCTTGCGGAACGAAGGACGCTTGCGTACCAGGATCGAGCCGCGTCGGCGGTGCGTGCTCGATCGACGAGACCGGTACGGAAACGTGCGGGACCGACTGCCGATGGAAGACTGAGTGCAAGCTGAACCGAGGCTGGCGCACCATTGCTGTTGCACCGCCATCGTTCAAAGCGCGGGTCGGCTTCAGCGCGACATGGCACGGCGCTGGCGTCCTGATCTGGGGTGGCGAAGCGGGTGGCACCTACCTCAACGACGGGGCCAACTACGACTACGCCAGCGATACCTGGAAGGACGTTGCGTCCAGCGGTCTGGGAGGGCGCGTACAGGCTGGTGCAGCACTGGCGGGGACGGCGCTCGTGATCTGGGGTGGCAAGAGCGACGCGGCCGATTCGTTGGCCGACGGGGCTCGCTACGACGTGGGCACCAACACCTGGAAGAGCGTCGCGGCGGCCGGCATCAGTGCACGCTACGGCCATGTCCAGGTTGGTGTGCCTTCAACAAGCACGTTGGTGATCTGGGGCGGATATGGTGGTGCGGGGAAGTGCCCGGAGATCACCTGTGCGGATGGGGCCGTCTACGACGCGGCCAGCAACACCTGGTCCACCCTGCCAAGCGCTCCACTCAGCTCACGAACAGACGCATTTGGGGTTTGGACCGGCTCCGACGTTCTCGTCTGGGGTGGCCACCGCGGGGACACGTACTACGCGGATGGCGCTCGTTACAGTCCCGCCACGAAGTCCTGGACCAAGATGGCGGACGCGCCGAGCGTCCTGGCTGGCCGCTTGGAGGCAGCCGTAGCGTTCGGTGATGGCTCCTTGTTCGTCTGGGGTGGTGGAACATTTGGTGGCGGGTCCGTGGCCACGGGCGCTCGCTACGATGTGGCGACAAACAGCTGGAAGGAGCTGTCGATCCCCGTAACGACGGTGATGAAGCCACGCTCGCTGCCAATGGCCTGGGCAAGTTCCGACGGCTTCGCTGTGTGGTCGGGGGCTGAGTCGGGTACCAGTGTTGTCCTCGGTGGTGCCAACTACTCCAAGAGTAGCGATGCATGGCTGGCCCTTCCGACGAAGAACCAGCCGTCAGCCCGAATCCTCGCAGCAGTCGTCCCCACGGGAAGGTCCTTCTTCGTCTGGGGTGGCAAGGCATCAAGCAGTGGCGCATTCTCGCCTGATGGGGCGGTCTATGTTCCCTAGGCTGGCCGCGGTGTCGCTAATCGGGTTCTTGGGCTGCAGCAGCTCGAGCGAAGCTCCGCCAACGTCGGATGCCTCACTGGACACGGGGGACCCTGGGGACGTCATCTACGCCGACGACCCAGTCACGACTCGTGTCGACGATGGAGTCGATGCGCCTGACGTTGCCGACGCGACGGCTACGGATGGCGGGAAGGACGCCCTCGATGGTGGCGATGGCGCCTCGGAAGCGGAGACCGACTAGGCGAGCCGGAGGGCGGTCCGCTTTGCGGTCGGAGTTGCGCGAGGCCAGCTGTCGAGTGCTGCCCTGACGCGGGATCGGAGCGGATCGAGTTCCGTTGGCCACACGACGCAGATGGCCGCGAAGGTCCCAAGCTCGGGGTCGAGGTCGAGCCCGTCCTTGCGGCATCCCTCTGGGAGCTCGAGGGCGTGAAGCTCCGCGAACGTGATGCGACGCCCCTCCGGGTGTCGCCACCGAAGCGAGCGTTCACGTACCGCCATGGGTTCGCGCTACCGGAGCGAGCCCGAGCCGACAAGGGCCAGTGCGGCCTGCGCAAGCGCACAAAACGCGAAAAGGCCCGCCTCCTTTTGGAGACGGGCCTCGTCATCATCTGATTCGTTGCTACGGTCGCGCTGCGCTCTCCGCTGACTCGCTCCAGCCGACCACCTCGTCGGCGAGCCGCGCCTCGACGAGGGCGGCGAGATCGACGACCTCTCGGTAGAGGGCGAGGGCGGCGACGGCCTGCGCAACCGAACGCTCAGCAGACGACCAGGTGACCATCACGCGCGGGGTCTGGCGCCAGACATGGTCGACGATCTCGGTCGACCGCCGGTCGGTCACCGGGACGCGACGGCCCGAGTCGAAGCTGACGGAGAGGTGGCAGCGGACGGCGCCGCCGCGCTGGATGTCGACGCCGATGCTG
>CAZUZY010000207.1:0-14575 GCA_964624885.1 uncultured Polyangiales bacterium | reverse complement strand
CGTTCCTCCTGCTCGAGAGCGCCGGGGAGCTCGAGCTCGCCTCGGACGCCGCGTTCGACGGCGCGCTCGGCGCCGCGATCGTCGGGGTGCTGGTGGTGGCCGCGTGGGCGGCCCTGCGAGTGCGCACGCGGTTGACCGCGGCGCTGGTGCTGGCCGTGCCCCTCGCGGTGACCCTCGCGCTCAAGGGTCGCGGCGAGCCGCTGCTCGTGATGGCGATGGTCGCCACCGTGGTGGGGGTCGCGATCTCGTCGGTGCTGTTCCGCCTCGCGACGCCGGAGGAGCCCCGCCGCCCCGGCCTGTTCGCGGCCGCGACCCAGCTGCCCCACCTCGTGCTCGCACTCGCCGCGCTGCCCGCGGCGCTGCCGCTCCTCACCGTGCGGTGAGCGAGATCAGTAGCCCTTCTTCGCGACCCAGGTGTCGCCGGACACGAGCTCGCGCTTGCTCTGGGTGACCAGGCAGGTCGCGGAGTCCTTGCGCACCCGGATGACCCGGATCTCGGCGATCGGCTCCTCCGGGTAGTCCTCGGACTTGTCCTTCTTGGTGCTCTCGACGTCGGCGGGGCCGTCGGTGCTCAGCTTGACCTTGGAGGCGCCGAGCGCGCCCGCGCTCGAGAGCTCCTCCTGCCACGGGTCGCCCTTGCGCACGACGACCAGGCGGTTGCCCGGCTTGAGGCCCGCGGTCTCGCCCTTGTCGATGAGCACCACCTGCTGACCGCCGTACATCTGGTTCGGCCGCACCGACTCGAGCAGCGAGCCGCGCAGCTCCACCTGGTTGGTCGCGGGCGGCACGATGTCGAGCTTGCGCTCGATGGGGGCCACCTTGGCGCCGCGCTCGATGACGTCGTTCGACGAGGTGATGACCCCCTCGGCGAGGCGGGTCTTCTTGTCGATGAAGTCGATCTTCACGCTGCCGAGGATCTCGACGACGTAGCCGACGTTCTCCTTGCCGTTCTTGACCGGGCGGCTGACCGTGTAGACGGTGAGGGTGTCGCCCGCGAAGGTGTCCTTGGCCTGCTGCTCGCCGAGGCGGATGTACACGCGGTCGAGCGTGGTGAGGAGCATCTTGTCCTCGGGGCTCCCGGTGATCTCGCCGATGTTCTCGACCTTGTCGTCGTAGACGTAGCCGATGTTGTTGAGGAACACCGTGCCGCCGGGGACCAGCTTGGGCTTGAGCGCGCTGCCCGCCTTGAGGCTCGTGTTGCCGGGCGTGATGCTCACGTACCCGACCGCGTCCTTCTTCAGCTTCACCTGCTGGCCCGGGTAGATCCAGTGCGGGTTGACGATGTCGGCGTTGTACGACCACACGCGCGGCCAGTTCCACGGGTTGCCGAAATAGGTGTCGCAGATGTCCCAGAGCGTGTCGCCCTTCTTGACGGTGTGGGTCGGGGGAACCAGCTTGGTCGAGCCCTTGCCGCTGTCGTTGCCGAGCGAGATCGTCCCCTGCGGGGGCTTGCCGACCTTCACGTCGGCGCGGGCGCGTTCGCCGAAGGTCGCGGCGGCGATCGTCAGGAGCGCGAGGGCGAACTGCCGCGAGCGGCCGAGCTTCCGGTTCATGAGTCCTCCGAGGGGATCTTCTTGGCGGCGTCGGAGCCCGGGTGCTCCTTGCGCAGGCGATCGAAGGCGGCCTTGGCCTTGCCGGGCGCGCCGAGCTTCTTGTGGGCGAGGCCGGCCTCGAGCAGGGAGTCGGCGGCCTTGCCGTGCGCGGGGAAGCGCGCCACCACGGCCTCGAACTGCCCGAGCGCGCCGGCGGTGTCGCCCTGGGCGGCGTAGCAGCGCCCGCGCCAGTACATCGCGTTCGGCACGTAGGGGTGGTCGGGGTACTTCACGATGAAGCCGGCGAGGGCCTCGAGCCCGGCCTTGTACTTCTTGGCCTTCACGAGCGCGTAGGCCGCGTCGTACTCGGTGCTCGCCGCGGCGACCGGCGACTTGTTGACCTTCTTCTTCGCCCCCGGGCCCTCGTCGGGGTCGTTCTGCTCGATGCCGCCGGGGCCGATCTTGAGCAGCGGGCGGGGGGCGTCGTCGTCGTCGGGAGGGGCCACGGCGCTCGGCGCGGTGGGGGGAGCACCTGCCGCAGAGGCGGGGTCGAGCTTGACCACCTTGAGCTTGGGCTCGCCGGCAGCCTCGGTGATCTTGGGCTCGGCCTTCGGCTCGGCCTTGGCGAGGTCGCCCTGGTGGACGGTCTCGCGGGCCTCGAGCTCCCCGACCTTGCGCTTGAGGTCCTTGTTCTCGTTCTCGAGCCGGACGACGTTGGCTTGGAGGGTCTGGACCTCCTTGAGGCTCGCGCCACACCCACCGGCGGCGAACGAGGCGGCCAGGAGGGGCAACCCGAGCACGAGACTTCCACTCCGGCGCATGGTGAGGGATCGTACGAGCCGAAAAGGCGCTGGGCCAACTCGGCGACGAACCCATGGCTGCGAACCCCCAGAATCTCGCGCTCCCCACCGTCTGCTCGACCTGCGCCGCGCCGCTGCCGCCCGGCTCGGATCGGTGCACGCGGTGCGGCACCCTCCACGGCGCCTTCCGCACGTGTCCCCACTGCCGCGCCCGGGCCGAGGTGATCCCCAAGGACGGGCTGCTGTTCGTCTGCGCCGCCTGCGGCAAGCCCCGGGTGCCCGTGGAGAAGCCGATCGAACGCACCGGGGGCGAGGCCCGTGCGCTCGCCGAGGCCACCGCCGCTCGCGGTGACTGGCTCTTCGCCAACGTGGCGGCGCTCGGCGCGCTCGTGCCGTCGCTGCTCCTCGCGACCACCGCGATGATCCTGCTGATGACGATCGGCTTCGGGCTCGGCTTCCTGCTCACGCTCGGCCTCGGGGGCGCGCTCGGCGCGGTGGCCCTGTTCGCGTTCTCGCGGTCGAAGGCCGCCGCCAAGCGCGCCGAGGAGGCCATGCGCGACGCGTTCGGCTCGGTCGCCCTCGACGCCATGCGCACCCACGGCGCCCTCGCGCCGCGCCAGCTCGCCGAGATCATGGGGGTGTCCGAGTCGGTCGCCGAGGCCGCCCTCGCGCGGCTGCCGACCCGCACCGACGTCCGGGTCGACACCGTGCTCGACGACCGCGCCGCCGCCGACGGTCAGATCCGCTACCGCATCGCCGAGGACCAGCGCCCCGCGGCCACCCTCGACGCGCAGTCGGCCGAGCTCGCCGAGTTCGACGAGCGCCTCCGCCGCGCCAGCGCCGAGAAGCAGGGCAAGCCTTGAAGCCCCGCCGCGTCGACCCGCGACGCGCGTTCACCCACGTCGGCGGCGAGAGCGCACAGCGCGGCGACCCGGCCGTCTCGGTCGAGCTCGCGCGGGCGTTCGACGTGGGCGAGGCCGACGCGGAGGCGACCCGCGCCCACGTGCACGGCTTCCACTCCTATCCGGCGCGGCTCCACCCCACCATCGCCCGCCGCCTGCTCGGCTCGTTCGCCGGTCGCGACGCGGTGGTCCTCGACCCGTTCTGCGGCAGCGGCACCGTGCTGGTCGAGTCGCGCCTCCACGGCGTGCGCGCGCGGGGCACCGACGTGAACCCGCTCGCCCTCCGCCTCGCCACGCTCAAGCTGCGCGGGGTGCCCGAGCACGAGCGCAAGGAGCTCCTGCGGCTCGCGACGCGCATCGAGGAGCACGTCACCGCGCGCCGGGAGAGCCGCGCCAAGGTCACCCATCGCTACGGCCCGGTCGACGTGCGCCTCTTCGCGCCGCACATGCTCCTCGAGCTCGACTCGCTCCGCGACGGCCTCGATCACGTGAGCTCGCGTCAGACCCGCGAGGACCTCGAGCTGGTCTTCTCGGCCATCCTCACCAAGGCCTCCCAGCAGCGCGGCGACACGGGCAGCTATCTGTTGCCCGAGCGTCGGCTCGCGCCCGGCGCCATGGCCCGGCTGTTCGTGCGCAAGACCGAGGAGCTCGTGGCGCGGCTCTCCGAGTACGAGTCGCTCTTGCCGCGGCCCGCGCCGCAGTTCGACGTGCACGCGGACGACGCGCGCGTGCTCGGCACGATCGGCGCGGCGTCGGTCGACTGCATCATCACCTCGCCGCCCTACGCGGCCACCTACGACTACCTCGATCACCACGACGTCCGGCTGCGCTGGTTGCGCCTGCGCGACGACGGATTCGCCAAGCTCGAGCTCGGTGCGCGTCGCGACTACGCGGCGCTCGATCCCGAGGCCGCCCGGGCGCGATGGACCGGCGAGCTCGGCGCGTTCCTGGCCGCGATGAGCCGGGTGCTGGTGCCCGGCGGGCGGGCGTTCGTGGTGGTGGCGGACAGCGCCGTCGGTCGCATGGCCCTGCGCGCCGACACGCTGCTCGACCAGCTGGCCTCGCCGCGCGGCCTCTCGGTGGAGGCCATCGCCTCGCAGGCGCGCCCCCACTTCCACGGCGCCACGCGCGCGGCGTTCGCGCACGCGCCCCGGAGAGAGCACCTGGTGTCGCTGCGCCGCGTCGCGGGCGACCCTGGCAATCGGCGCGCGCCCGGGGCACCATCGTAGGCCATGCTCCGCCCCCTCCGTGTCGTCGGGCCGCTCGCGTTCGCCTCGCTCTTTCTCGTCGGATGCAGCGGCAGCACCGCGGGTACCGGGGAAGAGCCCGTCGACACCGGCAGCCTCCTCGACGACACGGGGTCGCTCGACGAGGACACGAGCCCGGGGGACACGAGCTCTGGGGACACGGGCTCCGGGGACACGGGCTCTGGGGACACGGGCTCCGGGGACACGGGCGGCACGGACAGCGGCTCGGTGACGGACTCCACCGTGACGGATTCGGGGAGCGGCAGCGACTCTGCCGACAGCGCCACGACCGAGACGGGGAGCGAGACCGCCACCGACGGCGCGACCGAGTCCAGTACCGAGACGGGCAGCGGCGACACGGGCAGCGCCGACACGGGCAGCGCCGACACGGGCAGCGACACGGGCACGGTGACGGGGCTCTTCCCCGTGGCGGGCAAGGTCTCGTGCTCCGGCGACGGCACCACGTTCTGCGCGAGCGGTCAGGTGTGCTGCGGTCGCTACGACCTCCTCGCCCTGAAGTGGGGCTACAAGTGCGACACGAGCTGCATCGCGGCGCGTGGCTTCGACTGTGACGAGACCGCCGACTGCCCCGGCAAGGTGTGCTGCGCGGACACGCCGCTGTTCAGCTCGGCGATCAACGGCAGCACGTGTCGCTCGAGCTGCGGCAGCGACCCGCAGCTCTGCATGAAGGACGCCGACTGCGGCGGCAGCAAGAAGTGCTCGCCGGAGAAGGCCCCCGACCTCGGCATCACGCTCGGCGTCTGCAAGTGAGCGGCGTCTGCAAGTGACCGCGACCCGCGGCTAGGCCACCCGCCGCCGCCGTCGAGCGAGGCCGACGGCGAGGAACAGCGCGAGCGCTCCGCCCGAGGTGTCGCCGCCCGTCGTGCTGCAGCCGACCGAGCCCTGCACCTCACCGGTGTCGCCCTCGTCTCCGAGCTGGCAGGCGTCGCCCTTGCCGTCCTTGTCGCTGTCCGCCTGGTCGGGGTTCGCGGTGTCGGGGCAGTTGTCCTTGGCGTTGGCGATGCCGTCGCCGTCGAGGTCGTCGTCGCAGGCATCGCCCTTGCCGTCGCCGTCCTGATCGAGCTGCTCCGGGTCCTTCACGTCGGGGCACAGGTCGGTCTCGTTCGGTACGCCGTCGCCGTCGCGGTCGTCGTCGCACACGTCGCCCTTGCCGTCGCCGTCGGTGTCTTTCTGATCGGCGTTCGGGTCCTCGGGGCAGTTGTCCTTGGCGTTGGCGATGCCGTCGCCGTCGAGGTCGTCGTCGCAGGCGTCGCCCTTGCCGTCCTTGTCGAGGTCGGACTGGTCGGGGTTCGCCACGGTCTTGCAGTTGTCGGTCGCGTCCGGCACGCCGTCTCCGTCGTCGTCGGTCTCGCAGGCGTCGCCCTTGCCGTCGCCGTCGGTGTCCTTCTGATCGGCGTTCTTCACGACCGGGCAGTTGTCCTTCGCGTTCGGGACGCCGTCGCCGTCGATGTCGTCGTCGCAGGCGTCGCCCTTGCCGTCCTTGTCGAGGTCGGCCTGGGTCTTGTTGGCGACGTCGGGGCAGTTGTCCTTCGTGTTCGCCACGCCGTCGCCGTCGAGGTCGGCGTCGCAGGCGTCACCGAGGCCGTCCTTGTCCGTGTCCTTCTGGTCGGGGTTCTTGACGGTGTCGCAGTTGTCCTTGGTGTTCAGCACGCCGTCGCCGTCGATGTCGTCGTCGCAGGCGTCGCCCTTGCCGTCCTTGTCGGTGTCCTTCTGGTCGGCGTTCTTGACCTTGTCGCAGTTGTCCTTGCTGTCGGGCACCCCATCGCCGTCGGTGTCGGCCGCGTCGACCAGGTTGATGCGTCGCGCGACCGAGTAGCCGCTCGTGGAACGGTTCATGTGGAGGCACCCGGCGACGCAGCCGCTGCACTCCCAGGACCACGCGTATCCCCAGGGGTCGCCCTTCTCGAAGAGCCACACGTGGTGGCTGCTCGCCCAGGCGTCGGCGGCCTTGGCGCTGCCGCGTGAGACCGGGTTCCAGTAGGCGCCGTCGCTGGTCCAGTTCGACGCGACGTAGGGGTGCGACGGCGTCGTGAGCGCGATCGGCGACGGCACCTGCCACGCCTTGCCCACGAAGCCCGAGCAGTCGGCGCCCCACGAGCCCGAGTGGCTGCACGAGGGACAACCTCCGCCCGAGAGCGGCGTGCACTTGCCATAGGCGGTGCTGCCGGGGCTCCAGGCCGAGCCACCCCAGTGGTACGAGAAGTGGTTGATCGTCGCGCCGATGTCGAGGATCTGCGCGGTGGTCATCGGGGCCGGCGCGGCGTCCACGTTGCCGACCGTGGTCGCCGCGAGCAGTGCGACCGGCAGCAACGCCACGAGCGCGGGGATGCGGGGGTTCATCGCACCCTCCAGATCGTGGCGCCGGTCTTGCCGACCTGGAGCTGGTAGAAGCAATCGTCCGCGCCCACCGTGGTGGGTACCAGCTGATCGCCCGCGACCTCTGGCGGTGGGAGATCGACGCGACCGAGCTCGGCGCCGTTCGGATCGAGCGCGACGACGGTCACGCGCTGGTCGACCAGCGCGTGCTTCGCGCCCTCCTCGTAGGTGTGCGCCGCGACCCACGTGCGGCCCTTGCGATCACCGAAGAGACCTTCGAGCTGCAGGATCGGTTGCGGCGTCGCAACGCGCGCGAGGAACCCGTTCGGGCCGAGCGCGCTCACGAGGGCGAAGCCCGCCGGATCGCGCGCCGCGCGCAGGAGGCGAGTGCTGTTCGGGACCCGTCGCCCGTCGAGGCGCAGCCGCGCGGGATCGGGGGTGCGGTCGGGGAGCGCGACGCGCACGAGGCCGCGGTGCTCGTACTCGACCCAGGCCCCCGCGAGCGGGTCGCCCGGGTCCCCGAAGACGAACAGCCCGGTGACGCCGCTCGGCTCGTCGACGCCCGGGCCGGCCAGGGCGACGCGGTGGGTCTCGCGGCCGGTGTCGTCGAGGAACACGAGGGCCTTGTCGACGAGCCGGTCCAGGATCGCGACGCCGCCCGTGACCGGCGCGAGGTCCTGCGCGATGCGGTTGGCGATCGGGATCGTGCGCTGCACCGTGCCGTTCCCGTCGAAGATCACGACGCGCGTGTTGACCTGGTCGAGCACCCAGACGTTGCCCGCGGCGTCGACGGCGAGGCTCATGGGCGCCTCGGGCATCGCTTCGCTCGGGATCTCGTGCCCGAGCTCGCCCTTCCCGCTCCCCCAGGGGGCGGTGATCGCGATCTCGGCGACGAGGGGGCTTGCCGCGACGCTCTTCGGCGCGACGGTGGGCGGGGTGAGCGCGGCTTTCGGGCTCGCGACGGCGGGGCCGGTCTTCGCCGCCTTCGGGGTGGTGGGCTTCGCGTTCGGCGCCGTCGCAGGCGTGGGGCGCACCACCAGGGCCAGCGTGACGGCGGAGGCGGACAAGAAGGACAGGAGCCCGAGGCGCGTCATGCCCCTCTCGTCAGCAAGCGACAGGCCAGCGCGTCGCGCGTCACCTCACCGGGACATGTGCGCGATCACGCTGTCACAAGCATCTTGCCCGTCATCGCCGCGATACGGCGCGGTGCGGCGAGCGAGGAAACATGCCGTGTGAGCGGACGCGCGCCGGGCGCACGAGGCCGACCCGCAGCAGCCAGCCCCGCGCGGGTGCGACGATCGCTCGTCCGGCGCGGTACGACGTGCCCCTGACCTACAGGAGCTCGATGCGGCAGTGGACGGTGGCGAAGCCGGCGATCGTGGCCTCGATGCGCGCCTTCTGGCCGAGTACTTGAGGAGGCCCTCGATCGTGCCGATCGAGTAGCAGTCGGCCCAGCCGTAGTAGTCGAGGAAGTCGACCTCGAAGTACCCCTTGCGGGGGGTCTTCACCTCGACGCGGCCGCCCTTGAGCACCGCCGAGTAGCTCTGCGGCATCTTCTCCACCGTGGCCTCGAACGAGCCGGTGAGGGCGAGGCTCACGCGGCCCATCGCCGACGTCGCGAAGGTGGCCATGTCCTGCTGGCCGAGCCGACGCATCGCCTCCGCCACCGGGAGCCCGGGGTGGAGGCCGATCGCCGAGGCGTGCGAGAGGCGCGAGTAGTCGACCTGTGGGTAGTCGCTGAACGGCAGGTAGCGGCCGGTGCGCGGGGGATCGACGAGCTTGTCGAGCACCGACTCCGTGTGCTTGCCGCCGATCGCGAGGATGCGCGAGAAGAACATCCCCTTGAGCAGGTAGTCGCGTGGGAAACGCGCGAATCGCGCCTCGGCGTCGACCGGCTGGTCGAACATGCGGTCGTTGGTGACGACCGAGCCGATCGCCATGTCACCGCCGGTGCGAATACGCCCGGCGCTGCGGGGGCGCGGACTGCTGTCGTTCGAGGTCGGCGTGATCGAAGCGCTGGAGCCTCCCGAGGCCCCGGCCCCGAAGCTCCCCGACCCGACCCCGCTCGACGCGGAGTTCGAGAGGGCGGTGGCGGATTCGACGCGCAGGAGTCGGGGCACCTCGCCGCTCAGCGTGCCGTCCGACAGGAACGGCTCGATCGACGCCACCACGGCGTGCATGCTCGGGAACCGCCGGGCCGGGTCCTTCTCGAGGGCGCGCGCGATCGCGTCGTCGAGCGGGCCGGGCAGGTCGGGCATCCGCTCGCGGAGCCGCGGCGCGGGCTTGCCGACCACCTGCGCGAGGATGCCGGCGTTGCCCGCGCTGTCGCTCCAGGGGATGGCGCCGGTGAGCAGCTCGAACAGGGTCACGGCCCAGGCGAACTGGTCGGCCGCGCCGTCGAGCGGCTGCCCGCGCACCTGCTCCGGGCTCATGTACTTGAGCGTGCCGTAGACGGTCTCTTCGTAGTCGACCGCGCCCTTCTTCTGGGCCAGCCCGAAGTCGAGCACCTTGATGACGCCGTCCTCGCGGAGCATCACGTTGTCGGGCTTGACGTCGCGGTGCACGACGCCCGCCTCGTGCGCGACGGCGAGCACGCGGGCCACCGAGAGCATGTGGGCCAGCCGCTCGCGCAGCTGCGGCGTCGGCTTGCCGACGAAGCTGCGCAGGGTGACGCCGCGCACGAGCTCCATCGCGATGTAGGGGGTGCCGTCGATGTCGCCGACGTCGTAGACCACCACCTTGTTGGGGTGCTCGAGGGCGGCCGCGGCGCGGGCCTCGCGCACCATCCGCTCGACCGCGTCGCCGCTCGTCTCGTCGTGGCCGAGCGCGTCCTTGCGCACCAGCTTGAGCGCGATCTGGCGCTCGAGGCGCGTGTCGAAGGCGCGATAGACCGCACCCATGCCGCCCGCGCCGAGCGACTCCTCGATGCGAAACCGATCGAAATGCGCGCCGACCTCGAGCATCAGCCCTTCCACTCGCTCCGCAGCATGCCGTAGATGGCCACGTCCACGAACTGGCCCTCGAGCTGGTCGTGCTCGCGGAGCAGGCCCTCGCTGCGGAACCCGGCGCGCTCGGCGCCGCGCATCGCGCGCTCGTTGGTGGCGCGGATGGTGAACCACACCCGGTGCACCTTGAGCGCCACGAACAGGTGATTCAGGAGCACGCGCATGGCCTCGGCGCCGTAGCCGGTGTCGCGGAACTCGCGCTCGCCGATCAGCAGGTCGAGCTGGGTGTTCTTGGCGCGGGGGTTGATGCGGCCGTACTGCACCATGCCGATGCAAGGGCCGCCCTCGACGTCGATCATGTAGCGGATGGCCTCGCGGTCGCTGCCGTCCACCGAGCGTCGGAAGCGCACCTCGACCCGATCGAACGTGGCGGGGTGGTCGCGGCCGTCCCAGTACTGCATCACCTCGGGGTCGTTGAGCCACCGATGAAGGAGCTGCAGGTCGTCCTTCGCCATGGGGCGGAGGGTGACGCGATCTCCACGGAGCCGTTCGCTCATCGACCGTCCAAGATAGCCGAACTGCGGGCCGTTGGGCGCCCGTCGATGGCCCAGGTCGGCCATCGGGCCAGCGCCGCGGAAAGTCAGGTGAGGATGCGGGTGGGGTGCTCGACGAGGCGGCGGAGCTCTCGGAGGAACGTGGCGCCGATCGCCCCGTCGACCACCCGGTGGTCGCAGCTCAGGGTGCAGGCGAGGCGGTGTCCGACCACGATGGCGTCGTCGCGGACCACCGGCTCCTTGCGCACTTGCCCCACGGCGAGGATGGCCCCTTCGGGCGGGTTGATGACCGCGGCGAAGGCGTCGACGCCGTACATGCCCAGGTTCGAGATGGAGAACGTGCCGTTCGACATCTCCTCGGGCTTGAGCTTCTTGCTCCGGGCGCGGCCGGCGAGCTCGCGCACCTCGGCGGCGATCTCACGGACCGTCTTGCGATCGGCGTCGCGCACCACCGGCGTCACGAGGCCGTCCTCGACCGCCACGGCGACCGAGATGTCCACGCGCTGGTGGTAGAGGATGGCCTCGGGGGTGAACTGCGCGTTGCACGCCGGCACCCGGCGGAGCGCGATCGCGCAGGCGCGCACGAGGAGGTCGTTGACGCTGATCTTCTCCGGCTTGTCGCCTTCGGCGGCGAAGGCGGCGAGATCGGCGTTCACCCGCTCGCGGAGGGCCACGAGCGCGTCGGCGTCGAGATCGACCGTGAGGTAGAAGTGCGGGACCGTCTGCTTCGACTCGGTGAGGCGTCGCGCGATCGTCTTGCGCATGAGCGAGAGCGGCTTGCTCTCCGGCGCCGTGAGCACTCCGGGGACCGCCGCGACGGCCTTGGCCGGCGAGCCGCTCAGATCGCGGGCCACGATGCGCCCGTGGGGCCCGGTGCCCTGGACGCGGCCGAGGTCGAGCGACTGCTCGCGCGCGAGCTTGCGTACATAGGGCGAGGCCTTCACACGGCCGCCCGGCTCGGCGCTGGCGGGCGCAGCGGGCGCCACGGCGGGAGCCGGTGCCGCGACCGGAGCAGGAGCAGCGGGTGCGGCCGGCGCCGCAGCTACGGGCGATCCGCTCTTGGCCTGGGCGACGAGCGCGGTGACGTCCTCGCCGGGGGTGCCGACGATGGCGACGGGCTGACCGAGCACCACCATGCTGCCCGGCGGCACGAGGATGGCGAGGATGGTCCCCTTGTCGAAGGACCGGAACTCCATCGTCGCCTTGTCGGTCTCCACCTCGGCGAGCAGATCGTCGATGCCGATCGGGTCGCCGACCTTCTTGTGCCAGGTCGCGAGGCGTCCCTCCTCCATCGTGGGGGAGAGCTTGGGCATGTCGAGGATCTTCGCCATGGTTACTCGAGGTAGAGGACCTTCTTGCACGCCGACACGATCGCGGCGGGCTGGGGGAGGCAGTGCTGCTCGAGCCGGGCGTTGTACGGCATCGGCACGTCCATGCCGGTCACGCGCAGCACGGGCGCGTCGAGGTCGTCGAACCCGAGGCGCTGGATGCGATCGACCACCTCGGCGCCCACCGAGCCGTAGGGCCAGCCCTCGTGGGCCACGACCGCGCGGTGGGTCTTGCGGACGCTCGCGAGGATGGTCTCCTCGTCGAGCGGCCGCAGCGAGCGCAGGTCGACGATCTCGGCCGAGATGCCCTCGGCCGCGAGCAGCTTGGCCGCCTCGAGCGCCACGTGGGTGATCCGCGACCAGGACACGATCGTGACGTCGCTGCCCTCGTGGCAGACGTGGGCCTTGCCGATCTCGACGAGCAGGTCGCCCTCGGACGGGTCGGGGACCTCGCCCTTCACCGAGTAGAGCGTCTCGCTCTCGAAGAAGCACACGGGGTTGTCGTCGCGGATGGCCGCCTTGAGCAGGCCCTTGGCGTCGCGCGGGAACGCGGGCGCCACCACCTTGAGCCCCGGGACGTGGGCATAGAAGCCCTCCATCGACTGGCTGTGTTGCGAGCCCACCTGACGCGCCGAGCCGTTGGGCCCTCGGAACACGATCGGGCAGGAGAACTGCCCTCCGCTCATCTGCCGCACCTTGGCCGCGTTGCTCAGGATCTGGTCGAAGGCGACCGCGCTGAAGTTCCAGGTCATGAACTCGATGATCGGCCGCAGGCCCACCATCGCGGCGCCCACGCCGATGCCCGCGAACCCGTTCTCGGCGATGGGCGCGTCGACCACCCGCTTGTCGCCGAAGCGGTCGAACAGGCCCTCGGTGACCTTGTACGCGCCCTGGTAGCGACCGACCTCCTCGCCCATGATGAACACGCGGTCGTCGCGCTCCATCTCCTCGGCGATGGCCTCGCGCAGCGCCTCCCGGTAGCGAATCTCGCGGCTCATCGCGCGAACTCCCCGACGTAGGTGGTGGGCTCGAGGATGTCGGGCGAAGGCTCCGGCGCCTCCTCCGCGTGCTTGACCGCCTCGGCGGTCTCCGCCTCGATCTCGGCGTCGAGCGCGGCGAGCTTCTCCTCGCCGAGCGCGGCGACCAGCGTGTCGCGCGCCTTCTGCAGCGGGTCGAGCTTCTTCTGCGCCTCGATCTCCTCGGGCGTGCGGTACTTGCCCGGGTCGCTCATGGAGTGCCCGCGGAACCGGTAGGTGCGCACCTCGACCAGGGTGGGCTCGCCGTGCTCCCTCGCGCGCGCCACGGCCTCGCCGATGCGCGCCTTCACCTCGAGCACGTCCCGGGCGAAGAAGCGGTCGCGCGCCATGCCGTAGCCGAGCGCCTTCTGCGACACGTCCTCCAGCGACAGCGAACGCGAGAGCGGGGTGCCCATCGAGTACTCGTTGTTCTCGCAGATGAACACGATGGGGAGCTTCCACAGCGCGGCCAGCGACAGCGCCTCGTGGAAGCTGCCGATGGTGACCGAGCCCTCGCCGAAGAAGCACAGCGTGACCCGGCCGTTGCCCTGGTACTTGCTCGCGTAGGCGACCCCGGCCGCGAGCGGGATGTGGCCGCCGACGATGCCGTAGCCGCCGAGCATGTGGTGCTCGGCGTCGAACAGGTGCATCGAGCCGCCGAGGCCCTGGCTGCACCCGGTGGCCTTGCCGAACAGCTCCGCGAGCACCGCCCGCGCCGGCATCCCCTTGGCCATCGCGAGCCCGTGATCGCGGTAGGTGCCGATCACGTAGTCGTCGGGCCGGAGGGCGGCGATCGCGCCGACGCCGACCGACTCCTGGCCGATGTAGAGGTGAAGGAAGCCGCCGATCTTCCCCTGCGCGTACGCGCGGGCGCACTCCTCTTCGACCCTGCGGATCCGCTGCATCTGGCCGTACAGCCGGAGCAGCTCGTCTTGATCTTCGCTCATGGGCGCGCGGAACATAGCGGCCGATCGTCACGCCCGGAAGAGTTGCGAACACGACGCAGTGCGTCCCTGCCCGTCCCGAGCCCGGCCTTGGCGGGGCTTTACCCTGATGCAGAAGGGTGTTATCCATCTCCCGTCCCGTGGTGGGACGGGGCCGACGCCCTGGGGTGCCTGTGCAAACGGGCACACCCACGGAACGGGCCCTGTCCAGGTGGATCCGAATCGCCGCATCGGCGCGTCGAACGCCGCCATGGGGTCCTTCCGAGAGGCTCGAATCGCGTGCGCGCGACCCACCTCGCTGTCTCGGCCGAACCGACCCGAACCGTGACGGACGCCGGCTGTGTCCCGCGTCCTCCCAAAGGAAAAAGCTCTCATGACGTTCACCGAAGCCGCTGCCGAGGTCCTTCGCCTCGCGGGCAAACCGCTGCATTTCAAGGACATCACGCAGATGGCCATCGACAAGAGCCTGCTCTCGCACGTGGGCAAGACGCCCGACGTGACGATGGGCGCGCGCTTGTCGCTCCAGATCAAGAAGGAGCCCGACGGCGCCATCGTCCGCGTGAAGCCGGGCGTGTTCGGCCTCCGCGAGTGGGAGTCGGGCGGCAAGAAGAAGGGCAAGAAGAAGGCGGAGGAGGCCGAGGCCCGCGAGGTCTCCGGGACCGCTTCCCTGTTCAACGAGGCCGGCGACGGGCCGAGCGCGGAGGACGACGGGGCCGACGCCTTCGCGGCCCTCGCCAGCGACATCGACGCCGCCTCCGACCCCGTGCCCGCGCGCAAGGTCGAGTCCAACCCGCCGGTCGACGACGACGACGAGCCGCTCGTGCTCGACGCCGACGAGAAGATGCGCGGTGAGCTCGCCGCCTCGGGCAGCGAGCTGTTCGAGGAAGAGGACGACGACGACCAGCCGCTGTTCGGCGGTCCCGAGCCCGCCGCGGGCGCTGCGGCCGGCGCCGCCGGTCCGGCCGGCGAG
>CAZUZY010000206.1:0-14585 GCA_964624885.1 uncultured Polyangiales bacterium | reverse complement strand
GCGCGCGCCGTGCGCGCCCCGGACAGGGAGAGCGCGAGCCCGAGCGCGACGAGGGCCCTCACGCGCGGAGCTTGGCGCGGTGCCCGGCGACCCACGGGGACAGGCGCGCGCCGCGCTCCTCGGCGGCCGACTCGAGCTTGCCGGCCGAGCGCTCGAGCCGCGACCCGGCGATGGCCAACGCCGCGGCGAGCGGGACCTCGAGCTCGGGGCTCGGTGATGCATAACCCATCAATGCATCCTTGTAGCGTTCGATGAAGCCGGTGTCGTAGCGCCCGGCCACGAACTCCGGGTGCACGAACAGCTTCTCGTGGAAGGCGAGGTTCGTGCGGATGCCAGTGACCACGTACTCGGTGAGCGCGCGGCGCATGCGCTCGACGGCGCGGGCGCGGTCGGGGGCCCACACCGAGAGCTTGCTGACCAGCGGGTCGTAGTAGGAGCTGATGACCGAACCCGGGTACGCGCCGCCGTCGTCGCGGACGAACGGCCCGGCGGGGGTGCGCAGCGCGACGATCTTGCCCGGGCTCGGGAGGAACCCGGCCGAGGGGTCCTCGGCGTAGACGCGGCACTCGATGGCCGCGCCGCGGCGGACGATCTGCTCCTGGGTGAACGCGAGCGGCTTGCCTCCGGCGATCTCCACCATCTCGCGCACGAGGTCCACGCCGGTGACCAGCTCGGTGATGGGGTGCTCCACCTGCAGCCGGGTATTCATCTCGAGGAAGTAGAAGCTGCCGCGCTCGTCGAGCAGGAACTCGAACGTGCCCGCGCTCGAGTAGCCCACGGCCTTGGCGCCCTGCACGGCGACCTTGCCCATCTCGGCGACCAGCGCGTCGGAGGCGACGGGGCAGGGGGTCTCCTCGACGACCTTCTGGTGGCGGCGCTGGATCGAGCAGTCGCGCTCGAACAGGTGCACGACGTTGCCGTGCTGGTCGGCGAGGATCTGGATCTCGACGTGGCGCGGCTTGAGGATCGCCTTCTCGAGATACACGTCGTCGTTGCCGAACGCCTTCTGCGCCTCGCTGCGGGCGCGCTCCCACGCGCTCGCGAGATCCTCTTCGCGCTCGACCAGGCGCATGCCCTTGCCGCCGCCGCCGGCCGAGGCCTTGAGCATCACCGGGTAGCCGATGCGGCGCGCCTCCGAGCGGGCGTCGTCGAGGTTCTGCGCGGTGCCGCCGGGCACGACCGGGACGCCGGCCGCCTGCATGATGGCGCGGGCGCCGGTCTTGCTGCCCATGTCGCGGATGGCGCTGGCGGGCGGGCCGATGAACACGACGCCGGCGTCGGCGCAGGCCTGCGCGAAGCCCGCGTTCTCGGAGAGGAACCCGTAGCCCGGGTGCACGGCTTCGGCGCCCGAGCGCTTGCAGATCTCGAGCACCTTGTCGGCGCGGAGGTAGGACTCGGCGGCGAGCGCCGGCCCGACACAGTAGGCCTCGTCGGCCATGCGCACGTGCAGCGCCGCGCGGTCGACCTCCGAGTAGATGGCCACCGAGCGGATCCCCATCTCGCGCAGGGTGCGGATGACCCGGACGGCGATCTCACCACGGTTGGCGACGAGGACCTTGCGGAAGGGGGGAGCCATGCGGCCTCCGGGGTAGATTCGTGGCCCCGGCGGCGCAATTGGCTTTGTCGCTCCCGGACCGTCCCAGTCCGGTCCTCCGCTCCGAGTTGGCTTTGTCGCTCCCCGTACGGCCGGCGTTCACCACCAGCGCTCGCGCACGCGGGCGCGGTGGGCGACGAGGTTGCCGAGGCCCTCGGCGTGCTTCTTCAGCGGCGAGCTCACCGGGAAGGCGAGGATCCCCTCCTCGAAGGCGAACAGGCTCGCGTCGAACGAAGACGGGCGGTCGCCGAGCAGGAACGGCCGATCGCCGAGGATCTCCGACACCGCGTCGAGATCGGCGATCCCCATCGCCATGATCTCGGCCGGCGCGTGGCGGCCGGTGCCCTGCGTCTTGAGCGACTTCTTCACGTTGCCGCGGATGAGGGGCACGAGGAGCTTGATCGGGCCGGGCAGGGCGGCCGCGAAGGCGGGGCGCAGCACGGCGAACGACTCGTCCGGCACCCAGCGGTTCCACATGCTCACGAAGTAGAGGCCGTCCTCGAGGGTGCGCCGCACGAGGTGCCCGAGCGCGCGCTCGTGCGCGGTGAGGTGGGCGTCGAGGTCGAGCCCGCGGCTCCTCGTGAGGTGCTCGAGGATCAGCTGGGAGTCGCCCATCACGGCGCCGTCGATCTCGACGTACGGCAGCTTGCCCTTCGGCGCCTTGCGGATGTCGGCGGGGCGCACCTCGTAGGGCACCCCGGCCATCCGGAGGAAGGCCTCGAGCTTCACGCAGAACGGGCTGAGGCTCGGGGTACCCCAGGCGCCCGGCGGCTGGTGGAGGACGATCATGGGCCCGAGGCCTACCATTGCTCGACGCTCGCCGCCCGACCTCCTAGGGAGGACGGAGTGCGCCGCTCCGAGATCGTCCCGTGGGCCCTGATCGGGTGCGCCGTCGTGCTCGGCGCCCTCGTGGTGATCGACCGCGACCGCCCCACCACCAAGGAGCAGGCGTCGCGCGCCGGGCTCCTCCTGCGCGTGTTCCGCCAGGAGGACACGACCCGCATCACGCTCGAGCGCAAGGGCGAGAAGATCGAGATCGTGCGCCAGGGAGACGCCTGGCAGCTCACCTCGCCGCGCGTCTCGCGCACCGAGTTCATCGCCGTCACCGGCCTGCTCAACACGCTGCAGGGCGCCCGCAGCGAGCGCGCCCTCGGCCAGGTCACCCCCAGCGAGCGCGCCGCGTTCGGCCTCGATGCCCCGCGGGTCAAGTGCGAGATCGCCATGAAGGGCGTCACCCTCAAGCTCGCGCTGGGGGGGCCGGCGACGGGCGGCGGCGCCGACGCCGGGGCCGGCGGCTCCGCCTATCTCGAGGTCGCGCCCTACGGTGACGAGAAGGGCGGCGTCTTCGTGGTGGGCGCCGACGTGGCCGCGGTGCTCGACCGCGGCGCCGACGTCTACCGCGATCCTTCGCTCGTGGGCGGCACCCTCTCGACGACGCTGAGCCGCATCGCGGTCAAGGGCTCGGTCGAGCTCACCCGCGCGCCGCACGGCACCTGGCGCCTCCCGAGCGGGCTCCGCGCCGACATCGACGTGGTCGACGGCCTCTTCAAGACCCTGGCCGATCTCAAGGCCGACCCGTTCGTCGACGACGCGACCCCGGTCGGCACCGGGTTCCTCGAGGCGAGCCTCGGCAACGGGAGCCGCCTCGAGCTCGCCTTCGGTGGCGCGTGCCCGGTGCACCCGGACAAGCTCGTCGTCGTGCAGCTGCGCGTGCCGCTCAAGATCACCGGCTGTGTGCCCAAGCTCGTCGTCGAGCGACTCACCCTCCCCGAGGCGTCGTACCTGGACGGGCACGCGCTCGGCCTGCTGTACGGCAACGACACCGCCAAGGTCGCCGAGATCGAGCTGCTGACCCTCGAGGCCGGCGGCAAGAAGGCCCTCGACGCCGAGCGTCGCCTCGACGGCCTGCACCTGCGCGTCCCGGTGGACGAGCAGGTCGACAAGGAGGCCGCCGACCGCTTCCTCGTGCGCCTCGCGCGCATCGCCGGCACGGTGGTGTCGCCCGCGCCGACCGATCTGGTGGCGATCGGCCTGTCCCCGGTCGCCGGCCGCCTCGTGGTCCGGCGCAAGGTCGACCCGATCTCGATGGGCCCGCTCGCCGTGCCCGACGCGGGCGGCGAGTCGTGGGACCAGGTGGTCGAGATCGGCGCACCGGTCGAGGAGGCCAAGGTGAAGGTGGTCTACCTGCGCCGCGCCGACGACGGCGCCGTCCTGCGGGTGCCCGCCGAGGCGGCCGAGCTCCTGCGGGGCAGCGCGATCTACGAGCTGCGCAACCCGAACCTGCTCTCCGGGATCGACGCGCAGGGGATCACCCGCGTCGAGGTCAAGGCGCAGACCGCGTGGACCCTGGTCAAGAAGGACAGCGTCTTCCAGATCGAGAGCCCGCCCGGCCTCGGCGCCGACGGCGGCATGGCCGCCGAGCTCGTGAAGGGCCTCGTCTCGCTCACCTGCCTCCGCTGGGTCGACGGCAAGGGCGACGACCCGGCCTATGGGTTCGCCACGCCGAGCGCGTCGATCACCCTCACCACCACGCCGAAGCCCGGCGTCGACGCGGGCGCGCCCGCGGGTCCGCAGACCCTCGAGTTCGGCGGCCCGAGCACCGAAGGCGGGGTCTACGCGCACGTGAAGGGCCAGGAGTCGGTGTGCGTCCTCTCCGAGGCCACGCGGGATCTGGCCCTGCGCCCCCCGGTCGATCGCTCCATCGTGGCCTTCGACGCCGCCACTGCGCCGCGCATCGTCCTCACCAAGGGCAGCACGGCGAGCCGCACCCTCCTGTTCTCGGACGCGACCAAGGCCTGGCGCGACGGCGGCGACGCCGGGGTCAGCGCCGATCCGCTCGCGCGCAAGGCGGCCGACCTCCTCGTCGGCATGCGCGCCGAGGGCCTCGCCCACCTCGGCGCCGCGGGCAAGGACGAGGGGTTCGACGCCCCGCTGCTCGTCGTCGAGGGCTTCGACGCCGCGGGCAAGCGCACCAAGCGCCTGCTCGTCGGCGCCGCGGGCAAGCTCGAGAAGGTGCCCGTGTACTGGGTGCGGATCGAAGGCGTGGACGCGACCTACGGCGTCTTGCGCGAAGAGATAGACAAGCTCTCGATGACCCTCTGAGCGTCAGCGGGGTCCGATCGCGCGGAACAGCATCGCGATCAGCGCGTCGGTGAACGCCGGCCCCTCGGGCAGCCCCGCCATCGCCGGCATGTGCTTGCCCGCGATGCGCCGCATGATCTGGGGCACGAACCCGATGCCAGCCGTGCACATGAAGGCAAACGGCAACGGGATCTCCGGGTCGATCTCGCCGCGCTCGAACCCGTCGGCCAGCGTGCGCAGCACCATCGGCAGGTGCCCGCGCTGGAACCGCTCGACGATGCGGTCGAGCCGGGTGGAGCTCACGAGGGCCTCGCGCACGATGAGGCGCACCACCTCGAGCTCCTCGTCGCTGGCGCGCCCGATGTACCCGAACGCGTCGCGCAGCCGCTCGCGCGCCGGCACGTCGGGCCGGTCGAAGATGGCCTCGAGCTGGTGCAGGAGCTTGCCGTACGTCTCCTCGACCACCGCGAGGAACAGGTCGTCCTTGGTGGGGAAGTAGTAGTAGATCATGCCGATCGAAGTGCCCGCGTCGGCGGCGATGGTGCGCAGCGACGCGCCGTCCACTCCCTCGGCGAGGAAGCGCGCGCGGGCGGCGTGCACGATGCGCGGGGCGATGTTGCTGCGGGGGCGGGCCATCAGACGAGCTTCTTCCGGAAGCGGAGGGAGGCGAAGGTGACGAGCACGGTCAGGATGACCACGAGCTGCAGGAGCTCGGTGCGCAGATCCTGGAACGAAGACCCCTTGAGCACGATGCCGCGCACGATGCGCAAGAAGTGGGTCAGCGGCAAGGCCTGCGAGAGCAGCTGGGCCGGCCGGGGCATCGCCTCCCAGGGGAACATGAACCCCGAGAGGAGGATGTTCGGCAGCAGGAAGAAGAACGACATCTGCATGGCCTGCTGCTGGGTCTTGGCGATGGTGGAGAAGAACAGGCCGACCGCCAGGTTCGCGGCGATGAACACGAAGGCGAGCGCGTAGAGCAGCGGCAGCGAGCCGATGACCGGCACCTGGAACACGAACCACCCGGCGAGCAGGATGAGGGTCATCTGCACGTAGCCGATGCCCACGTAGGGGACGATCTTGCCGACGACGATCTCGACCGGCTTCACCGGGGAGACGATGAGCTGCTCCATCGTGCCGCGCTCGCGCTCCCGGGCGAGGGCCATGGCGGTGAGCATCACCATGGTCATGGTGAGCAGCACGCCGATGAGCCCGGGCACGATGAACACCGCGGTGCGCAGCTCGGGGTTGTACCAGGTGGCGGGCTCGAGGCTGATGGGCACCGCCGCGGCCGGTCCGGCGCCCGCGCGGGCCAGGCGGGCCACCATCATCGAGACGGCGCGCGAGGTGACGAGGGAGGCGGCGGTGTTGGTCGCGCTCGCCACCGTCTGCGGGTCGGAGCCGTCCACCACGAGCTGCACCTGGGTCGGCGTGCCCTTCTGCAGGTCGGAGGCGAACTTCGGCGGCACGACCAGGGCCACCTTGGCGCTGCCGGTGCGCATGGCGCGCTCGATCTCGTCGTACGAGCGCACCTCGCCGGCGAGGTCGTAGAACCCGGTCGCCACCATGGTGCGGGCGAGGTCGCGCGACTGCGCGCTCTGGTCCTGGTCGTAGACCACGAGCGGGATGTGCCGCACGTCGGTGTTGATGGCGTACCCGAACAGGAGCAGCTGCAGCACCGGCAGCACGATCATCATGGCCAGGGTCATGCGGTCGCGCCGCAGCTGCAGGAGCTCCTTCCAGGCGATGACCAGCGCGCGCATCAGTCGGCCCTCGGGGCGGGGTGCTCCTCGGCGCGCACCATGGCGACGAAGGCGTCCTCCACGGTGGCGCGCGCCGGGCGCAGGTTGCTGATCGCAAAATCGGAGAGGAGCCCCCGCGCCAGGGTGGCCGGGTCGGTCCCGTTGCGGGTGGCGAGGCGCAGCACGTGGCCGTAGTGCGCGACCTCCTCCACGTCGGCGTGGGCGCGGAGCACGTCGGCCGCCTCGTGGGCGCGGTCGACCTCGAGCTCCACCACCGACAGCCCGCGCCGCTCGATGATCTGGTCAGGGGTGCCGCTGTCGAGCAGCTCGCCGTGGAAGATGAACGCGAGCCGGTGGCAGCGCTCGGCCTCGTCCATGTAGTGGGTGGTGAGCAGCACGGTGGTGCCGCCGGCGGCGATCTCGTGGATGCGCTCCCAGAAGTCGCGGCGGCTCACCGGGTCGACGCCCGCCGTCGGCTCGTCGAGGAACAGCAGCGGCGGCTCGTGGATGGTCGCGCAGGCGAGGGCCACCCGCTGCTTCCATCCGCCGGACAGCGTGCCGGAGAGCTGGTCCTTGCGCGCGGTGAGGCCGGTCTGCTCGAGCACCGCGCGCACCCGCCCCGCGCGCGAGAGCAGCGGCACGCCGTAGATCCCCGCGTAGAAGCGCAGGTTCTCCGCCACGGTGAGGTCCTCGTAGAGGCTGAACCGCTGGGTCATGTAGCCGATGCGCTGCTTGATCTTCTCGGCCTCGCGCGCGATGTCGTAGCCCACCACCGTGCCCTTGCCGCCGCTCGGATCGAGGATCCCGCACAGCATGCGGATGGTGGTGGACTTGCCCGCGCCGTTGGGCCCGAGCACCCCGAAGATCTCGCCGCGCCGCACCTCGAGGGAGACGTCGCTCACCGCGACGAGGCTCCCGAACCGCCGCGAGAGGTGCTCGGTGCGGATGATGGCCTCGGCCGCGGGGGTCATCGGGCGATCTCGACGAAGCCGGGGACCCCGGCGTGCAGCTCGAGGCTCGGGTCGTCGACGCGCACGCGCACGCGCACGACGAGGTTCGCGCGCTCCTTCTCGCTGAACAGGAAGCGGGGGGTGAACTCGGTGCGCGGCGAGATCCACTCGACCTTGCCGGTCCAGCCCTTGGTCGCCGCGTCGACGCGCAGCGTGGCCGTGTTGCCGACCTTGATGCCGCCGAGGTCCTTCTGGGGGACGAACACGTCCACGTAGGGGTGGCTCGTGTCGGCGATGGTGGCGACCGGGGTGCCCACCCCGGCGAGCTCGCCAGGGTCGACGTGCACGTCGAGCACGGTGCCGCCGATCAGCGTCTTGGCGACGTACCGCTTGATCTTCTCGTCGGCGAGCGTGACCGAGGCGAGCGAGGCGCCGACGCGGGTCTTGGCCCGGGCGATCTCCTCGGCCCGCGCGCCCTTCTGCAGCGCGGCGAGCTTGTTGGCGACCGACGCCACCTCCGCCTTGGCGCGGGCGTGGTCGGCCTCGATGCGCTCGAGATCGGAGAGCGGGAGCGAGCCCTTGTCGTAGAGGGCGCGCGCGCGATCGGCGGTCTTCTGCAGCAGGCCCTCGGTCGACTGCGCGGCCTTGAGCTGCGCCGCGAGCGCCCCGACGTCCTCCTTGCGGGCGCCGGCCTCGAGCAGGACGAGGTCGGCCTGGGCGACGTCGACCTCGCCGGCCCGGGCCGCGCGCGCGAGCGTCTCGAGGCGATCGTCGAGGGTCGCGAGCACGTCGCCCTTCTTCACGGTGTCGCCGCGGTGGATCGACACGGCGAGCACGGTGCCGGCCGCCTCGAAGGAGACGACCCGCTCGTCGTACTCGACGACGCCCTGGAAGCCGGGCGGCGCGGGGGGAGGCCGGTGGCAGCCGGCGGTGGAGAGCACGAACGCGGCAGCGAGGGCCGCTACGGCATTCTTTATCATGCGACTGATAATAGTCGGAGCTGGACGGCGGGCAGGCCCGGAATCCCGAAAAATCCGCGAAATGTTTTCGCGGACCGGTCTCCGAGCTCAGCCTTGGGCGGCTTCGAGGGCCTGGTGCAGGTCGGCCGCGAGGTCCCGCCAGTACTCGACCCCGACACTGAGCCGGACGAGCCCCTCGGTCACGCCGCCGAGGCGCAGATCGTCGTCGGACATCTCGGAGGCGGTGGTGGTGCGCGGGTGACACGCGAGCGACTCGACGCCGCCGAGCGACACCGCGAGCCGCACCAGCTTCAGCGCGTTCAGGAACTTGAACGCCGCCGCGCGGCCGCCGCGCAGCTCGAGGGCGATCATCGACCCCGGCGCGCGACACTGCGCGGCGAAGATGCGCGCCTGCTCGCCGGTGAACAGCGTCGGGTGGTGCACGCGCTCCACCACCGGGTGCGACTTGAGCCCGGCCACGAGCTTGGTCGCGTTCTTGGACTGCTTGGTCATGCGCAGCCACAGCGTGGCCATGCTCCGCTGCAGCATCCAGGCGGTGAACGGCTCGCAGATGGTGCCGAGGAACGCGCGCGTGGCCTTCACCTGCGCGGTGAGCTCCGGGGTCCTGGTGGTGATGGCGCCGGCGACCAGATCGCTGTGGCCGCCGAGGAACTTGGTGGCCGAGTAGATGGCGACGTCGGCGCCCGCCACCAGCGGCGACTGGAACACGGGGCCGAGGAACGTGTTGTCGACCAGGAGCGGCACGTGGCGCCCGGGGATCAGCCGGTCGATCCGCGCCCGCATCGCCGCGAGGTCGATCATCTCGAGGGTCGGGTTGGCGGGGGTCTCGAGGTAGACCAGCGCGAGCTGCTCGGCGTGCGCGGCGAGCGCGGCGTCCCAGCCGCCCTCGTCGACCGCGATCGCGTCCACCTTCCACTCGGGCAGCATGTGCCGGAAGAAATGGTCGGTGCCGCCGTACACCGGGCGCTGGTAGAGGATCTTGGTGCCGGGACGCGCGAGCGTGAGCAGGGTGGTGGTGATCGCCGACATGCCGCTCGTGAACGCGGCCGCGGCCGCCGCGCCCTGCTCCACGCCGCACAGCGAGTCCTCGAACATCTCGGCGTTGGGGTGGTTGAGGCGCGCGTAGATCAGGCTCGGCACCTCCCCGGGGAGCGCCGCCGTCTTGCCGAGCGCGATCTCGAAGTGGCGCGCCGCCTGCTCGGCCGTCGGGAAGCAGTAGGTGGACACCGGATAGATCGGCGGACGCACCGCCATCACGCTCAGCGACGGATCGAAGCCCTCGGAGATCGACGTGGTCTGCGGGTGGAGGCGGGGAGTGGTCATGGCACGGTCGAGCTAGCGCCACGCGTCGCGCGGCGACAGTCTCGGCGCGGCACGGCGCGTGCGTCTTGCGCTCTTCGGCGCGGGTTGCTCCCATCGAGCGATGAACTCGCGCACGCTCGTCCTCGCGCTGTCGACGTTCCTCGCCACGACGGCCACGGCTTCGGCCAAGACCATCATCAAGGACCCGAACCCGCCGAAGTACTCCGTCGAGATCGAGCCCAAGCTCAACCTCGCCTACTTCGGGCTCTACCGCTACGGCGGCAACGGGTGGGGCCCGGGCGTGCGCTTCTCGATCCCGCTCATGAGCCCCGGGTTCATCAAGACCGTCAACGACTCGGTCGGCATCACCTTCGGCGCCGACTTCGTCCGCTACGAGGGCTACTACTACACGTGGTGCGACCCGAAGCGCTGCCCCGGCTACTACAACGGGTACGACGCCTCGTTCTGGTCGCTGCACCTGCCGGTGGCCATGCAGTGGAACTTCTGGCTCACCGACAAGTTCAGCGTGTTCGGCGAGCCGGGCGTCACGCTGCGCAAGTCGTTCTACCGGGACGACCCCTATTTCAACCAGTACTGCGACCCACGCTTCACGAACTGCTCCGCACGGAGCTCCACCGACCTCTACTTCACCTTCTTCGTCGGCGGCCGCTTCCACTTCAGCGACAACCTCGCGCTGACGCTGCGCCTCGGCCACCCCATCGACTTCTCCGCGGGGCTGTCGATCTTCCTCTGATACGGTTCCCGGCATGAGTCGGCGGTCCGGCTTCGTCCTCGCCCAGATCGGGCACGATCTCCGCGCCGGCATGCTGGTCGGACCGGCGTTGATCACCGTGTCCTTCGGCCTGCTCGGGGGTCTGGTCGTGCAGCTCGAGCGAGGCTCGTCGCCGCCGGCCTGGGTCCCTCCCCTCGACACGGCGAGCGCCCAGGTCGTGCTGGGTACCATCGCCGGCTCCATGATGACGGTGGTCTCGATCACCTACTCGGTGCTCCTGATGGCGCTGTCGATGGCGTCGATGCAGTTCTCGCCACGCATCCTGGTCGGGTTCCTTCGTGACCGCGCCAGCCAGGTCACGCTGGGCCTGTTCCTCGGCACGTTCCTCTACGCGCTCATCGTGCTGCGGGCGGTCCATGGGGACCCACAGGCCTACTCGGCGCCCGTCGCGGTCCTGGTCGCGGTCGCCCTCGCCTTCGTCTCGCTCGCCAGCCTCGTCCTGTTCATCAGCCGCATCGCGCAGGGCATCCAGGCCAACCACATCGCCGACCGCATCGCCACCGAGACTCGAGCCATCATGGACGAGGTGCTGGTGGGCGAGGCGGACGAGCCCGCGGTCGACCGCCTGATCCCTCCGAAGGGCAGCGAGATCGTGTCGGCCCTGCGGTCGGGGTACGTGCAGCTCGTCGACTACGATCGCCTGCTGGCCATCGCCGACCACCACCGCGTGACCCTCACCATCCTCAAGGCGCCAGGGGAGTTCGTCGTCGAGGGGACGCCACTCGTCGCGGTGGACGGCGCGGTCTCGGCGCGCGAGATCGACGAGGGCTTCGACCTCGGACCGATCCGGACCATGCAGCAGGACGTGGAGTACGGACTGCGGCAGATCGTGGACATCGCGCTCAAGGCGATCTCGCCGGCCGTCAACGACCCGAGCACGTGCGTCACTTGCATCGACAACCTCACGAGCCTCCTCGCCTACGCGGCCTCCCGCAACGACCCGGTCACCACGCGGGAGGGGCTGACCGGCGGGCGGCTGCGCATGGCCCGCTCGAGCTTCGGGCGCATCGTCGACATCTCGTTCCACCAGATCCGGCAGTACGGGCACGGCGACCTGGCGGTCGGGCTGCGCCTCGCCCGGGCCCTCACCGATCTGGCGCAGATCACCGAGCGACCGGCACGCCGCGCCGACCTCCTGCGCCACGCGCGGCTGCTCGAGGCGAGCCTCGCCGATCACTTCCACGCCGACGAACGACAGGAGCTGGATCGCCGGCTCGGGATGCTGCGCCGGTCCCTCGAGGCCTGAGCGGTCAGGGCGCGATCTGGTTCGGTCGACCTGGGGTCGCGGTGCCCGTCGCGTCCCAGCCGAACGCGCCGGGTGCGTCGTCCGGCACCTCCAGCGCGCGCCGCCCGCGCGAGGCGGTCTTCGTGGTGCCCACGTGCGGCAGCTTGGAGAGGAGCGTCCCGTCGCGCTCGAGGACGCCGACATCACCCGTGAGCGACAGCGTCGGGACCACCGCCACCGGCGTGCCCTTGGTGGGGCTCGCATCGCCGGCCAGCCCCGCCTTGAACCCGACGCCGACGACCAGCGCGAGGCCACCCGGCGGGACGACGAGCGAGGGCAGGGGGATCCGCTCGACGCCGTCGAGCAGCACGAGGTCGAGCAGGTCGACCGGCTCCGCGCCGTCGTTGCCGAGCTCGACCCACCGCTGCGTCACGGCACCCGACGGCGCGCGCGCGAGCACCTCGTTGACCACCACGTGCCGCCTCCTTCGTGCCGTCGTCAGCGCGCGATCCACGGGGTGGTCTTCGTCGCCACGCAGCACGCCGCGGACGACGAACGGCTGCGCCGGGAGCAGACCCCGCACGACCCAGCGCGCGTCGGGGGCGAGTGGCGAGAACACCGCGCGACCACCGACGAGCCCGAGGAACGCCGCCGCCGGCTCTCCTCCGAGGAAGGTCACGCGATCGTCGTCGACGCGCGCGCACAGGCCGGGCGCGATCGTCGTCCACTCCTCCGAGCAGGCGGGCGGTGGCCTCGGCACGCGGTCTTCCACGACGACGGGCGCCGGATCGAGCGCGACGCCCGCCAGCCGGGGCGGCGCGAGGAACACCCCTTCGCTCTCCGGTGCCTCGATCTCGAGGCAGGGGACGTCCGTGCGCGCACGCACCACCGCCTCGTGGACCGCGCCGTCCGCGTCGAGCCACTCGGTGGTCGCGGGCAACGGCGGCAGCTCCCCGTCGACACAGTAGGTGACCGCCGCACCCGGCAGCGCGGCGCCGACGAGGGGGTGCAACCGCGGCAGGGGCGCCGACCCCGCCACGCGCAGGGTGGCCAGGTGGGGCGGACGTGTCGGCAGGGTCGTGATCAGCGTGTGACCGCCGACGGGCAGCGCGCGGACCGGCTGCACGATCAGCGCGCCCGGCACCGCCACGACGGTGACCGGCGTCTCGCGGGCCCTCTGTGCAGCCGACGGACGACCCCGCGCGAATGCCTGTACCGTCGCGTCGTCGACCGCCCCCGCGACCAGCGCCACCCGCACGGCGCCGGCGTCGGCGGCGAGCGCGCCCGTCAGCCGGACCGTCAGGCGCGCCGAAGGGGCGAGATCGACCGGCTCGACCGTCTCCACGCTCACGGGCTGGACGCCGCGCGGGGCCTCGTAGGTCGGGGGGTCGCAAGCGGTGAGGGCGGAGAGGACGAGCAGGCAGCGGCGCATGCCCGGGGTCGGCACGACTGCCGCTCGAGTTGCTTGTGTGCTTGAATCGATGGCGGCGCTCGCGCGTCTCTCTCCAGGATTGGTGGTCAGGATGCGATTCTCCCGGTTGTCTCCCCTCGTCCTCGGCTTGGTCGCGCTCGTCCCGGTGGCGAGCACCGTCACCACGAGCCGCGCCAGCGCGGCCGACGATCAAGGCTCCGGCGCCGACTGCAGCGTGAGCGGCAAGGGCGTCGTCGAGAAGGGCGTGTTGATCTACAACGCCGACAAGGACGGCACCCCCATCGCGGGCTTCGCGACCCAGGAGGTGTTCCTCACGGTCAGCGATTTCCCGGCCGATCCGGGCGCGGGGCGGGCCAAGGTCAAGACCGGCAAGGGCTCGGGCTCGATCCGCATCGAGGGCTTCATCGACCCGACCAAGATCCCGCTCGCCGCCAAGCAAGACGTCACCGTCGTGGCCGAGCACGTGTGGATCGGGCGTGGCGAGGCCGTGAAGCTCAAGGGCGCTTCGCCCGGCAAGCTCCACGTGCAGACCACCATCACCGCCACCCAGCAGACCCTCAAGGGCAAGGCCACCTGCAGCCAGCTGGCCGTCGGCCCGGTCAAGACCGACGAGTTCGAGCTCCCCAAGGACGCCAAGAAGTGGGTCCTCAAGTCCACCTCGCTCGACCTGTTCAGCGAGTCGGGCGGCGGCAGCTCGGTGTTCACCATCGAGGTGCCCAACGCGGGTGCCGGTGTGCTGCTCTACTCGACCGAGATGAAAGGCCCGTGGGTCCGCGTGCAGCACAAGGGCTCCCTCACGGTCGACGCCTGGGCCAAGATGGGCGACCTCAAGCCGTTCCCCAAGGGCGAGATGCTCGACGCCCTCAGCACCAACAGCATGGTGTCGATCTCGCCGGCCAAGCTCAAGGTCGAGGGCTCCACCAAGCTGGTCATGGTCGACAAGGACGTGCCGCTGCGCCTCACCGCCAACGACGGCGTCAAGGCCATCGGCGTGATCGAGTCGGGCGCAGAGGTGGTGGTGGTCGACACGGTCGCCGGCTGGTCGCGCATCTACCCGAAGGGCCTCGAGATCATCCCGCCGGACGGCAAGGATTTCTGGGCCAAGGCCAAGGATCTCGGGCTCTGAGTAACCATTCGGGGGGAGGGGTGCGCCTCGCCCTGGTCACGCTGGCCCTCGCGGGGTGCTCGCGTCGCGCCGACGAGCGGGCGACCCCACCCACGGGGACCGCGTCGGCGAGCGTGACCGCCGCCGCCCCCGCGTCGTCCGTGGTGGCGTCCGTCGCGCCTGCCCCCACGTTCCGCGCGAAGGCGTCGTACGGGATCGTCGTCGCGCCTCCCGCGCTGCACGTGCCGGTCGTGTACCTGCACGGCATGTGGGCCTCGCCCGAGGACTCGTGCTCGTTCTTCGAGCCCGCGGCGGCGCAGGTCGGGCCGCTCGTCTGCCCGCGCGGCAACCTCCCGCCGAGCGCCGGGGGAGCGTGGGGCGGGG
>CAZUZY010000205.1:0-14627 GCA_964624885.1 uncultured Polyangiales bacterium | reverse complement strand
CTTCGCGGTCACGCTCGACGATCCCAACGTCACCGAGACGCCGCGGCTCGACGCCGGCGCCCGCGACGCCGCCCTCCTCGCGACGCTCGCCGCACGCAAGTGCAGGGCGACGCTCTTCGTGTGCGGCCAGCGCGTCGACTCGGCCGCGGGAGCGGCGCTGCTCGCCCGGTGGAGCGCGGCGGGTCACGCGCTCGGCAACCACTCGTACAGCCACCGCTACTTCCACGCGAAGAAGATGACGCTCGCCGACTTCGAGGACGAGCTCGAGAAGGGCGAGGCGGTCGTCCGCCCTCACGCCCGGTTCACCCGACGGTTTCGCTTCCCCATGCTCAAGGAGGGGGACACGGCCGAGAAGCGCGACGGCGCGCGGAAGATCCTCGCGGCGCGGGGCTACACGAACGGCCACGTCACGATCGACGCCTCGGACTGGGCCTTCGACGCGCGTCTCGTGCGGCGGCTGCGGCGCGAGCCGAACGCCGATCTGGCGCCGTTCCGCGCCGCGTACGTTGCGCACATGCGCGACCGCGCCCGGTTCTACGACGGCCTCGCGCAGGAGCTCCTCGGACGGACCATCGCGCACACGCTGCTCGTCCACCACTCGCTCTTGAACGCGCTGTTCCTCGAGGACGTGCTCGCCGCGCTCGTCGCCGACGGGTTCACCCTCGTCGACACCGACGAGGCCTACGCCGACCCCCTCTTCGGCGAGCTCCCCGCGGTGCTCCCGGCCGGCGAGAGCCTCGTCTGGTCGCTCGGTCGGCAGCGCGGGATGCCTCTCCGGTACCCTGGCGAGGACGACGTGTACGAGAAGGCCACGCTGGACGCGCTCGAGCCCGTGCAGTGAGGCCTTTCGCCCGACCCGTTCCGGCCACCCCGCCTCGGTCGTGCTAGAGCAGCAGCATGGTGAGGAAGGTGCTGTTCCTCGCGCTGATCGGCGCGGGTCTGGGGTGTGCTTCGTCCGAGTTCGCGGTCGCTTCGGGCACCGACGGCGCCACGGATGCGAGCGTGGATCTCGGTCCCGCGGACACCGCGATCGACACCGGGCTTGCGGACCTAGGGACCGACCTCGGGACCATCGACGGCGGTGGCGTCGACGGCGGAGGCGCGGACACGGGGTGCGTGAGCAAGCTGTACGACGGCGCCACCAAGGTCCCGGCCGGCGCGTTCCTCTGTGGCGTCGGCCCCTGTCGGCAGGTGGTGACTGGTGCATGCAAGACCACCGTGAACGACGCGGGCGTCTCGACCCCCTGCAGCAGCGTGTTCCCCGCCGAGACGGCCGGCAACGGCAAGGACGACGACTGCAACGGCGTCATCGACGACGGCTACAAGGTCCCGCAATCGCCCGCTGGCTTCGAGTGCCGCGGGTGCGCGTTCGGGCGCAAGGTCCGGCGCAAGGACGACGGTACGCTCGACACCGTCACCCCCGGTGATTCGTTCACCGACTACGAGAACAACCCGGGGTGCATCAACTCCGATCTCTGCAAGCTGGGGAGCACCGACTGGGTCCGCCACGCCGGCTTCAAGGGCACGAAGACCTGCACCGACTTCTGCGCCGCGATCGGCGGGAGCTGCAAGCCCGTGTGCTCGACCACCTCGGCGGCCTGCAAGAGCGAAGCGGTCAAGTCCGGCCTCGGGACGTTCGCGGCGGACTACAAGTGCCTGTCCCTCGCGACCAGCACGCCGCTGGTCGGCGGCTGTGACACCACGTTCGGCGAGGTGCCGCCGACCAACGCCTTCAACGTCTACTGCTGCTGCGGGCTCTGAGCTGCGTCGAGCATCCTCGCGTCATCACTTCGATCGGATGGCCGCGGCGGCCGGACAGTCCGGTCGAGCACGTCGTTCACCATCGGCGTCGTGTCGGTCCGCTCCAAGATCCCATGGCCTCGGGCGTCCGACCCTCGATGCGCAGGACGGCGCTCGCTCTGTTGTCCATCGGCTTCGCGTGCACGCCGACACCGATGCGCCCGACCGCCCTGCGACCGAGCGCCGCGCCCGTCGCGTCGCCACTCCCCACGGGGCTCTCGTCGTCCCCGCTCTCGTCGGCCCCGTGGCTCGAGCCACCGCTGCCTTTGCCCGCGCACGACGACCCCATCACCGCCATCGGTCCCCCCGACCTCACGCCACGCGAGATCCTGGCCGTGGCTCCGGAGGCTGTCCTCGTCCAGACCGATCACGGGGTCTTCCTCGTGACGGAGGGTTCCGGCATCGACGGTCCCTACGACCTCGGCACGTGGTCGGCCGTGGGCTTCGGTGGCAGCACGCTGTTCGTGGTGCGCCCGACCGGACGCGTGCTGCGCGCCCCTCTCCTCGCCAACGGTGGCCTCGGGGCCTTCGCCCTCGGCGGGCTCGTCGACGGGGCGACGCAATGGGCCTTCGGGGCCCCGTGGATGGCCGCGGTCGTCGGCGACGGCGTCTTCGTCTCGCGCGACGAAGGCCTCACGTTCGAGCGTCGCACGGTGGACGACGGTCCCGTGCGGAGCGTGTTCGTCGGGCTCGACGGGCTCCTCGTGGTGCAGGCACGGCGCTCCTGGGTCAGTCGCGACGGTGGGAAGACGTTCGCGCTGCCGCTCGCGACACCGCCTTTGCACCAGCACGGCGCGTGGATCTACGGGAGCGACGCGTCATGCACGTCGGAGCGATGGGTTGCTCTGGGCGGTGACGGGCGCTTCCACCGCGTGCCCGGCCCGCCGCCGGCGACGACCGCAGAGGAGTCCAGGCGCCGAGCAATCGCCCTCGCCGCCCGCTTCGCGTTGGACACGCTGGCCAAACCGAGGCCCGCTGCCGCCATGCCGTGGCCAGGTCGGCTGCCCCCTCCCCCAGGACCGCTCTACGAAGGGTATCCGCTGTGTGCGGGCAAGCCCCCCGTGGGCACGGGCCGGAAGACGAAGACCGTCCAGACCATCGTGGTCGGCACCGAGGAATCGCCGGCTCCCTGCGCGGGCCTCGCGTGCGCGCGGGTGCTGCGAGCGCCGATCCGCTCGCGGACGAGCGCAGCGTTGCTGGGCGACGGTCTGTGCGCAGATCCCAAAGACTGCGTGGCGGCCGCGCCGTGGCAGCTCCCACCCCACCTCCTCTTCGCGCAGCGTGGTCCCTTCCACGTCTCGTCCGTGGCGACGACAGCGGTCCCCCTCGGCTGTCGACCCGGCTGGGTCGCCTCGTCGGGTGGTCTCGTCGTGCTCGCCTGCCGGTCCACGCAGCATCTCACGACGCTGTGGACCGCCGACGCCACGCGTGAGCTCCGCCTCGAGGCCTCGCTGGCGCTCGGCGAGGTCGGTCCAGACGATCTGCAGATGGTCGAGGACGGCTCTGCGCTGCTCGCGGCCTACGGCGTGGCGCCGACCGACGCCCACGCGTGGGTCCGGCGTCCAGTGGCGGTGGGGGTGGAGCACGCCTTCCGGGAGGTCACGCGCCCAGGAGGTGTGGCTTACCTGCTCCAGCCCGCTGCGCAGGTCGACGTGGTGGTCGCGGAGGCGGACGGCTCCTTCTCCATCGTGGTGGATGCTCCGGACGGAGCGACCCGTGTCGTCGCAGGTGCACGACTCGCCGGCGACCTCTTCTGCGTCGGGCGCAAGGACGGTCGACACGTCGGCCTCCGCCGCACGCCCACGGGCGGGTTCCGGCGCCTCCGCTTCCGCGCCGACGGCGTGGACGACGATGGGATCGCGCTCGACGGGAGTGGCCGGCTCTCGCCATCCTGCGGACTGTGAGCCTCGGACCCGCCGGAGCGTGGCGACGGGTCACTTCGACCGGATGGCCGCGGCGAGACGCTCCGCGGCGGCCCGGCTCTGCTTGCCCTTGCGATCCAGGCCGCCGAGGGTGATCGAGAAGTTGCGGTCGAGCACGGCGTTCACCACCGGCGTCGTGTCGACCCGTCCGTCGAGCAGCAGCGCGAGTCGACGCTGCCTCCATGCCGCCGTCGCCGCGCGAAAACGCTCCGCGGCCGAGCCGACCAGCGCGACCGCGACGTAGTACTCCCGGTCGGGGCTGATGGCGGGGTCCGCGCTCTCGATGTCGTCGTTGGTGAGGATCGGCACGCCTCGCAGGACGAAGGTCCGCACCGCGACGACCGTCGGCTTGCCGCCGACGTCGTCGAGGAAGTCGCCCAGCGCGAAGGTGGTCTCCGGCGGCGGAGACCGACCCGCGAGCCACGCGCGCGCCCGCGCATGCAGGGCCTCGACCGCCTCGTCGGGGAGACGGACCACCCGCACGTAGTGCCGTACCGCCTGCACCGACTTGCCCTGCGCGTCGACGCCCAGTGGCACGCTCTCCTCCTGCACGGCGCCGCCCTTCGGCAGATCGGTGGCTCCGTCGAACGGATCGACGTCGTCGTCCAGTCGGACGACCGCGACCGCGACCCGCGGCGGTGGCGCGGGTTCGGGCATCTTCCAGGGGAAGAAGAGCGTGAGCAGTGCGCCGACAGTGGAGAGCGCGAGGAGCCAGCGGGGCATCGGCCGGGCGACGGGCGGCGGTCCGCCCTCGACCGGCCCGCGCTTCGCCACGCGAGCGATCAACCGCCGCGCGCGCCGAGCGTCGCCCGGTGCGACCCAGACCTCCACGGGGACCATCGGGAAGAAGAACTGGAACGCAGCGAAGAGCCGGGCGTTGCGCAGGGTCGTCCCTATGCCCGCCGCGGCGAGCGCGCGCTCGATCGCGGGGACCGCCCACGCCCGATGCTCCAGGGCGACCCTGCTCGTGTGGGGGCCGAGGGCGGCGCGGCACGCGCTGCCCGCGTCGAGGACGAGCGCGGCGAGGCCGACGAAGCCCACGACACCGACCTGTCGGAACCCGCTCTCGCCGAGCTGCGGGTGGGGCAGCGCGAGGAGAACGGTGAAGTAGGCGCCGAGGCAGGCGCTGCCGACGAGGACCGAGGCGAGGAGGGCGCCGCGATGGTCGGCGGGCTCGAAGAGGGTGGCCGGCAGCGCCGCGCGGATCCGATCCTCGTCGTAGAAGAGCCGGGTGAACACGACCACCGCCAACGCGGTCACCAGCGCCAGGATCACCGGGTGTCCCACCGGGCCACCGAGGCCCACCGAGACGGGGACGAACGACGCAGCGTAGAGCGGCGGGACGCCGACGAGCGGGACCCACGCACGACTGCGCACCACCGCGAGGGCAGCGAACGAGACGACGAGCGCGAGTGCGAGGGGCGCGAGGGACGCGTTGCGCACGGGCTCGGGGGCGCGGGCGACGGCGCGAACACCCTCGACGACGATCGGCACGAGGAAGACGACGACGTACCCGTTGACGAGGCCGGCGCGGCTACCGATGTACGCGACTGCCCAGGAGACCAGGACCGCGCCGAAGACCGAGACGGCGTAGAGCTCGCGACCGAAGCGCGCCGGGAACGCCGGGCCGTCCGTGGAGAGCGCCTCGATGTACCGGGTCGCGGCGACGACCTGCAGCACCGCGAAGGCCACCGCGAGGAGCGCACCGACGCGGGTCAAACGCGCCCTGCCCGCGGGGCCCGAGTGCCGGAGGTGACGCCAACGGGGCACGACGGCCGCGACGATCTCGGCCAGCGCCATCCCGGACAGGACCGGCGTGATGCCGAGTGCGAAGAGGCCGAGCGCGCCGCCCCGTGCAGCAGGCTGGGCGAATCCGTCGTAGGAGAGCCCAGGGGCGGCCACGTCGCGCGACAGGACGGCGAACAGCGCGACCGCCATCGTGAGCAGCGCGCGGAGTGCGAGCGGCCGCGCGTGCCCCGACGGGATCTCTCCGCGCGGGAGGGCGCTCACGAGGCAGCGATATCGACGGCCTTCTCCCAAGTCAACGCGCTTCGGCGCAGACTCGGCGCGAGCGTGACCCGGCCCTCACGTCGGCGCGAGCGAGGCCATGCCCGCGACGGCCGCGGCGATCCCGACGATCTGCGCGACGACGAGGGCCACCGCGACGGCGAGCCCGAGCGGCCCGACCGAGGCGCGATCGGCGAGGTCGGCCACCATCGGGGCGAACAGCGGCCCGCGCGCGTACCCGTGGTCCTGCAGCGACGTCGAGAGCAACGCGAGGTCGCCGTCGGAGAGCTGGTCCACCTCCGGCAGGGGTCGTCCGCGACGCGAGGTGCGGACGGCGTCGACGACCCGGGCGAACCTTCGCTGACCGAGGCCCGAGACGAGGGCGAAGGCCGCGACGACCAGGAAGCCGTAGAGCCCGGCCCGCACCGCGAGGTAGGCGAGGAGGCCGGCGGTGCCGACGACGAACACCCACTCGAGCCGGCGCGCCTTGGAGAACAAGACCATCTGCACGAGACGTCCGCCGTCGAGGCCCGCGATGGGGAGCAGGTTCAGCGCGTTGATCAGCACGAGCTGGGCGCGAACCTCGGCCGAGAGGCTGCCCGGCGCCCCTGCGGGAAGCGCGAGGCCGAGGAGGAGACCCGGCAGGGGGCCGGCGAGCAGCACGAGACCCTCCTTCCACAGCGGCGCCCGCCGCCTGCGCCCGACCGTCGCCGCACCGAAGCCGGGCAGGAAGAAGATGCGCACGTCGGTGTAACCCGAGGCGCGCATCGCGACGAAGTGCCCGAGCTCGTGGAAGGCGAGCACCGCGATCGCCACGGCTGCGGCGCGGATCGAGCCTTGGACGTAGTAGATCCAGCCCAGGAACAGGCCCGAGAGGAGGAGCCCCGACGATGCCTTCGCGGGTGGCTCGGCGATCGCACGGCGCAGGGCCGCGAGCCGCTCGACGGCCGGATCGGAGGGGGCGCTCTCCACCGCCTCGTCTGGCGTGCCAGGGGGCGTGTCGTCCGTGCGGTACGGCGGCTCCGAGCTGTCGCGCAACAGACCGATCGAGGGCCCGTGGTCTTCGCGCGGAACGAGCTTGGCCACGGCGAGGGACGCGGCCGCGAAGAAGGCGACGATCCCCACCCACCCCATGGCGTCGCCTTCGAGTCCCAGCGCCTGACCCAGGAACACGCCGCCGACGAACGCCACGAGGCCGGCGAGCAGGCCGCCGAAGACCATCGCCAGGAGACGCTGGAACGAGAGCGGACGAGCCACCCCCCTGCTCTACTGCAGACCACGATGCGTGGCTCAGCGCGAGCGGGACGACCGCCGATCGGAGGACGGGAGCGGTCGGTTTCGTCAGCCAACAGCTTCGAACCATGCAAGGTCGAGTCGGTCGACCACTGGTTCCTGCTCCTTGCTCTCCGCGTCTCCTCGCATCGTCTTGAGGCCCGCTTCGTACGCGGTGTCGGCGATGCGTTGCAGCGTCGTGTCAGCGCGCGTGGCCACCTTCTCTACCAGCGCGCCCAACGACGACGCCGAGACCTGTGACACCGAGCGACGCTCGACCAGCCGCAGCCCGAAGCGTGCGAACTTCGCGACGACGTCGGTAAACGGTGGGTAGGCGCGATGCACCACTTCTGCTGCGGCGGGGAAGTAGCGGAACAGGGTGACGCCTTCGGTGGAGTCGGGCCACACGCCGCGCACGAGCACTGGAGCGCCGACGACGAGGATCCGACGCAGTTCCGCGGCCGCCAGCGCGACGTCGACATGGTGGATCACAGTGGACAGCCATGCGGCGTCGACCGAGCGGTCCCGGAGGGGAAGGCGCTCGGCCCGCCCTTCGAGCAAGTGCACCCGAGGATGCGACCGCTCTCGCGCTGCAACCGCGCGCATCGCCTCGCTCGGCTCGACCGCTTCGACTTCCAGTCCAGAAAACGCATCGGCGAACGCAACCGCGAAGAGCCCCGTGCCCGCGCCCACGTCCACACACCGTCGGACGTCGCGAAGGTGGGGTGCTGTGGCGTCGACCCAGACCTGCATGGCAGCGGCCTCGAGCGCTCGACCCTCGTCGTAGCAGGCCGCTTGCGACTCGTAGTCGGACACGAACGAAGGATAGCAGCGGGTCCAGGCATCGCAGCGCGATGGGCGAAGTCCGTCGAGCTGGCATGCGTGAACCGCCGCATCGCCAACGCGTCCGGAGCCTCTCCCGTCGCTGTCGTCGGAGCCGCTATGCTCCGACGGCCGGGTCGCTCCGGCGCGCGCATGCGGGCCGGTCGATGCGGGGGGAGACGCCGGCGTCGGCGGGGACGGCGGGACCACGGTCGAGGTCACCGCCAGCGCCGAAGGCTCCTGCTCGGTCGGGCGCCCGACGAACGCCTCCGGGGTCCTCCTCGGGGGGCTCCCACTGGCGCTCCTCGCGCTCGGACTCCGCGTTCGACGAGATTCGAAAAGCCCACTCGAGCCGGCGCGCCGCGGGAGGGGCGCGCAGGGCAAGGGCTTCTGATCTACCCTCGCTGCCATGGCGACCATCGATGTGCAGGGGAACGAGCTCGTCGTCACCATGGCGGGCCTCGGCGAGAAGCTCATGGCGATGCGCAGCGAGGTGCGCGTCCCGCTGGATCACGTGAAGGGCGTGCGCGCCCGACCGACGGAGCTCTTCGACGACACGTTCATCGCCCGCGTGTTCGGCGCCTCCTTCACCGAGACGCACCTCGGCTACTTCTGGAAGAAGGGCGACGGCCTCGTCTTCATCGACGTGCACCACCTGCACGAGGGGAACATCGTCGCCGTCGACCTCGAGCACGAGCGCATGAAGCACCTGTACATCGAGACCGACGGCGGCGAGGCCGCGGCGGTCGCCGCCCGAATCGAGGCCGCGCTCGAGCGTCGAGCGGTCTGACCCGAGAACCAGCGCGGCTCAGCCCCGCCGCACGAGATCCGGCCCCCGCACGCGCGACCACGCCGAGCGGGACAGCACCGCCTCCGCCCACGCCAGGATGCGGGGGTACATCCCGAGGTCCAGCTCCATCTCCAGGAGCCGCCGCAGAGTGGGCGCCCAGCCGCAGTCCGCGATGCTGAACGTCCCCGCGCAGAACCCACCCTGCGCGTCCGAGGCGAGGATCGCCTCGATCCCCGACAGCGCGAGGCGCACGTTCGCCTCGAGGCGCTTCTCGTCCTCCACGTCGCGCACGCCGTGCGGAAAGTTCGCGAACAGGTGCCGCTCGAGCGGCGCGATCCGCGGGCGGAACGTGCAGCCGAGCACGTCCAGCATGCGGTCCACCTGCGCGCGCAGGCGTGGGCTCCGCGGGTAGAGCGCCTCGCCGCCCTTGGTCTCGGCGAGGTAGCGCAGGATCGTGTTCGACTCCGTCAGCACGAAATCCTGATCCACCAGCGTGGGGATGAGGCCGAACGGGTTGATGGCCAGGTACTCCGGCGAGCGGGTCCCGACGCCGAACATCGCGACCTCGCGCGACTCGTAGGAGAGCTCCAGCTCCGCGAGCAGGAAGCGGACCTTCTGCGCGTTGTTGGAGAGCGGATGCTCGTAGAGGACGAGACTCATGCAGTCGGGTTCTCCGTGCTCGCGGCCGCCGGTTTCTTCTTGCCGAACAGGTACACGAGCAAGATCGAGAAGAAGTACAGCAGACACAGCGGCACGCTGACCAGCGTCTGGCTCACCACGTCGGGCGGGCTGAAGATCGCGCCGACCGTGAAGGCAATCAGGATGAAGTAGCGCCCGAAGCGCCACAGCTGCTTGTGATCGACGAGCCCGGCCATGCCCGCGAGGAGCAGCGCCAGCGGCAGCTCGAACGAGATGCCGAAGATGAGCACCGACTGGAGCACGAAGTCGAAGTAGCCCGACACCATCTGCATCGGGGCGATGCGCATGTTGGTGCCCGGGATGGGGGCGTGCTGGGTGAAGAAGAACCGGAACGCCATCGGCAGCGCGATGTAGTAGGCGAACGCCGCGCCCGCCACGAACAGCACGGTGGCGAACGACACGAAGCTGATCGTGACCCGCCGCTCGTTCTTGTAGAGCCCGGGCGCGACGAAGCCCCAGATCTGGAAGAAGATGGCCGGGCTCGCGAGGAACAGCGCGGCGTACATGGCGACGCGCATGTAGACCGCGAACGGCTCGGCGAGCGCGCCGTGGAGCTCGGGGAGGTCCTTCAGGTTGCTGAGCTTCCAGGCCTTGGCGAGCGGCTTGGTCACGTAGCCGAGCAGCACCTCGGCCTTCCACCAGCAGAGGGCGAACGCGACGACATAGATCTTCAGGGCGCGCAGGATGCGCGTGCGCAGCTCGGCCAGGTGGTCGAGGAACGACATGCGCTTCTCGTCGTCGAGCTCCTCTTCGGTCTTGGCGGAGGCGGCCATCTACTGCGCGGCCTCCGAGCCGGCGGGCTTCTCGGTCTCGCTCGGCTTGGCGTCGAGCGCGGCGTGGGCGTCGAGCGCGGCCGCGGCCGAGCCGTCGGCGAACGGGTTCGGGTCGACCTTCTTGGCCTCGACCCCCTTGGCCTCGGTCTCCGGCGTCTCGCCCGGGGGCGCTTCGACCGGGGGCGCCTCGACCGGCGTCTCGCCACGCGACGCGGGCTCCACCGCCACCGCGCCCTCGGCCGGCCGGATCATCGGCATGGGATCCACCGCCGGGCCCCCGAGGCCCCACGGCGAGTCGGCGTAGACCATCGCGTCCTCGGGCAGGAGCCCCGGCGCGTCGGCGCCCATCGCCGGGTACTCGCGCTCGCGGCGCGCGCGTGCCTCGGCCAGATCGACCCCGGGCAACCCGAGCTGCGCGGGCTGATCGCCCTTGTAGGCGTCGATGCGCTCGATGTGGTCGGCGAGGCGCTCGAGATCCTGGAAGTCGCCGCGGAGCACCTCGTCGAGCCCTGTTTCGCGACGCACGTCGGCGATCGCGCGCTTGGCCTGGCCGAGGATGCGCCCGGCCATGCGCAGGACCCGAGGCAGGTCCTTGGGGCCGACCACCACGATGGCCAGGAGTGCGATGACGAGGATTTCGCCGAAGGACATGGGACCAGGAGGCTCGAAACCCTCGGTCTAGCATGGGCCGCCGCCCGGCAGGGCTGGTGCAGCCCGGAAGTGACGTCGCGAAGGAGCGAAGCGCCCTAGCGCGGCCCACCCCCACAACGCGTAGGGCAAACCAGAAGTAGAGCTAGAAGTCGCCGAACAGATCCTGGATGCGGGCGTCGAGCGAGACCGCGATCTTGTAGAGCGAGCTGATCGATGCCGAGGACTCCGCGCGCTCGATCTGGGAGAGCAGCGAGACCGAGAGCCCCGTGCGCCGCGCCATCTGCTTGAGCGTGAGGTTCTTGTCCTTGCGGAAGTTGCGGATCGTGTCGCCGATCGCCTTGTGGAGCTGCTCCTCCGGCGTGCGGGCGAGGCCCTTCTTGCGCATCACCCGGCCGAGCACCTCGCGGAACTCGTCCACGTTGAACGGCTTCTTGATGTAGTCGACGGCGTCGAGCTTCATCGAGGCGACCGCGGTCTCGAGGTTCGGGTACCCGGTGAAGATCACCACCGCGATGTCGCTGTCGACCTTGCGGATGCGCTTGAGCACCTCGATGCCGTCGAGGCGCGGCATCATGAGGTCGAGCACGATGAGGTGGTAGCCGCCGTGACGGACCTCCTCCTCGACCTGCAGGGGATCACTGAGCGTCTTGACCTGGTAGCCATCCCGCTCGAGGAGCGTCTGCATGTAGTCGAGGATGGCGCGCTCGTCGTCGACGATGAGGATGCGGATGGCAGGCAGCTGAGCCGGCATGGAGGTCCAGTGTAGGCGGATCCGTCCTGGGTGTTCAAGCCAATTCTTCGGTGCGTCGAGGCGAGGCGGACGAGCGCCCCCGCGGGGAGTCCCCCCTTTCGTCTCGTTTGCACCCCTCGTCGAAGTCGCCACCTACCGACCCGGAGGTGACGCTCGGCCACGACCCCTCGCTCGCGTTCGTCACGCGTGACGGCGTGTCGTGCGCACGCGCCTACGCGACCGTCGCGCACGACTTGGCGCGTCACCGAAAGGCTCTTGCGCCTCGCGCGGTTCCGACGAAGTGTCCGCGCCGCCAACGCTGGGAGCCTTCATGAGCGCGACCAACCCGCAGGAAACCAAATCCACCAACGCCGGCTCTCTCGCCGAGCCCAAGTCCAACGGAGGCACCGCCGTGCAGCCAACGCAGCGAGGGGCCCTGCCCGGGGTCACCCACGAACCGATCCGCGTGATCCGTGACGACGGCTCGCTCGACCCCGCCTGGGATCCGAAGCTGTCCGACGCGCAGATGGTCGCGCTCTACGAGCAGATGGTGCGCACACGCATCGTCGACGAGCGCCTGGTCACGCTGCAGCGCCAGGGGCGCATCGGCTTCCACATCGGGTCGCTCGGCGAGGAGGCCACCATCCTCGGCTCCGCCGCCGCCTGCCGCCCGCAGGACTGGATCTGGCCCTGCTACCGCGAGTTCGGCGCGCTGCTCATGCGCGGCATGCCGCTGCAGGCCTACGTCGACAACATGTTCGGCAACGCCAACGACCCGGTGAAGGGTCGGCAGATGCCCGACCACTACAGCGGCAAGCCGTACAAGTTCGGCTCGGTCAGCTCGCCCATCGGCACCCAGATCACCCAGGCCGTCGGCTTCGGGTGGGCGGCCAAGATGCGCAAGGACGACCTCGTCACCCTGGTCTACTTCGGCGAGGGCGCCACGAGCTCCAACGAGTTCCACAACGGCGCGAACTTCGCCGGCGTGTTCAAGACGCCGACCGTGTTCCTCTGCCGCAACAACGGCTGGGCCATCAGCGTCCCCGCGCACAAGCAGTCCGGGTCGCAGACCTTCGCCGACAAGGCGGTGGCCTACGGCATCCAGGGTGTGCGCTGCGACGGCAACGATCTGCTCGCCGTCTACGCCGCCACCCGCCAGGCCATCGAGCGCGCCGCGCGCGGCGAGGGCGCGACGCTCGTCGAGAGCCTCACCTACCGCCTCTCCGGCCACTCCACCTCGGACGACCCGAAGGCGTACCGCAAGGACACCGAGGTCGACGCCTGGAAGAGCAAGGACCCGAACGTCCGCTTCCGCGCGTTCCTCGACAAGCGCGGCCTCTACGACGACAAGCGCCAGACCGCGCTCGAGGAGCAGACGGCGGCCGAGCTCGCCGACTGCGTGAAGGCGGCCGAGGCGGCCCCCCCGCCCGCGCTCGAGTCGATGTTCGACGACGTCTACGCCGAGCTGCCCTGGCACCTGCGCGAGCAGCGCGCCGAGCTGCTCGCCGGCCCGCGCGCCAAGGGCCACGGTCACTGAACCCCCTCGTCTTCCAAGGTCGGAGCGAACGATGCCCCAGATGAACATGGTCCAGGCGATCAACGACGCGTTGCGCCTGGAGATGAAGAAGAACGACAAGGTGGTGCTGCTCGGCGAGGACGTCGGCAAGGTCGGCGGCGTGTTCCGCGTGACCGCTGGCCTCTACGACGAGTTCGGCGAGGACCGCGTGATCGACACGCCGCTCAGCGAGGGCGGGATCATCGGCACCGCGATCGGCATGGCGCTCTACGGCCTGTGCCCGATCCCCGAGATCCAGTTCGGCGACTTCATCTTCCCCGCCTACGACCAGATCGTCAGCGAGCTCGCCAAGTTCCGCTACCGCTCCGGCGGCGAGTACCCGAGCAAGCTGGTCATCCGCACGCCGGTCGGCGGCGGCATCCGCGGCGGGCACTACCACTCGCAGTCGCCCGAGTCGCAGTTCATCCACGTGGCGGGGCTCAAGGTGGTCTGCCCGACCAACCCCTACGACGCCAAGGGCCTCTTGCTCGCCAGCATCCGCGACCCGGACCCGGTCCTGTTCTTCGAGCCGAAGCGCATCTACCGCGCCGCCAAGGGCGAGGTGCCCGAGGGCGACTACACCGTGCCGCTCAGCAAGGCCGCCGTGGTGCGCCCCGGCAAGCACCTCACCATCGTGACCTGGGGCGCCATGCTCTACGAGGCGCTCGACGCCGCGAACCAGGCTGCCCAGAAGGGCATCGAGGCCGAGGTCATCGACCTGCGCACGCTCTGGCCGCTCGACATCGACACCGTCGTCGAGTCGGTGAAGAAGACCGGCCGCGTGGTCGTCGTGCACGAGGCACCCAAGACCTGCGGCCTCGGCTCCGAGGTGGTCGCGCTCATCAACGAGAAGTGCTTCCTGCACCTCGAGGCGCCCCCGGCGCGCGTGTGCGGCTTCGACACGCCGTTCCCCTACACGCTCGAGATGGAGTACCTCCCGCTCGCGCATCGCATCCTGCCGCAGCTGGTCACGACGGCGCAGTTCTGATCACGTGCACTCCTGAACGGGGAACGACTTCCATGGCACGCTGGGAATTCAAGCTTCCGGACATCGGCGAGGGCGTCACCGAGGGTGAGGTCGTCGCCTGGCTCGTACAGATCGGCGACGTGGTCCGCGAGGACCAGCCGATGGTCGAGGTCATGACCGACAAGGCCACCGTCACCATCACCTCGCCCAAGGCGGGCTCGATCGTCGAGCTGTTCGGCAAGGTCGGACAGGTGGTGAAGGTGCACGCGCCGCTCGTGGCCTACGAGCTCGGCGGTGCGGCGCCCGCGGCGGAGCCCAGCGCTGCCCCGAAGGCCGACGCGAAGGCCGATGCGAAGGGCCCCGCTGCGACTGCGGTCGGCGACATCAAGGAGGACCTGCCGGGCATGTCCCTCGGCGGCACCACGATGGGCGCGCCCTCGGTCGCCGCCGCGCCGGCCGCGTCGTCGGGCTACTTCGCCGACAAGCCGCTCGCCACGCCGGCCACGCGCAAGCTGGCCCGCGACCTCGGCGTCGACCTCCAGCGCGTGCCGCCCACCGGCGCGAGCGGCCGCGTGACCAAGGACGACGTGCAGCGCTTCTCGCAGAACGGCGCCGCGAGCCCCGCCGCGAACGGCGTCG
>CAZUZY010000204.1:0-14629 GCA_964624885.1 uncultured Polyangiales bacterium | reverse complement strand
GGCTCCGGGCCGCGATCGCCCCGAGGCCGAACGCGACCAGCGCGCCCGCGCCGCCCAGCACGGCCTGCCTGCGGTCGAGGAGGGCCACTACAGGGTGCCGAGGCCCTCCCAGAGGGCGAGGGGCTGGTCGGGGCTGTAGACGGCGAACGGCGCGAGGGCGTCGACGTAGGGCGCGATGGCCTTGGGCAGCGCCGCCGCGTTGGGGACCGGCGCCTCGGCGCCGAGCAGATCGAGCGCGACGTCGAGCAGCCCGTTCTTCTCCTGGGGGAACTCGCTCACCGGCGCGTCGTCCTCGAGGCCGGCGCGGGCGCGGACATCGGCGAGGGCCGCGTCGAGGCCGCCGACGTGGTCGACGAGGCCCTTCTCCTTGGCCGCGAGGCCGAGCCACACCTTGCCGTGGCCGACCGCGTCCACCTGCTCGACGGTCATCTTGCGACCGCGGGCCACGCGATCGAGGAACACCGCGTAGAACTGGGCGACCTTCTTGCCGAGCTCCACGCGCTCTTCGTCGGTGAACGGGCGGTAGAGCGACTCGGCGTCGGCCTTGGGAGCGGTCTTCTCGGTGACCACCGTGACCCCGAGCTTGCCGAGCAGGCCGCTCACGTCGGCCTTGCCGTAGAAGATGCCGATGCTGCCGGTGACCGTGCCCGCGTTGGCGTAGATCGGTGCGCCGAACGCGGCCGCGTAGTAGCCACCGGAGGCGGCGACGGAGCCCATCGACACCACGACCGGCTTCACCTTGGAGAGCCGCTCGGCCTCGCGCCACATCACGTCGCTCGCCAGCGAGGAGCCGCCGGGGCTCTCGATGCGCAGGACGACGCCCGCGATGCTCGGGTCGGTGCGCGCGGCGTCGAGCGCCTCGGCCACCGTGTACGAGCCCACGAGCTTGGTGCCGAGCAGCGGGATGCGCTGGCTGCGACCGTCGACGATGTCGCCGTCGAGGTAGACGATGGCGATGCGCGGGCGCTTGCCGAAGGTCTTGGGCGCGACGGGCTCGCTCTCGTCGGCCTCCACGCGGAGCTTCTTGCCGACCAGCTTGTGGACGTGCGCCTTGATCTCGTCGTCGAAGGCCTTCTCGTGCACGAGCCCGGCGGCGATCGCCTCGTCGGCCACGAACGGGCCCTTGGCGATGTTGGCGCGCACGGTCTCGACCGACAGGCCCTTGCCCTTGGCGAGGCGCTCCAGGTAGATGCGCTCGATCGCGGCGAGCAGCTCCTTCTGGTTCGCGGCGGCCTGCGGGGTGGGCCGGTCGCGCACGAACGCCTCGGGCGCGCCCTTGTGCTCCTTGATGCGGATGAAGTCGGGCTCGACGCCGATCTTCTGGAGCGCGGTGCCGTAGTACATGGTCTGCGTGCGGAAGCCGGCGAACCGGATGCCGCCCGCCGGGTTGACCAGCACCTTGTCGGCGGCGCTGCAGGCGAGGAGGCTCTTGGCGCCGCCGTCCTCGAGGTGACACAGCACCTTGATGCCCTTCTTCTGCAGGGCTTCGAGCGCGTCGGCGAGCTCCTCGGCGTGGGCGGTGGAGCCCGCGGCGTCGGCCTTGATGACCAGGGCGACGGCGCGCACGGTCGGGTCGCGCCCGAGCCGCGCGAGCTTGCGGAGCAGATGCACGTGGCCGCGGGTGCCGGGCGTGTCCTCGAGGCGCAGCAGCACCGCGCGGTCGGTCTCGGGGATGCCCGGCTGCTTGAACCCGCCGATCGACGCGGTCGCGTACCAGCCCGGGTCGCCGCCGAGATTCTTGCCGGCGACGACGCCGCCGCCGAGCCGCGTGGACAGGAGGCCGACCTCGACGCCGGCGGTGAGGCTCCAGGCGCTTCCGAAGTCGCGACCCTCGGGGGCGTTCGGGTCGCCCATGCGGAACCCGACCGACGCGCGGCCGAACGGCACGTCGAGGCCGACGGTGCCCCCGAGCCCGAAGCGCTGGCTGGCGAGCGGATTCCAGGCGCCGTCGAGCCCGATCTCGAAGGTGCGCGTGCCGAGCGGCCGGATCGCGAACCCGCTCACGAACGAGCGGTGCACGCCCTTGGGGGCGTTGAGGTCGCGCGCCGCGAACGAGAACCCGGCGAAGCGCGAAGGCCGCAGCGCGAACGAGGCGCCCACCCCGACGGCGCCGTCGAGGCGCTCGAGCAGCGGGTCCGAGGCCAGCCAGAAGCGCAGATCGACCGCGTACGAGAGCACTTCGCTGAGCTTCCACGCGAGCGCCCAGTTCACCGACCACAGCGAGGGCGAGGGCGTGGCCTCGGGCGGGCGCACCGACTCGACGCGCACGCCGGTCGAGAGGCCGAAGAACAGCGGCAGCCCGAAGCCGACGGCGTCGCCGCGCGCGGGGGTCAGCGTGTCGGCGCCCTTCGGCAGGTGCACGTGGGTCCACCGCAGCTCCCAGCCGGGCAGGAAGGCGAGCTGTGCGGGGACGAGCGCGAGGGCGTCGGTGTCGTCGGTGCCCGCGAGCGAGCGGGTGGAGGGCTGGATGCGCGGCGGATCGAAGCCCTGCGCCGCGGCGGGCGTCGAGAGCGCGAGGACCGCGAGACCGCCGCCGAGGAGCGCCGCGCGCCTCACCGCTTCCACACGCCGCCAGCGACCTCGCCCGCGCCCTTCTTCACCGTGATGGAGAGGTTCGCGATGTAGCTGCCCTCGATGCACAGCTCCTTGTTGGGGTGCAGCATGGGCATGATGTCGTCGGGGGTGTTGTCGGCGGCGATGAGCTTGCCCGCGTTGTCGGTGAGCTCGAGGTCGACGTCTTTGACCCCCGTGCCGCCGACCGCGATGATGCGGTAGCAGCCGGGGAGCACGAGCACCGGGAAGGACTTCTTCTCGCCCTGCTTGAACACGTGCTTCACGGTGGGGATCGGCTGGGTCATGCCGGCGGCGCACCGCTTGCCGAGCTCGCCCACGTCGGCGACGGCGTTGCCCGTGACGACGAAGCCCTTCCAGCAGGGCCCGACGGGCGCCGCGTCGGTCGTGACGAGGACGCCGCTCTCGGTCGACAGCGGGAGGGCGTCGGACACGAGCAGGACCCCCGCCTCGGAGACGACCCCGGTGGAGCTCGGGACGGCCGAGGCCTCGGGCGCGGCATCGCCGCTCGCCGACGCGTCGCCGCTGGCGGCCACGGGGTTCTTGGGGTTCGGCTTGTCGCCGCAGCCCGCGAGCCAGGGGGAGGCGAGGACCGGGGGGATGCAGAGGATGGAGGCGACGACGGTGGCGCGACGCAGCAAGCAGCTCTTGCCCATGGCGGTGCAGCATAGTCCACCGCGGCGCGATCGACGTGATAAGAAGTGCACCCGATGGAGGAACGCCCCGGCTCGAACCCGCCGCTCCCCGACACGACGCGGCTGGTGTTCGGGTTCGCCCCCTCGATCGAGGGAGACCGCACCCGGCAGGCCCTCGTCGACGTCTGCCGCGCCCTTTCCGACTCGGTGGGGCTCGACGTCGCCCCCATGCGCGTGGCCTCCTACGGCGCCCTCGAGCGCGCCATCCTGGAGGGGCGCGCGAGCTTCGGCTGGTTCCCGCCGGTCGTGCTGGCGCGGCTCGAGCTCTCCGGGCGGGTGGTGCCGATCGCCCAGTGCGTGCGCGGCGGTACGGCCCAGTACCACGCCTGCCTGTTCGTCGCGGAGGACTCCCCGATCACCTCGGTCGAGTCCATCGATCAGGCCCGGGTGGCGTGGGTCGATCGCACCTCGGCCGCGGGGTACGTCTTCCCGCGGCTCATGCTCGCCGCCCGAGGCGTCGACCCGCAGAAGGCGTTCCGTCAGGAGTCGTTCCTGCAGAACCACGCCGAGGTGGTGCGCATGGTGATCGAGGGGCAGGCCGACGTCGGAGCCACCTTCGTCACGCTGCGGCCCGACGGCAGCATCCTGCGCGGCGGCTTCACCGAGCCCGACGGCAGCAACCCGAAGCCCGTGCGCGTGCTCGACACCTTCGGGCCGATCCCCAACGACGCGATGGCCGTCTCGACCACGCTCTCGCCGGAGATCGCCGACGCCGTGGAGCGGGCGGCCATCCACGCGACCACGTCCAAGGCGCTGCGCGGGGCCCTGCGCCACCTGTTCGGGGCCGACTCGCTCGCGCCGGTGGCCGAGGACACCTACTCGCTGCTGCGCACGATGGTGAGCCGCGCGCTCAAGGCGGGCATCGTCCTCGACGGCTGACCGTCCAGCCCTGCCGCGAGCACCCCGTGCGGCGACCACTCAGTCGTCGTCGGTCTTCTTCTTCTTCTTCGAGCCCTTGTCGTCGTCGTCGTCACTGCCCTTCTTCTTCTTGCCCTTGTCGTCGTCGTCGTCCTTCTTCTTCTCGTCCTTCTTGCACTTCTTCTCGCACTCCTTGAGGTCGTCGAGCGCCTTGGCGTCGTTCGCGCACGGGGCCATGCACTTGTACTGCTCCGGCTCCTTGTCCTTGAGCTTGGTGAGCTTCTCGGTGCAGCGGTCGAGCTTCTTGTCGGAGGGCTTGTCGCCGTCCTTCTCCGCCAGCTCCATGACGTGCTTGCAGACCTTCTCGGGGCTCGGGGCCGAGCATCCAGCGAGCGAGACGAGGGCGAGCGTGGCGACGAGAATTCGCATGGGCGCATACGAACAGGCGCCGCGGCGCGAGGCAAGCGCCGTTCGCGGTCAGCTCGCCGCGGCGGCGTCCGGGTCGGTGCGCACCTGGTTGCGACCGCCCTGCTTGGCCTGGTAGAGCGCGTCGTCGGCGGCCTTGTAGAGGTCGGCGCCGTTCTTGTAAGGCGGGCGCAGCTCCGCGCAGCCGAGGCTCAGCGTGACGCCGATGCTCACGTCCTCGAAGTGGAACGTGGCGCCCTCCACCACCTTGCGGATCTTCTCGGCGAACTGCGCCGCGCCCGCGAGGTCGATCTCGGGCAGGAGCACCGCGAACTCCTCGCCGCCGACGCGCGCGAACAGATCCTCGCGGCGGATGCGCGAGCGGACCAGCGCCGCGAGCTGCCGCAGCAGCGCGTCGCCGGCGAGGTGGCCGTGGGTGTCGTTCACCCGCTTGAAGTGGTCGATGTCGAACACCACGAGGGACATCGGGCGGTCGTAGCGGGCGCTGCGCGAGACCTCGCGCTCGAGCGTGTCGTGGAAGTGGCGCTTGTTGTGGATCTGGGTGAGACCGTCGAAGGTCATCAGCCGGTAGATCTCTTCGTGGTAGGCGGCCTCGATGTTGTCGCCGGTCATGAACTTGAGGATCGTGCGGCCGATCTTGAGCTGGTCGCCGTCCTTGAGCGGGCGCTCGTTGGTCAGCTCGTCGTTCACGTACGAGCCGTTGGTCGAGCCGAGATCGGTGAGGCGGTAGCGCCCGGCTTCGTAGGCGAGGCGGGCGTGGCGGCGCGACACCGACTCCTGGTCGATGGTCACGTCGCACTTCACCGAGCGTCCGATCTCGATGGCCGTGCCGTCGAGCACGATGCGCTTGCCGAGATCGGCGCCGTAGATCACCACCAGACACGCCGTGGCGCTCGAGGGGGAGGCCGCCTGGGTGGGCGCAGAGATGACCGTGACCACCGTCTTGGTCTTGGTCGGACGATCGGAGTCCACGCGGTCGTCGCGCTCGATCGACGGTGGTTCCGACGGATGCCCGATCACGGCGCGTCAGCCTAACACGGGAGAAGGCGGTGAAGGTCGCAGGGTGAACGCCCGCCCACGCCGTAGCCAGACGTTCACGCCCACCTGCGACGAGAAAGGCCCACTCCCAGGGGTCCGGATCGAGAAATCACGGATTTGCCAGCGCGGCACGGGACGTGAATACTGTCGAAGCGGAGGTTCTCCCATGTCGCATCGCTCCTCGGTCTCGCCCTGGTCGCTCGGTACCGCCGCCGCGGTTCTCGTGGCGGGCGCCTTCGCCGCCATCGCGGGCCCGGGCTGCAGCTCGGCCTCGGACGAATACCGCTGCGACGACACGGGCTGCTACGAGTGCGACAGCCTCGGGTGTCGCCCGGTCGTGCCCAAGACGCCGACGCCGTGCGGCTACGCGGGCGACGTCGCGTGCAAGGCCGGCGAGGTCTGCACCTCGGCGGGCTGCCTCGTCCCCTGCGCCGACAGCGGGAGCTGCGAGAAGGGCCTGATCTGCAAGAAGGGCTTCTGCTCGCCGCCGAAGGTCGACCCGACCCCGACCACCTGCACGACCGGCGCCGACTGCACGGGGCTCTCGGCCACCGCGGCGTGCGTCGACGGCAAGTGCGTCGAGATCCCCAAGTGCGAGGGCGCCGGCTGCTCCTGCAAGTACTCGAGCGAGTGCGACAGCGGGAAGATCTGCGTCGACAGCAAGTGCGAGATCGCCTGCGGCGCTGGCAAGCCGGCGTGCGCGAGCGGGTTCGACTGCGACGCCAAGGGCTTCTGCAAGCCGTCCGCGACGCCCACCTGCGGCGGCACCACGGGCAAGACCTGCAAGACCGGCGAGAAGTGCATCGACGGGCGCTGCAGCGCGGGCTGCACGGCCGACACCGAGTGCCTGGGCGCCGACGGCAAGCCCGACCCCGGACAGCGCTGCATCGGCGGCGCCTGCGTGCCGGACACCCGCCCCGACACCAAGTGCACGGGCGACGCGAGCTGCGCCACCGGCACCGAGAAGTGCGTCGACGGCTTCTGCCGTCGCCTGTGCGGCACCAACGACGAGTGCCTCAAGTTCGACGCCCGCATCGGCGCCTGCAGCAAGACCGAGGGCTTCTGCCGTCGGCCCGAGGAGCTGACCGCCGCCTGCACCAAGAAGGCCGACTGCACGGACGGCAAGGACTGCGTCGACGGCACCTGCAAGTGATCTGCAAGTGAGGGAGCGGCCGCCTCCGCGGGCGGCCGTCCTCCTCGAGCCTCGGTCGCCGAGCTCGCTCCGTCGTCCGTTCAGTCGTCCTCGGGGGCCGGCCACTCCTCTTCCATCTCGGGGAAGATCGGGGCCGCGTCCCAGCCGAGGCCGGGCACGAGGTGCGCGAACAGGCTGACCTTGGGGGTCGTGAGCTCCACGACGACCGCTCCCTTCGACTTGCCGAACCGGACCCCCTGGGCGGGATTCTGCGCGCGGACCGCGCCCCCCTCGACGGCGACGAGCCGGGCCGACTTCACGAGCGCGGCTGCCTCGTCGTCGTCCTCGAACTCGTCGGAGCAGATCTCTCGCGCGGCCTTCGAGACCCGGTGCCCTGCCTCTTCGGCGGCGGCCAGGGAGTCGAACAGGAGCGAGGCGAGGGCGGTGCGGAACAACGGGATCGCGTGCTCGTCGCGGTGGACGATGGAGACGCGCAGACGGACGGTCTTGCCCGTGTTCTCGAGGACCTGGAGGCGGTGGGTGGCGCTCATGTCCCAGAGACGGGGGTCGCGGGCCGATGTCGCATCAGCGCCGTCGGGGCCCACCCCGCAGCGACGAGAGCACGAACAGCGCGAACATGGCGCCAGAGCCCCACGCGATCGGTCTCGCGAGGCGGTCCTGGTGCAGGCCGAGGTGCAGGTAGAGCGCGACGACGCCGAGCGTGAGCGCCGAGCCGAGGTACATGGCCTGGCGGCCGAGCGCGTAGAGCGCGTCGAAGCCCTCGTGCACGCCCTTGACCCGCACCTCGAGCTCGCCGCGGACGGCCTTCTTGATGTAGCGGTCGACGGCCTCGGGGAGCCCGACCGCGCGCAGCGCCGTGTCGCGCACCGCCTCGATGGCGATCGCGGTCCAGTCCCGGTTGCCGAGGACGAATTTCTCGAGGTAGGGCCGGACCTCGCCCATCGGGTTCATGTCCGGGTCGAGCTGGGTGCAGGTGCCGCCGAGCAGGAGCAGCGTGCGCTCGAGGAGGACCCAGTCGCGCGGCACGTGGATCGACGACGAGAGCTCCTTGAGCCCCACGTTCATCTGCCGCAGGTCCATCAGGTTCTCGAACCCGCGCTGGGGGTCGATCTTGATGTCCTTGAGGTTGAGGGACTCGATCTTCACCTCGTCCTGGAACTTGCGGTGGAAGTGCTCGATGACCTTCTCGACCACGGCCTCGTCGCTGCCGAGCGAGAGGAAGCCCATCTTCTTCATCGCCTTGATGAGGCGATCGGTGTCGCGGCGGAGCACCCCCTCGAGGAACTCGGGGATGCCCTCCTTCATCTTGGGCGACAGCTCGGCGACGGCGCCGAAGTCGATGAGCACGAGCTTGCCGCCCGGGTCCTTGCCCTTCTGGACCAGCAGGTTCCCGGGGTGGGGGTCGGCGTGGTAGCAGCCGTCCACGAAGATCATCCGGCAGAACACGTGGACGATCCGCTTGGCGAGCTCCTTGCGGTCGATGCCCAGCTGGTCGAGCTGCTCGATCGCGCCCACCTTCACGCCCTCGACGAAGGTGAGGGTGAGGACGCGCTGGGTGGACAGATCCTCGACGACCGCGGGGGTGTCGACGATGCTCGCCATCGACTCGTCGAGCGCCGAGCCCCCGCCGCCCTCGAGGCCGAGGTTCCGGCGGATGCGGGTGATGTTGCGCGCCTCGCGGGCGAAATCGAGCTCCTCGAGGATGAGCTGGCGGATCTCGCGGTAGTAGTTGTCGAGGCCGTGCACCGGCACGAACCACTGCACGATGCGCACGATTTGGCGGATGGTGATGAGGTCGAGCCGCACCACCTCCTCGATGTTGTGGTGCTGGACCTTGACCGCGACGCGACGACCGTCGGCGAGGAAGGCCTCGTGCACCTGACCGAGCGAGGCCGAGGCGATCGGCGTGCGGTTGAACTTGGCGAACAGCTCGTCGGGCGAGCGGCCCAGCTCCTTGACGATGCGCGCTTCGACCTCGGCGAACGGCCGGGGCGGCACGTTGTCCTGCATGCCCTCGAGCTCCTCGCGGAACTCCGCCGGCAGGAACCCGGCGAGGATGGACAGCAGCTGACCGACCTTGATGAACAGGCCCTGCAGCTCGAGGAGCGCGCGCTCGATGCGGCGCGCGTTGCGCTTGTGGAGCTCGACGATCTCGCGATCGCCCCAGGCGCTGCCGAAGAAGAACCGCGCCTTGAACTTGAGCCACAGGTAGCTCGCGATGACGAGGAACGTGACCGAGTACGCCTTGAGGAACCGGCGGCTCGTGATGGCGTCGGGGCGATACGGCTTCGGCTCGCGGACGGGGTGGAACTTCTCGCTCGGTGGCGGCGGCGCGACGCTGCCGAGCCCCGCGAGCGTGCGCACCCGGGTCCCCGTCTTGGAAGACGGAGGGTCCTGATCGGGGGTGGGCTCCGCGGCAGCCACCCGTCGACGGTAGCAGGCGTGGAGCGCGCGAGGCGGAGGAAGCGCTGCGTCCGTGCGCGGCGGCGGACTCAGGCGGGGAAGGGCTCGGCGGCGTTGCGCTGGGCCACGCCGCGGGCCTTGGCGCCACGGGCGAACCGGTCGACCAGCTCGGGGAACGGCACGCCGTGCACGCCGGCCGCCTCGGGGTACAGGCTGGTCGCGGTCATGCCGGGCATGGTGTTGGTCTCGAGCAGGAACACCTCGGCCTCGGCCTCGCCGGGGCCGACCACGAAGTCGGAGCGCGAAAGGTCGCGGCAGCCGAGCGCGCGGTGGGCGGCGAGCGCGACCTCCTGCACACGGGCGATCGTGGTCGGGTGCAGCCGCGCGGGGCAGAAGTGCCGCGAGCCTCCCGTGCCGTAGCGGGACTGGAAGTCGTACCAGTCGGCGGCGGTGGCCTCGATCTCCGTGGGCGGCAGCGCGACGGCGGGCGCGCCGTGCACGTCGAGCACGCCGCAGGTCACCTCGCGCCCCGCGGCGAACCGCTCCACCAGCACCTTGGCGTCGAGGGTGAACGCCTTCCCCAGGGCCTCGATCAGGCGTGGGTCGCTCGCGCCGTCGAGGCTGCGCAGGATGCCGACGCCGAGCCCCGAGCCCTGCGTCGCCGGCTTGACGACGACCGAGCTCCCGAGCGCCGCGATCGCGGCGGTGGCGTGGGCCTCGACGCTGGCCGCCTCGCGCGCGAGCACGAGCTCCGGGATCACCGGCAGCCCCGCGGCGCGGTAGCACACCTTGGCCTGCACCTTGTCGTTGGCGAGCGCGCTCGCGAGCACCCCCGCGCCCACGTAGGGCAGGGCGAGCAGCTCGAGCAGGCCCTGCAGCGCGCCGTCCTCGCCGATGGCGCCGTGCACGACCGGGAACACCACGTCGAAGCGACCCTCGAGCAGCCGCGCGGGCAGGGTGGAGTCGCACTCGAGGCGGGTGACGTCGTGGCCCTTCTTGGTGAGGGCACCGGCGACCGCGCCGGCCGACACCCGGGACACCTCGGCCTCGGACGAGGGCCCCCCCTGGACCACCGCGACGCGCAGCGCGCTCGGGTGAAAAGGGCTCCCGGCGGGCGGGGGAAGGGACGAAGCGGAGGCTCGGGCCATGAGGTGGCCTCCTACCACGACCCGCCCACGCTAGGCTCCTTCCCTGCGTGCGAGACAAGCTGGCCGCCGCCGAAGGTGACTATCCGCGGCCCCCCGGGGTCGACCCGGAGGCGCTGCTCACCGTGGTGCGCATCCCCCGGGAGTGGGCGCGCTGGCGGATCGACCGCGTGGTGGTCGCCACGTTCCCGCGCATGAGCCGCACCCGCGCGCAGGGCGTCATCCGCATCGGCGCGTTCTCGCCCGACGGCCGCAAGCTGCGCTCCGGCGCCCGCGTGCGCTTCGACGACGTGGTGCTGCTCTACCGGCCGCCGTTCGAGGAGGCCGACGTCCCGCTCGAGTGTCCGGTGCTCTACGAGGACGAGCGCCTGCTCGCCATCGACAAGCCGCCGGGGCTGCCCGTGCACCCGACCGCGCGCTGGCACCACCACACGGTCGTGAAGGTGCTCGAGAAGGCGCGCCCCGACCAGAAGCTCGCCCTCTGTCACCGCATCGACCGCGAGACGAGCGGCGTGCTGCTGCTCGCCAAGGACCGCGACGCCGAGCGGTTTATCAAGCGCGCGCTGGAGGCGCGGGGCATCGTCGAGAAGCGCTACCTGGCGCTCACCGTGGGTCTGCCGCCGTGGGAGGAGGCGCGCATCACCCACGCCATGCGGCTCGACGAGCACCACCGCCTGCGGGTCAAGATGCGCATCGCCGATCCAGCCGAGGAGGGCGCGCTCGACGCCGCCACGCGCTTCCGCGTCGTTCGCCGACATCCATCAGGACGTTATGGATGGGTGACCTGCGACCTCGAGACCGGCCGCCAGCACCAGATCCGCGTCCACCTGGCTGCCGAGGGCGCGCCGCTCGTCGGCGACAAGCTCTACGGCCCCGACGACGAACTGTTCGCGCGCGGCGCCGACGGCACCCTCACCCCCGAGGATCTCGAGCGCCTCGAGCACCCCCGCCACGCCCTCCACGCCGAGCGCCTGATCCTCCCGCACCCGAGCGACCCGACCACCCGCATCACCATCACCGCCCCCCCACCCAAGGACCTCCTCGAGTTCTGGGGCACCTGACCCAGCTCGCATCGCACCCTGCACCCAGTCCCGTCGGGTCTGGCCCGCAGCTGGTGTCTCACGATTCGGTGAGACGTCGCCGCCATCCCGCCGCGCAGCGGCGCGGGGGTGGGAGCGGTCAGCGACGCGAGGAGCGTAGCGACGAGTGGCGCGGCGGCGACCCCGAGGGGGCGGAGGCCCCCTCGAGCAACCGAGCGCGGGGGTGGGAGCGGTCTGCGACAGGAGGAGCGCAGCGACGACTGGCGCGGCGGCGACCCCGAGGGGGCGAAGGCCCCCTCCAGAGATCAGGGCACCAGATCCCAGCGCTCGAGCGCCTTGCCGGCCACCTCGCCGGGCATGAAGGCGATCGGGGCGTTCTTGTTGCGGCGCCAGAGCTCCGCCTCGTTGTCGAAGAACTTGTCGTCCGGCCGCCAGACGTTGCCGCCCGGCAGCGCGTTGCGCACCACCGGCGCCGCCTTCTCCATGCTCGCCACGAACCGCTGCGCGGGGCCGCTGTCGTAGGTGAAATTGAAGCTGTCGAGGCCCGGGTCCGAGCGGTCGATGTTCTGCCAGTCGCCGTGCCGCGGGAACCCGTCGTTCGGGTAGCCCTTCGACTTGTCGGGGATCGAGAGGTCGCTCTCCGTGCCGGGGACCATCGAGGTGAACTGGATGGTGTGCATCGCGCCCCACCGCCACTTGCCCGGGTCCTCGCCGAGCTTGGCGACGATGCCGTCGAGCCCTTGCAGGAGCGAGAGCACGATCTGCTGGTCCCTCGTCTCGACGACGTCCGCCGTCGTCATGTCGTCCCAGAGGATCGACTCGCCCGTGGCGTCGGCCGTGGCCAGGGCCTCCGGCTTCTCGAGGATGCGGACCAGGCCCTTGATGCGCAGGTCGTGCATCCACGAGGGCCGGCCCATCGCGTTCCACTCGTCGTCGATCACGCGCTTCTGGAGCGCGACGAACGCCGCGTTGAAGATCAGCGTGGCCTGGCTGGCGGTGATCTCGTCGGTCGAGGGCTCGGGGTCGCCGTTGATCGCAAAGGCGGCCGGCGTCTCGTAGCCGTACTTGTCGCCCCACGCCTTGAGCACCGCGAGGACGAACTGCATCCGCTCGGCCTTGTAGCGCGGGTCCTTGAGCACGCCGTCGAGGTCGGGCGCGGCCTTGCCGCCGGTGCGCGCGTCCTCGGCGCGCTGCAGCGCCGCGACGAAGAACTTGGTCAGCCGGTTGCCGAGGGGGCTCTTGTTGTCGGCCTGGATCGAGGCGAGGTCGTCGAGCGACAGCTTCTCCTTGGCGTCGAGGCGCTCGCGCACGCGGGCCTCGCGGAAGCCGACGTCCCACAGGCACGAGAGGTAGAGCGGGCCGTTGCTCGGGTCGTTGTCGAACGAGAGGCCGTACTGGTCGCTGTTGGCCGTGCCGATGTAGCCCCAGCTGGGGTTCTTGGCCTGGGGCAGGAGCCCGCTCGCGACGCGGCCGGTCCACTCGAGGCCGCCGTCGCCGGGGAGCACGAGGCAGGGGAGCTGCCCGCTCGCCTTGCTCTTGTCCCAGGCGAGCGAGGCGGCCGGGCGCGTGGGGACCAGCGAGTGGGTCGTGTAGGCGATGTTGCCGCTCGAGTCGGAGAGCACGAAGTTCTGCGCGCCGACCTCGAACGCCTCGAGCGCCTTGACGCCCTCGTCCACGTTCTTGGCGCGGTTGAGGTGCATGAATGCGGAGAACTCGCCGCTCGGCTCCATGCCCGTCCACCGGATGCTGAGCACCTCGGTCGCCGTGCGCGCCACCCAGCGGTTGTCCTTGGTGGTCGGCATGACGAACCCGTGGCCCGGCACTGCCTCGAGGACGATCTTGTTGCCGGTGTCCTTGGGGCCGTAGTCGAACGTCTCCTCGATGGGCTCGATGGCCACGTCGACCCCGCCGACCTTCACCTTGCCGTCGACGATCTTGTCCTTGTAGACGTCGTTCACGTCGTAGACGGCGACGGTGGCGCCCCACGCGACGTCCTTGTTGAAGCCGAGGACGACGCCCGGGATGCCCGCGAAGCCCATGCCGGCCGCGTCGAGGTCCTGGGTCGGGTCGCTGCCCTTCACGTGCACGCCGGTCATCCAGAAGATCGACGGCGCGGGCAGGCCGAGGTGCGGGTCGCTCGCGACGAGCGCGGCGCCGGTCGCGCTCTTCTGCGGGGAGACCACCCAGTTGTTCGACGACCAGCCGCCGCGTCCGAGGAAGTCGCGGGTGTCGTGCATGGCCTTGACCATGGGCGCGACGTCGGCGAGCAGCTGCGGCGAGAGGCGAGGGAAGGGGATCGCGGGCTTCGGCTTGTCGCTGAGGAACGCCGCGCCGGGCAGCCCCGTGTCGAGCACCGGGCGCTTGGCGAGCGGCTCGAAGCGCATGAAGTCGAGGAGCAGGCCCGCGCGCGCCTTCTTGGCCGGGTCGGTCGCCGTCTCGTTGAACGTGTCGCGGGCCGCCTGGAACAGGGTGGTGGCCTCGATCTCGTCGTCGCCGGTGTAGCTCAGCGCCCACGACTGCAGGCGGCCGATGGCGAGCGAGTCGGCGCCGGTCCAGTCCTCGTAGAGCGCGGGCGCGATGGCCGTCCAGCCGTTGGGGATGCTCTTGTCGCCGTTGCGGATCTCGCGGAAGTAGGCGGTGACGCCGGCCGCGAAGCCATCGAGGATCTGGCGCTCGAGCGAGCTCGCATCGAGCTTCGCGTAGTAGGCCTTGGCGGTGCGGTGCAGGCCCATCGCGCGCATGCTGAGGTCGCGGTTGGCGAGGTCGGCGCGCAGGCCCCCGAGCGCGCCCGCGAGGCGACCCTCGGCGACGCGGCGCAGGAGCTCCATCTGCGGCGCGCGGTCGCGGGCCATCATGTAGCCCTCGCCGACGAACGTGTCGTGGATGTTGCGGCCGTAGACGTGGACCATGCCGCGGTCGTCGCGGACGACGCGCACCGGCTCGCTCAGGATGGCGCCGAGGGAGAGCTTCTTGGCGACGGGCAGGCCGTCGATCTCGTCCTTCGGGTAGTTCGGCTGGCTCGGGGTCGGCGTGTCGGGATCCGAGCCGCACCCGTAGTGCGACGCGGTGGTCGTCGCGAGCAGCGCGAACAGGATTCCGACGACGCGACGATGTGCTCCGGCCATTTCCGCTTCCTCTCTCGATCGTTGCCGCGGCCGCCCGGGAGGCGCCGCCGAACGCGCGCAGGTTCGCGAATGTGGGGCGGACCGTCAACGCCGTCGGCGCGTCACGAGCAGCAGGAGCGCGGCGAACCCGCCGACGGCCGCGCTCGTGCCCCCGCCGCCCCCTGCCGAGCGGCAC
>CAZUZY010000203.1:0-14648 GCA_964624885.1 uncultured Polyangiales bacterium | reverse complement strand
CGCGAGCAGTGCGACGGGGCCGACCGGCAGGCGGAGCGCGAGCCCCGCGCGCAGCCCCAGGTAGCGCGCGGCGGGCAGCGCGGTGTTGCCGTCGGCGAGGTCGAAGTGCTCCCGCTGCGCCCCGAGCCCGAGGGCCACGCTCGCCTCTCCGAGGGCCAGTCGCAGCCCGACGCCCGCCTCCAGGTGGGTCCAGATCGAGGGGATGCTGCGACCGCGGTCCGTGTCCGAGTAGAGCCCGGTGGTGGTGTGGTAGCCGAACGAGAGGCCGAGGCGGAGGTGCGGCGAGAGGGCGACCGGATAGGCCTCCGCGCGCAGGGCGATGCCGAACGCGCCGGTCACCTCGTAGTCCCGGAGGTTGCCACCGCTGGGCTCGCGAAACGTGAAGCGGCGCGCGCCCAGCAGGGGCCCGATCTCGACCACCCCCGTGGCCGGCTCGGCCGCCGCGCTCCCCGCCGACAGGAGGCTTGCTGCCATTCCTGCCACTGCTGCCATTCGTGCCACGCTCATGGGCGGAGGAACGCGGGGCGCGCCTTGAAGGCGAGGGCCGCCGAGACCAGCGAGCAAGTGCCCTCGTTCTCGTCGTAGCCGAGGTCGGCGGCGGCTTTGCCGATGAACTTGATCTGCGGGATCAGATCGGCGAGCCCGGCGCCGTCCTTCACGCCCTCGGCGATCTCGTCGAGCGAGACCCCGCCCCCGAGGAGCCCGTCGAGGTTGCCCTCCTCGTCGATGGTGAACTTGATGACCGCGTCGCGGATGTAGACCATGAAGCTCACGTCGAAGATGGCGATGGGGATCCGCAGCGGGAACGGCCCGATGGTGAACACGCGCTTGTCGATGCGGCCGCCCGTGGCCTGGCTCAGCTGCTGACCCTGCTTGCGGGGGTCGAAGGTCTGGAACGCCTCGACGACGCCGTCGGTCCCGAGGGTGGGCTTGCCCTCGGCGAGCTTCACGTCGAGGTCGACACAGCGGTCCTCGTCCTGGCTCTGCACGTTCTTGAGGTCGAACACGATGAGCAGACGCCCGTCGTTGATCGCCCCCTGGATGATGCCGTCGATGGCGTTGCCCACGCGCTTCTCGATGTCGGGCACGAGCAGGGCGAGCTGGTTGTCGATGCCGGGCTCGCCGGTGGGCGAGACCAGATCGGTCTTGCCGCACCCGAGCGACTCGGGCTTGAGCGTGACGCGGTGGTCGAGGTCGAAGCCGGCCGCCACCCCCTTCGGGTTCTCGCGGGTGAACCCGAGCGCCGTGATCACGTAGGCCTGCGACGGCCCTGGTTCGCAGGTGGGCTCGACGGTCGAGGCGCACCCGAACGGCGCGGCGACCCCGAGGGCGAGCAGCAGGGCGAAGAGCCGGCGCACGTCAGGCGAGCCTCAGCGCGGAGATCTCCTCGGTGACCTTGTCGTCGCCCCAGCTGGCCTTGTCGGCGAGGCCCAGGGCGCGCGCGAGGGTGAGGGCCGCGTACGAGGTGCTCTGGCCCTTGACCTGCCCGTCGTAGTGCACGCCGGTGCGCAGGGTGCCGTTGCCCGAGCCCGCGATCACGATGGGGTACTGGTCCAGGGTGTGCTGCCGGCCGAGGTTGCAGTCGGTGGTGCCGAGCAGCGCGCAGTGATCGAGCACCGTGCCGTCGCCCTCGGGGATCGCGTCGAGCGCGCCGATCAGATAGGAGAACTCGGCCATGATCTGCAGGAGGATCGCGGCCACCTGCGGCTGCGGGCTCGGCTCGTCGTGGGTCAGCTGGTGGTGGCCCGAGGTGGCCCCGGGGAACAGCGTGTTGTTGACCGGCTGCGAGAACCAGAAGCTGAACACGCGGGTCTGATCGCAGGCCACCGCCATGGCGGTCAGGTCGGCCATCACGCGCGAGATCTCCGACATGGGCGGGCGTCCGCCGACGCTCGGGTAGTCGTCCTTCGGCGGCGCCGGCGGCTTGCACCCGAGGATCGCCGGCGGCGCCTCCTGCAGCTTCTTGATCCGCAGCTCGAGGGCGCGGATCCCGGTGAGGTGCTCGTCGAGGCGCACGCGATCCGACGCGCCGAGCACGGACTTCAGTGACGCGCTCTCGTCGATGACCGCGTCGAGCACGCTCTTGCGGAGGGCGAGGGTGGGGTTCTCCTTGGGCGTGCTACCCGGCGGCACGAACTCCGGCCCGAACACGCGCTGGAACAGCGCCGCCGGCGAGGTCTCCGCCGGGTTGAGCGCACCCGGGCCCGAGTACGACATGCCGGTGATGCCCGGCTGCACCCCGACCTCGAGCGAGCGGAAACGCGACTCGGCCCCGATCCGCTCGGCGATCTGCTGGTCGAGGGTCGCGGCAGCGAACGCGCTCGTGTCGCTCGAGAGCGGCTTGGCGCCGGAGAGGAACCCGATGGGCCCCGAGAGGTGGGGCACCGCGTTGGGGATCGGCACCTTGAGGCCGCTCACCACCGAGAGCTTCTTCTTGTGGGGCGCGAGCGGCGCGAGGGTCGGCGAGAGCTCCCAGCTGTCGAACGTGTCGCCCGTGGTCTTCGGGCGCCACAGCTCGGGCAGCACGCCGTTGCCCCAGAAGAACATCCCGAAGCGCTGTGGGAAGGCGTCGGGAGCCGCCCGCGCGCGCCGCGGCCGGGCGATCGACTCGAGGAACGGCAGGCCGATGCTCACGACGCCGCCGCCGAGGAGGCCGCGGAGGACGCTGCGACGGGTGAAGCGGTGGCTCACAGGCCCCCCTTCGGCGCGCCGACGAGGCGGAACTCGGGGCTGGTCGCCACCGCCACGATGAGGGTCTTGAGGCGATGCCCGTTCTTGGCGAAGGGCGCCACCAGCGCGCCGATGGTCAGCGACTGCTTGTCGGTCAGCACCTGACCGGTCGCGTACTGGTACATCTTGCGCGCGAAGCAGGCCGGCAGGTTCGGGTGCTCGGCGATGACCTGGCCGAGCTCGGCCGGTCCACCGAAGTAGGTGCCGTCGAGGTTGCCGCTCGGATCGATGAGGCCGCCGTTCTCCTTGGTCCGGAAGCGGCCGATGCCGTCGAACGGCTCGAGGCCGAGGCCGATCGGGTCCATCTGCGAGTGGCAGCCGTTGCAGTACGCGTCGCTGAGGTGGACCTTCACCCGCTGGCGCAGGGTGCGCGACACCGCGTCGGGCTCGGGGATGGCGGTGTTGAGGCCGGCGGGCGGCGGCGGGATCGGCTGGCACAGCAGCTTCTCGCGCACGAACTTGCCGCGCAGCGTGGCCGACGAGCTGGTCGGGTGCGCGTAGAGCGCGAGGATGGCGAGGTGCCCGAGCAGGCCGCGGCGCGGGCCGTCGGCCGGCAGCTCGGTGGGCGCGAACCCGGTCGCCGAGGGCGCGGGCACCTGGTACATCGAGGCGAGCTTCGCGTTGACGAACGTGCGGCGCGTGGTGAACACCGTGCGCACGTCCTCGTCGCGATCGAACACCAGATCCTCGAACACGCGCAGGGTCTCCTCGCGGGCCATCGCGCCGAGCTCGGAGGTGTAGGTGGTGAAGATCTTGGAGTCCTTCTCGAGCGCGTCGAGCTCGCCGAGGCGCAGCCACTCCCGGACGAACGCGCGCAGGCCGTCGCGCGCCTTCGGGGAGGCGAGCATGCGCGTCACCTCGGCGGCGAGGCCGGCCTCGGTCACGAGCGCGCCGCTCTCGGCCGCGGCGAGGAGCGGCTCGTCGGGGATGGTGTTCCAGAGGAAGAACGAGAGGCGACTCGCGAGCTCGACCGCGGTGAAGCGCCGCTTGCCTGGGTCCTTCGGGTCGGGCTCGCCCACCACCGGGCGGTAGAGGAAGTTCGGCGACTGCAGGAGCGAGGCGATCCCGTAGACCAGCCCCTTCTCGAACGAGCCGAGCTTGGTCGCCGCGGCGGTGACGATGCTGGCGACGCGCGTCACCTCGACCTCGGAGAGGCGCCGCCGGAACACCCGCCGCCCCGTCTCGGTCGCGAAGGTCTTGGCGCACGCCGCGTCGTCGACCGTGGCCGGCTTGCAGGGGAGCGCGCCCGCGAGGAGCTTCGGGTCGGCGACGATCTGGTTGGCGATCGAGTACGCGGCGGTCTCGTACTGCTCGACGCCGCGCTTGCTGATCGCGCTGCGCCCGGCCGCCGTGGTCTCGAACCCGTCGTCCTCGGGCGTGACCACGTCGGGCTCGAGCGCTGACACGACGATGCTCGGCCCGAACAGGTCGCGGATCGCCGCGCGGTACTGGGTCGCCGTGAGGCGCTGGGCCGCGATCGGCGTCGGCTCGCCCACCCCGGCCTGCAGCGGCGTCGGCGGCGTCACGTCGGAGCCACCGACCTTGCCGTGACAGCCCCCGAGGAGCGCAGCGAGGGCGAGCAGGCGGCGCATGGTCAGGACCCCGAGGGCGGGGTGGTCGCCCCCTTGTGCTGGAACTTGATGCGCGGATCGAGCGACTCGGCGCCGGTCACGAGGGCGGTCGTGCGGGCGCTCGCGTCGCCGAGCACGTACCGCCGCCCGAAGGCGAAGGCCCAGGTGTTGGTGAGCGCCCACCCGCTCTTCTCGTCGAAGCCGGGACACCCCCCGAGCGCGAACAGCTGGTGGCAGCCGCCCTCGAAGTCGATCCAGGTGAGGTCGAGCGTGGTGACCTTGGCGAAGATCTCGCTGCCGCTCACGTCGAGGCTGCCCGACATCAGCAGCACCGGCACCTTCGGCTGGTCGTAGGCGCCCGCGACGAACCAGTCGCTCGCGCCGCCCGCCATGGGGATGCCCGCGACGATGCGCGGATCGGCCACGCCCTTTTCGAACACCGCGAGCTCCTCGGGCTTGCAGGGCGCGGTGAACTCGCCCGCGTCGCACTTGGCCTGGATGGCCTTCACGTCGAACTGCGCGCCGGCCGAGGCCCAGGTGGTGAGCGTGCCGAAGCTGTGGCCGCTCATGAGCACGCGCTTGGTGCGCAGCTTGCCAGCGAGCGGGTCGGGGGCCGCGAGCTTCTCGACCGCGTCGAGGGCGGCGGTGACGTCGGTCGAGCGCAGGTAGTAGAGCGAGACCGGGCGCTTGCCCTCGCCGGCGCCGAGCACGTTGCCGACGTGGTTGGGCGCGACGTACACCCAGCCGTGCGAGCTGAACCAGTGCGCCATGTCGGAGCTCGTGCCGCCGAAGCCGTTCGAGCCGTGCGAGTAGACGTGCACCGGATACCCGGCGCTCGTGGGCGGCGGCGCCACGCTCGCCTCCTCGTACACGTCGGGGTCGCCGAACAGCTTGAGGTACTTCGGGTGCTCGCCGTCGGCGTCGAGCGTCGGGTAGAACACGTCGACCGGGATCGTGCGATCCGCGGTCTGCCCAGGCGGGCGATACGTCACGTCGAACGACCGATGCCCGACGTTGTAGGGGCCCACCTTGTCGACGGCCCAGCCGAGCGGATCACCGGTCGGGGCCTTGATCTTCGGGACGTCGGCCTCGGCTTCGACCCCGGTGTCGGTCGGCTCCACCGGTGACGGCGAGGCGCTGCACCCTGCGCAGAGGACGATCCACAGCGCGGCGCGCGTCGACATGCAGCTCTGACGGTACCATCGAGACTGGACCTTTTGCCACCATCGAGGACCGAGGACCTAGTCCAGGCAGGCTCCGAGGTGGACCGTCGCCGCGCCGCTGCCGCAGGACCATCGCTCGCTCGCCAGGCGATCGGCGAGGCAGGCGAGGAACAGAGGGTGCTGGTCCCAGAGCCCGTCGAGCGCCACGACGCAGCCACCCTCGAACCGTGCGGTCACGTCGCCGCAGGCGTACCCCGTGGTCACGCAGCCGAGTGCCTCGGTCTCGAGTTGCCGGTCGCGGGTCGCCTGCAGGGTGTCGCCAGGCTCGACAGGGCAGGTGAGCAGGGGGCGGGTCAGGCAGGCCACGGGGCTCGTGTCGAACGCGCCGTCCCGGGCTGGCAGATCGACGTCGCCCGCCGTGGTGTCCCGGCCCGCGTCGTGGATCGGACCGTCGGCGATCCGCAGCTCGCACGCGGGCACGAGCGCCGCGAGCGCGAGCACGAGCCACCGCATCGAGTCAGCCTTGGCCCTCTTCGGCGGCAGGTCGGCGGAAGGCGAGGATGGTCGCCGAGGGGCGGGTGGCGCGCGTGCGCGCGGAGGAGAGGGAGCGCCACCACTGGTCGATGCCGGCCACGATCTCCGCGCGGAACTCGGGGCCGAGGCTCGAGGCCCAGGAGACGCACACCCCGGCGAACTTGCCCTCGGCGTCCATGTCGAGGCCGTCGATCCAGCAGTGGGGTGGGAGATCGAGGCGCCGCAACTCCGAGAACGTGAGCCGCCCGAGATCCGGCGGGCGCCAACGGAGGGAGCGTTTGAAGGCAGCCATGTCTCTGATGAACGTCCGAAGTCAGTCTAGGATGAATGGTTCGTGGTGTCCCGACTTGACGAATGGCCGTTTCGGGCTGGGCGCCTGCACGATTTCAGGGCAGGCGGGCGAGGAGGAGCTGGACGATCTCCGCCGTCGGGACGCCCTTGGAGAGGAGGGGGATCCCGCGCGCGGCGTAGGAGGCCAGCTCCTCGGCGTCGAGGTCGCGACCGGTCCACACGACGGCGTGCTGGCGGAGGGGGTCTCCCCGGACGGCCACCGCCGCGAGTAGATCCTCGCCACCACCGCCGGGCATCTCGAGGTCGGTCAGCAGCACGTCGAAGGCCGGGCCGCCGTCGAGCAGCGCGAGGGCCTCCGCCTTGCTCGCCGCCGGAGCGACGTCGAAATGTCGGGCGAGCATGCGCCCGACCGCTCGACGCAAGCGGTCGTCGTCGTCGACCAGGAGGAGGCGCGGCTTCGCGGACACTGTACGAAGCCTGTACCGGACCCTGACCGAGAGCAGGCAGGAGTGCGATGCTGGGGCGTGCGGATCAACGTCTACGCCACCTGTCGCACCCTGCCTGCGCCGGGCTTCCCCCTGACCGTCGTGGCCGCGCGCGATCGCAGCGATCCGGCGCTGCTCCCCCACCTGCACGGCTTCATGGGTTTCGTCACCGGGGGCGGCAAGCGGCCGATGACCACCACCCGGTACGGCGTGCTGCGCCACCTGGAGCGCGTGCAGCACCACCTGTCCGTGGAGGTGGGCGACGAGCACCTCGACGCGTTCTCCGCGTGGGCGCTCGAGTGCAACGCCCTCACGTTCCTGCCCGACGGGTCGGTGCGCGCGCCGGAGGGCGGGGTGCTCGTCGAGCCCGAGACCGGCGACGCCGATCCGGCCGCGCTCGTGCCGTATCCGCCCGACGCCCTCGCGCGGAGGGCGCGCACCCACGTTGCGCTGCTGCAGCACGGGCTCGCGGTACCCGCGGGGCTGCCGCCGGTGATCGCCGAGGTCGAGGTGCAGCTACGCACGCCGCGCGAGGTCGCCGAGCGTTGCCTCGCGCTGTTCCTCTGCGCGCTGCGGGCCGAGTCGCTGGCGAGCGAGGCGCCGATCCCGCTGGCCGAGCTGCGCGCGCGGATCCCGCTCGGCTGGGCGGCGACGACCCCTGTCGAGCGCGCGTTCCTCGAGGCGGAGGCCCCGACACGGCAGGAGATCGTCGACCACGTGTGGCGCTACGAGTCGCTCGCCTTGCTCGCGTGGGCGGCGCGGGTGATCCCGGAGCTGCCGCTCCCCCTCGCGGTGTGCGACGTGCCCGCGCTGGCGCGCGCGCTGTTCGATCTCGACGCCACGGCGTTCGTCCGCGACGCGCACCTCCGTGACGTGGGAGTGCTGCTCGACGCGCTCGACCTGCACTTCCGGCTCCACTGGGCGACGACCGACGCGCGGCTCGCGGAGGTCCCGCCGCCCGCGGGGCTCGAGCCCGGGGTCGTGCAGGAGCGCCACCACGCGCTCAACTGGCTCGTGCGGTTCGAGGACGCGGACTGGGACGAGGTGTCGACGCCCACCTGACAGGACGGTGGTATGGCTCCTCGATGAGCGACCGCGGGCTCGTGGTGGGGGCAGGGGCGTTCGCGCTGCTCCTGCTCGGGGGGAGCGCCTGGTGGCTGTTCGGCGCTGGCAGCAATGGCAGTAAGACGGCGGTGGTGCCCAGCGCGCCGCCACCCGCGTCCTCGATCCCGATCGCTTCGGCCCCGACACCCGCGGCGTCGACCGCGCCCGTGCCTCCTCGACCCTACTGGCCCAGCGCCCGCCTCGGCGCGTTCGACCCGAAGCGATTCGCACCGGAGGCGTTCCTCCCGACCGCGCTCGCCGACGCGCGCACGGTCTGGCCCGACGCCACGCTGGTCTGGCTGAGCGCCGTCTCGGTCGGGGCCGACGGCTTCGCGGACCTGACGACCCCGTTCGCGAGTACCACCGCCGTGAGCTACGCGTTCCGCTCGCCGTCGACGCCCGACGCCGGCGCGCGCTGCGTCCACTGGGTCTTCGTGGCCGACAAGGGAGCGTGGAGCGCGACCGACGACGACGCCCGCCTCTGCGCGATCCCGCTCTCGGCGCTGGCCGCGCCGCGACGTTGCACGCTCGCGCAAGCCTTCGCCCGCGTGGCCGCCGGGCACCCGCCCGCCCCGGGTGTCCCGACCGACGTGCTGCGCTGGACGAAGGTCCGCACCAACGACGGCCTCTACCACGCGGACTGGAGCGCGAACGGCTTCCCTCTCGGCCCGGCCTCCACGCTGTCCACGAGCGTCCCCGACGACTGTCCGAAGCCCTGACGTTTCAGGCGGGGGGCGGCGGCACCGTCGCGCGCGCGAGCAGGAGCCGCGCGATCTCCGCGGTGGGCAGGCTCTTCGAGAGGATCGGGATCCCGTGGCTCGCATAGAAGGCGAGCTCGGAGGCGTCGAGATCGAAGCCGGTCCACACGAGCGCGCGGTGGAGCAGCGCCCGGTCGCGGGCGGCGAGCTCGGCCAGGAGATCGATGCCGTCGGCGCCGGGCATCTCGAGGTCGGTCAGCACCACGTCGAACTCCGCGCTGCGCTCGATCTGCGCGAGCGCCTCGTTGGCGTTGGCGGCGTGGGTGACCTCGAAGAACCCGCCCAGGACCGCGGCGGCGGCGCGGCGGAGCCGGTGGTCGTCGTCGACGAGTAGCAGACGCGGCTTCGCGGACATGCCCACCTCCTGCGACGAGGATACTCCCGTCGTTCGACCTACGGCAGCGGTTGTTCGTGAGCCCGGCGCAAGCGTTTCATCGGCGACGACGCGCGACGCGGCGCGCGGTCCAGCCACCCACCAGCGACGCGAGCGCGATCCCGGCCGGGCCGTCCGGGGCACTCCCCGTCGTGCACCCGAGGCATCCGCCCGTCCGCGGACCTGCCGCCAACGTCTGGTGGTCCGACGGGGCCGAGCTCGGCGTCGGCGTCGCGCTCGGGGTCGTGGTCGTGGTCGTTCCAGAGGGTGAAGGTGGCATCCCCGGCCCCATCGCCTCGATGTCCGCCTTCGCGGCGTCGGCCTTGGCGGTCCGCGAGCAACTGAGGATGATCAGCGGCTCGGTGCGCGCGTACACGAGCCACCGCTCCCCCACCTGCATCTGGAGCTCGATCCCGCACGTCGAGACGGACTGCGCCACGAGGGTCGCGGGCAACGCGCCCTTGTAGACCCGCTCCACCGCGAGGGTGATCGCAGGGAGTCCTGGCCCCCCGGTCACGCCGACGACCTTGGCGACGAAGACGACCTGGGCTGCGCCACGGGCCGTCGATGGTTCGGGCACGGGTCCACAGCTGCACGCCGACGCCACGGAAGAGCCCAGACGGGGCCACCCGCCGACGCCCAGCACGAACCCGAACGAAGCCGCACACACGGCCGCGAGGACGCGTCGTCGAGCCGCCATGGAGGACAGGAGAGCGGAGCCGTCACTTCGTGTCGAGGGACTGGTCGATCGCCTTCTCGGCCGACGGCTCCACCCCTCAGCGTGGTCCTCGCGCCCGGCGCGCGACCTGGTAGGAGACAGCGGGCGAGGACCACGATGAGATTCTTGCTGTGCCTTCTCGGATTCGCCGGCGCGGCCGGATGCGGCGCCAGGGTCCAGGACGAGTCGGGGACCGACGCCGCGGTGGGCGACGCAGCCTCCCCGAGAGACAGCGGCGTGGGAGGAGCGGACGGCGCGGCCTCCTGCCGCTGCGCCCTGGACCCCCGTCCTCCGAGCCTCACCGTACCCATCTGTGTGACCCGTGAGGAGCAGGAGGCTGCTCGTTGCTCACGCTTCGCCATCTAGCGAGAGTGGGCGACCGCTTGCGGTAGGTCTGGTGGATCGGCTCGTGGGGTGAGCGGTTGGCGCATGCTGCGAACCGGCTGGGCGTGAGTGCCGTTTCAGAGGGATATCCATGAAGATGTTTGGTCGACTTGTCATTGATGAAACGCGACCAGGAACGGCGACCGTTGCCGTGCCCATTCCCCTCCTCGGAAGTCGCTGCCGCTTCGCCTTCCTCGGTGTCGAGGAAGACGCTGCACTGGGGAGCAAGATGCTGCCGGCGGTAGAACGGTTTCTACAGGCGGAGCCCAGTCGGCTGCTCGACGCCGAGCCATACGTGTTCGCCTACTGCCGCGACATGCTGCAGTCCTACGACGACGAAGAGCGTCCCATCGAGCTTCCGGCCGTTCCGCACGACGTCTGGTCTCATGTGCGATTTGGCGACGAAATTGTCGTTAGAGCGAGGTTTGCCGGAGACGCCGAGGACGGGGTCTACTTGTCACTGGATTGCGACTGCAGCTGGGAGGAGGAGCACGGACTGATGCTGGTGTTTCGTGACGGTGCAACCATTGTGAAGGTGGGCCCAAGTGATGGGCATGTCACTCAAGCGGACGCCTTCGCGGATGGCGATCTGGTCGACGTCGTCTACTGGTCTCCTCGCGGTTAGCCTTCTTTCCCGCCGCCGCGACGTCGCTGTCGAGGAGCTGGGACGATGGGGTGCGCTAGGCGCCTGCGTCAGGCGCTCCGGGGTTCCAGCAAGGCCGCTACCACCGACTGACCGGAAGTCACGGTGTCGCGTCCCGCGCGCGCCGCCCGAAGATCCCTGAGCCAACCATGGGATTTGAACCCACGACCTGCGGTTTACGAAACCGCTGCTCTACCCCTGAGCTAGGTTGGCACTCCCCTCGGAGACGAAGGGGGCACGCTTAGTACCACTGCTGGGCCGGTCGTCAACCCGCCTCGAAAGGGGTAGCTTCGCCGCATGGCGAGCCCGGTACGAGGCAAGCTCTGGCCGTTCCTGCTGCTGCCGTGCGTGTATGCGCTGCTGCTCCTGCTGGTGTGGGCCAAGTCCAGCGCCGACCGGCACGCGGTCGACCTGCTGCGCTCCACCCCGGTGGGCGATCTCGCGCATCCGACCGAAGGACCGGCCATCTACAAGGGCCGGCTCTACGGACCCGAGGGACGCGTGGAGCCCAAGGGCAAGGCCGTGGCCGCGCACTGGTGGTGGGTCAGCAAGAAGGTCGGCAAGAACAACTGGAAGACCGTGTGCTTCAAGCGGGAGATCAGCGGTCTCCGCTTCGTCGATGGCAAGGGCCACACCGCCACCCTGCCGGCCTTCGACACCACCGAGAGCCTCGCGCTCGCCGGGACCAACTGGACCGACGACTACAGCGATCGGATGATCGTCGACTTCGGGTACGAGCAGCCGCTCTACGAGACCGCGGCCGCGCCGCCCGCCGCCAAGGAGTGCTTCGCCAAGGGCTACAAGTGGTCCGGGCGATCCGTTCCGGCGGGCGCGCAGGTCGAGATCCTCGCCTGTGCGCGCGACGGAGAGCTGCGGCCGTGCGCCGACAAGCCCGCGCTCGTCATCGTCGTCGGCTCCATGGGCCTGCACCTCGGGCGGCGAATCTTCGATGCGCAGGCGCCCTTCGTGTTCGTCGGCATCATGGCGTTCGTGCTCACCGTGATCCTCACCATCTACGCGGTGTTCACCCGGGGTCGGGTGCTCGCCACCTTCTCGCCGAAGCGGAGGCCGTCGTGATCGTCCTCCCGATCCTGTTGTTCGGCATGGCCGTCGTGGCGGGGCTGGCGCTGGGCTTCTCGTCGCTCGGCCCGTACCGGCGGGTGCTCCGCGAGAAGACCCAACCCATCGGCTCGCTCGCCGCAGGCCCGGCCGAGATCGCCGGCACCGTGCGGGCCGACGCGCCGCCGCTCGAGAACCTCGTGGGCGAGAAGGTCGTCGCCATCGAGACCCGCGTCTCGTACTCGTACCGCAGCCCGAACGGGAAGATCTACAGCAGCGGCACGGTGTTCGAGGAAGGACAGGCCGTGGCGTTCAGCCTCGTCGACGGCTCGGGCAGCTGTCGGGTCGACGCCGACGGCGCGCTCTTGCTCGGCGTCGAGGCCAGCCGCTACGGCGACGCCAAGGAGATGCGCGCGCGCCACCCGCGGCTCGACCAGGCGTTCGCCTTCCCCGAGACGGCCGTCACCATCTACGTCTCCGAGAAGTACGTGCTCGACGGCGCGGAGGGCTTCGCCTCGGGCAACGCCGAGGAGATCGGCGTCGAGGACGTCGAGGAGGACTACCGGGGCGTGCGCGCCAAGTTCCAGATGGGCGGTGGGCTCGAGCGGCCGCTCATCCTCGCGGGGCACCCCGAGCGCATCGTGCGCCGCATGCTGCTGCGGCCAGCGCTGCTGTTCCTCACCCTCGTGCTGTGGTCCACCGGCGCGATCGTGTCGCTCGCGATGGTCTGGCATAGGATCGGCGACTAGTTCGCGGCCTTGGGCGACGGCGTGGTGATCTTCTTGAAGTCCACCGAGTTGTCGCCCGTGTCGCTGCCGCTCGGCACGCGGCCGATCGACTGCGCGGCCAGCGGCTGCGGCGCCGGTGCCTTGCGGACGAACGGGTTGGTCAGCACGGCGGCGCCCCAGCCCACCGAGTCGAGCACCGTGCCCGCCGTGTCCTTGAGGCCCGCGCTGCCGTCGTCCGCGATGCCGGACGAGGACCAGGTGCCGTTGGCGAGGGCGAGGCTCGTGCTGGTGGGGCTCGTGTAGAGCAGGTAGCCGCCACCGGGGATGGTGCCGCTCAGGGTGACGAGCGTGGTCTCGGTGGTGCCGGCCGCCGAGCGGTAGGCGAGCTTCCACCCCGACACGGTGAAGTCGATGGAGCAGGGGTTGTAGATCTCGATGAACTCGTCGGAGGCGGCGGCGCCAGCGTCGCTGCCGACGCCGCGCGACTGCACCTCGTTGATGACCGGGTGGCACCCGAGCGGCGCGTCCGACGCAGCGTCGCTGTCGGTCGCGCCGCCGCTGTCGCCCGTGCCCGTGTCGGTGCCCGTGCCCGTGTCGCCCGTGCCCGTGTCGGTGCCGACCTCGGCGTCGGTGGCGGCCTCGGAGGTTGCGTCGGTGTCGGGGGTGCCAGTGTCGGGGGTGCCAGTGTCCTTGCTCGAGTCGGTCGTGGTGCTGTCCGCGGTGGAGTCGCCGCCGGTGTCCACGACGATCGAATCGGTCCCCGAATCGGCGGTGGCGTCGGCCTTGCCACCTGTGTACCCGTCCAGGTCGTTGGCGAGGGAGCAGCCGGCGGCCCACCCGGTACAGGCGATCAGGATCGTGAGGACGCGCTTGGATTTCATGGGGATCCGCGCCGGAGCGCTGCGTCGAACGGTAGCAGCTTCCCTGCCGCCGTGCAGCTTCGTGACGGCTCCGCTCGGCGGGGCGCGTGGTAGAAAGGAGCGGTCGTGGAAGACCTCGGGCCCAGGCTGCCGTACCGCGTGGTCCGTGTCCTCGGCGAGGGCTCGCACGGTGTGGTGCTCGAGGTCGAGCACAAGCGGCTCGGCAAGCCGTTCGTCGTCAAGCTGATCCAGCAGCGGTTCAGCGAGAACCGCGATGTCGTGCAGCGCTTCATCGCCGAGGCCCAGCGCGTCGCGCGGCTCGACCACGAGGCGTTCGTCCCGATCGTCGATCTCGGGGAGACCGACGACGGCCGGGCCTACTTCGTCATGGAGTACGTGGCGGGGACGACGCTGCAGCAGGCGCTCCGCGATCGCGGACCGTTCCCGCTCCGCGAGGGCCTCGGTCTTGCCATCGAGCTGCTCGAGGGCCTCGCGGTGGCGCACCAGGCGCACATCGTCCATCGTGACATCAAGCCCGCGAACCTGTTCGTCACCGCGCGTGGGCGCCTCAAGATCCTCGACTTCGGGATCTCCAAGTCGATGATCGACAGCGGCACCGGGGTGCAGACCGCGCACGGCGTGGCCATCGGCACGCCTCGCTACATGAGCCCCGAGCAGGCCTACGGCCAGCAGGTCTCGCCGGCCACCGACGTCTACGCCGCGGCGCTGGTGCTGTTCGAGATGCTCACGGGGGTCCCCGCGTTCGACGGCAGCGACTCCAAGGGCATCCTCTACGCGCAGATCCACACCCCGGCGCCGTCGATGCGCGAGCGCACGGGGCAGGGGTTCCCCGAGTCGGTCGAGGCGGTGATCGCGCGGGCGCTGCGCAAGGACCCGCGCGAGCGCTGGCAGTCGGCGCCCGAGATGGCCCAGGCGCTGCGCGCGGCGCTGGAACACCTCGCGCCACCCTCGGGCAGCCCGGACGTCACGCACGACGAGCGGCTCCGGCCGACCCTGCGCACGTCCGACCGGCCCCTCGAGGACACGACCCGCCCCATCGCGGCGGAGGCGCTCGTGGTGGGCGCGGCCTCCACCTCGCAGGCCATCGTCGTCAGCTACCCGAACCCGCAGGCGCCCGTCGACGCCACGGCGCGCACGGTGGCGCTCGAGATCATGGCGCCGTCGCCGACGGCGGTCTCGTCGACGGTGCCCTCGGTGGCCGCCCCGAGCGCGCCGCCGCCCGCGCC
>CAZUZY010000202.1:0-14710 GCA_964624885.1 uncultured Polyangiales bacterium | reverse complement strand
AGCGGGAGCGGGGCTCCGCGCAGCCCGAGCCGCTCCGCGGTGACCAGCACCGTGCGCCCGAGGGCGAACACGTCGGCCTCGGCCCCGCCCGGCTGGTCGGCCGTGGCGCGACGCTCGGGCGGCAAGAACGCGAGCGTCGCGCCGGTCAAGGGCTCCGCGAAGGGCGCCGAGAGCCCGAAGTCCACCAGCACCGCGTGGCCCTCGCCGTCGACGATCACGTTCTCCGGCTTCACGTCGCCGTGGCGGACCCCCACCGCGTGCAGCGCGGCCAGCGTGCCGGCGATCTCGGACAGCACCCGTCCCAGCACCGACCACGAGCTCTCCGTGACCCGCGCGAGCGAGACCCCGTCCACGAGCGGGAGCGCGAGCAACGCCGACGCCACGCCGTCGACCTCCGCGAAGCCGCCATCGAGCGCCGCGTGGCGAGGCCCCGCGAGCAGGCGGTGCTCGGCCTCGCGCTGCAGCAGGGCGGTCGCGCTCTCGGAGACGATCTTGAGGGCGACGCGGGCGCCCGTCGCCGTCCGCGCCGCGACCACCCGCGCAGAAGCGCCGGTCCCGAGGACCGCCTCGACCACGCAGGGGCCGAGGTGTGGCAGCGTCAACGTCGTAGGCATCGGTGTGCCCCATGGCATCACCAGAAACGTGCCACGTCAACACGCCGTGCCAACTAGGTTGCGTCACCTCGCTCGCGCACCACGATGGGCACGGCCACGGGCTTCTGGCCGGTCTCCCGGGCGGCGCCTCGACGCGCGGCCTGGCGCACCACCTCGGCCACGGTCTCGGTCGTCGTCTCGGAGAACGGGTGCGTCTCGAGGGTCGCGACCACCTCGTCGGCGATGCCTTGCTCGGTCGCGCGGGGGAGGCCACGCACGGCGATCGACGGCGTGGCCACCGCCCGGCCCTCCGCGTCGACCACGACGTGCGCGAACACCACGCCCACCTCGCCGAGCCGGCGCCGCTCGTCCAGGACCTCGGGCGCGATGGGCAGTCCGTCGAAGGTGGCGATCATCCCGCTCGGCACGGTGCCGGCCTTCTCCACCCGCCCTTGCTCGAGCTCGACCACCTCGCCGTTCTCCACCACCACCACCGACTCGACGCCGGCCTCGCGGGCCAGGGCCGCGTGGCGCTCCAGGTGGTGGCGGTTGCCGTGCACGGGCACGAACGCCCGCGGCGCGCACAGATCGATCATGCGACGTTGCTCGTCGCGGTAGGCGTGGCCGCTGGCGTGGATGTCCGGATCGGTGGCCCACATGCGCACGTCGCAGCCGCGCCGGTGCAGGTCGCCGATCATGCGCATGACCCCGCGCTCGTTGCCCGGGATCGCGCGGGCCGAGAGGAGCACGCGGTCGCCCGGCGCGAGCCGCAGCAAGGGGTGATCGTCGAGCGCCAGGCGCGCCAGCGCCGCCCGCGGCTCGCCCTGACTGCCTGTGGCGACCACCAGCACCTGTTCGCGGGGGAGGTTCGCCGCTTGCTCGACCGAGGCGAGCAGCTCCGGGGGGATCGCCAGATAGCCGGTGTCGGTCGCCGCGCGGACGTGGGTCGAGACGCCGCGCCCGAGCAGCACGAGCTTGCGCCGGGTCTGCCCGGCGATGGCCGCGAGCGCGCGCAGCCGGTGGACGTTGGAGGCGAAGAGGGTGACCACGACCCGGGCCGGCGCGTCGACGATCAACCGCTCGAGGGCGGCGGCGACCGCGCGCTCGCTCCGGCTCGTGCCGACCAGATCGATGCTCGTCGAGTCGGACAGCAGGAGATCGACGCCCTCGCGGCCGAGCTCGGTGAAGCGCGCGACGTCGAACGGCTCGCCGTCGAGGGGGTCGGGGTCGATCTTGAAGTCGCCGGTGTGGAGCACCGTGCCGAGCCCGGTGCGGACGACCAGCGCCGTCGCGTCGGCGATCGAGTGCGTGACCCGGATTGGCTCCACCTCGAAGTCGGTCCCCACCGCGAACGGACGACGGGGCGTCGTCGGCAGGAGCGGCGGGAGGTCACGCAGGCGGGCGTGGGGCAGGTTCGCGTGCTCGGCGAGGCGCTCGCGCACGAGGGCCAGCGCGTACGGCGGGCCGTACACCGGCACGGGACCGACGGCGCGCGCGAAGAAGGGGATTGCGCCGATGTGGTCCTCGTGGCCGTGGGTGACCAGGAGACCGGCGATGCGGTCGCGACGGGCGGCGAGCCAGCGCAGATCGGGGTGGAACACGTCGATCCCGCGCGGCCCGTCGGGGAACGTCACGCCGCAGTCGACGACGACGATGGGCCCGCCCTCGTCGACCTCGATCGCGAGGCAGTTCATCCCGACCTCGCCCAGCCCTCCCAACGGCACGACGCGCAGCGGCACGCGGCGACGCTAGCACGGGGCAGGATTGTCTCCGGCCAGCGTCGCCACTACTGCTCGCGGACCCCCGTGAACGCCCCCCCGAGCCGCCGCAGCAGCGTGCGCATGCCGATCCCCGCCGCGGTGCGCATGCACAAGCTGCTCGACAAGAAGAAGGTCGTCCTCTGCGTGGGCTGCGGTGGCGTGGGCAAGACCACCACCTCGGCCGCGCTGGCCCTCGCCATGGCCCGCGCGGGCAAGCGGGTCATCTGCCTGACCATCGACCCCGCCAAGCGCCTCGCCAACAGCCTCGGCCTCGAGGCCATGACCGAGGAGGCCACCCAGATCGCGCCGGCCGTGTTCGAGCGCGCGGGCGTCGAGGTGAAGGGCTCGCTCACGGTGATGATGCTCGACACCAAGCGGACCTTCGACGACATCGTCAAGAAGCACGCCTCCACCGCCAAGGCGCGCGACAACATCCTCGACAACAAGATCTACCAGTACGTCTCCACGTCGCTCGCCGGCACGCAGGAGTACATGGCCATGGAGAAGCTCCAGGCCCTGCGCGAGGCGGGCGACTACGACCTCATCGTCCTCGACACCCCGCCCACGGCCAACGCGCTCGACTTCCTCGACGCCCCCGAGCGCATGGTCGAGGCCATCGACTCGCCCGCCATGCGCTGGTTCGTGCAGGCCTTCTCGGGGCGCAGCGGCAAGGTGGCGTTCGGGCTGCTCGGCAAGGGCTCGCAGCTGGTGTTCAAGGCGATCGGCAAGATCACCGGCGGGGAGTTCCTCGACGACCTCGCCGGGTTCATCGCCGCCATCAACGACCTGTTCGGCGGGTTCACCGAGCGGGCCAAGCGGGTCAGCGAGGCGCTGCGCAGTCCCGACGTGGCCTTCGTGCTGGTCACGAGCCCCGACCCGATGGCCATCGAGGAGATCAACTTCTTCGCCGAGCGCCTGCGCGCGTTCGCGATGCCCCGCGACGCGTTCGTCGTCAACCGCGTGCACGTTCCCGCGGGCGAGGGGGACCCGTCGGAGGCCCTGCGCGGCCTCGGCCTCACCCCCTCGGCGGACCTCCTCGCGGCGATCGCCCACGCCAGCGAGGACGCGCGGCTCCTCGCGGTCCGCGACGCGCAGAACCTCACGCGGCTCCGCGCGGGCGACGCCGGCGACAAGGACTCGCTCGTCCTCCAGGTGCCGGCCTTCGACGGCGACGTCCACGACGTGCGGGCCCTGGCGCGCGTCGGCGAGATGCTGGTCGGCGCCTGACCGGGCCACCGACGCAGTTCGCGGGCGCGCCGGCCCGTTTTGGGTATCCTTCGGGGCATGACCTCCTTCTCCCGACTCCGGCCCGGCACCTCCTCCCTCGTCGCCCGCGGGCTCGGCGCAGCCCTCCTCGTGGGTGGCTTCGCGGCTTGCAACGGCGGCGCCACCGCGCCGGGATACGACACCGTGACCGGCGTCGGCATCGGAGGCACGTGCGACGAGAACAAGAAGTGTCGCGAGGGCCTCACGTGTGGAGCCGACGGCAAGTGCGCGGCCGCCGGCACGAGCAAGGAGGGCGACCCCTGCCTGGTCGGAGACGAGTGCGCGTCGGGCATCTGTGGCCCCGCGACCGCGGCGGCCAAGGGCAAGTGTCAGAAGGCCGGCAGCGGCGCCGCCGGTGACGGCTGCGGGGGCGACAACGACTGCGCCAAGGGCCTGCGCTGCGCGTTCGACGGCACGAGCATGTTCCCGAAGTGCGTCGCCGCGGGCACGAGCGACGTGAACGAGAACTGCACGACCAACAAGGACTGCCGCCAGGGCCTGCTCTGCCAGGCCGGCAAGTGCGCCTCGGCCATCGAGCCGGCTCCGGGCACCTACACCAAGGGCGTGCCACCGTTCGTGCCCGGCCTCGACGCCTGGAAGGGCGCCACGTGCCCGGACCCGAAGGACGGCACGGGCGTCGCGCTGTTCAAGGTGCCCCGCGCCGGCGACGCGCACGAGGACTTCTACCGCCTGCCGTTCCCCAACGACGCGGCGCGCGACAAGGCGAGCGGCAAGGTCTCGTTCGCCAACCACCCGCACGACCCGAAGCCGCCGATGGGGTTCGACGCGGTCAAGCGCTACCTCGACGTGCTCGAGGCCGAGCCGTTCGGCCCCTACGCCACCTCGCTGTTCCGCTTCGATCACGACTTCGAGTTCGACACGGTGAAGATCGGCGTCGAGGCCAAGGCCCAGACCACGGTGGTCGATCTCACGCCCGGCGCCACGTTCGGGCAGCGGCGCGGGCTCAACGTGTTCGTCACCAACGGTCGCAACCGCTACATCTGCGCGAACTCCGTCGGCGTCCGGCCGAATCGCGCCGACCCCTACAAGCCCGGCGGCACCTACGCCGTCCTCATGAAGACCGGCGTCAAGCGCTGCGACGCACGCGACGCCAAGGGCGCCTGCACCACCATCGGCGCCGACTTCAAGCAGGACGCCGACTTCGCCGCGCTGATCGCCGACACGGCCCCGAGCGACGCCAAGCTCGCGGACGCGTGGAACGCCTACAAGCCGCTGCGCGACCTGATGGCCAAGGAAGGCATGGCCAAGACCGACGTGCTGGTGGCCAACGTCTTCACCGTCGGCGATCCGCGCACGGTGGCCAATCGATTGCGCACCAGCGCGCGGGCCGGGGCGGCGCCCAAGGTCGACCCGTGGGTCAAGTGCGCGGCCGGCGTGAAGTCGCCGTGTCCCCAGGCCGACGACAAGGACAAGCGCGCGTGCCCGGCCGCGGACTCGCCCGACTTCGACGAGTACCACGGCATGATCGAGGTGCCCGTCTACCAGCAGGGCACCGCGCCCTACCTGAGCGAGGGTGGCGCGTTCTCGACGGCCGGTGGGCCCTCCGAGCCGATCACCAGCGTGCGCACCGAGAAGGTGTGCGCGGCGCTCACCGTCCCCAAGGGCACGGCGCCCGCGGGCGGGTGGCCGATCGCCCTCTACGCCCACGGCACCGGGGGGTCGTTCCGCAGTCACGCGGTCGACGGCTCGGCCAAGACCCTCTCGAGCATCACCGTCGCGGGCAGCACCACCGGCTTCGCGGTCCTCGGGATCGATCAGGTCCAGCACGGGCCGCGGCGCGGCAGCTCCACCACGAGCCCCAACGATCTGTTCTTCAACTTCGCGAACCCGCAGGCGGCCCGGTACAACGCGCTGCAGGGCGCCGCCGATCAGCACACGCTGGTGCGCGTGGCCGAGGCCCTCACGGTGGAGGGTGGGCCCAAGCTCGACGGCACCAAGATCGTGTTCTGGGGTCACTCGCAGGGCGCGACCGAGGGCGCGCTGTTCCTCGCGGCCGACACCACGATCAAGGGCGCGGTGTTCAGCGGGCAGGGCGCGGGCCTCATCGACTCGCTCCTCTCGAAGACCCAGCCGGTCAACATCAAGGACTCGCTGTGGATCGCGCTCAGCGAGTCGAGCCCGGCGGCGGTGGGCGAGTTCCACCCGGTGCTCTCCCTGCTGCAGTCGTGGACGGACCCCTCGGATCCACTGCACGTCGCGCAGCAGGACGTGGTGGTGCCGGGCGCGACCCCGTTCGCGCGACACCTGTTCCAGCTGGTCGGCAAGGGTGACACCTATTCGCCGTTCAACCCGCAGATCAACTACGCGTTCACGGCGCAGCTCGCCTGGGTGGGCCCGATCGTCGAGCCGATCGGCGACAACAAGCCCGTCGACAGCGTCCAGGGCAACGCGGGCGGCGCGGCCAAGGTGACCGCGGCGTTCCGCCAGTACACGCCCGCCGCCGGACGGGACGGGCACTTCGTCGCGTTCGACGTCGACCAGGCCAAGGGAGACCTCTCGGCGTTCCTCGCCCGCGTCACGCGCGGCGAGACCCCGAAGATCCCGGAGTGAGCCCGAGAGAGCCGGTGCGTCAGCGCCGGCGCAGGACCAGGTAGGCGAGGACCGCGGCGGCGAAGGCCACCGCGGCGGCCAGCCATTTCCGCTGGGGCGTCGCGGACGCGCCACGAACGCGGTGAGCGGGCTCCGGCTCGGTCGGCGATTCGCCCTGCGCCACGACCGCGGGGTCTGCCTCGGGAACCGGATCGAGCGACTTGCGGGTGGTGGAGGTGCCCCGCTCGGCACGCGGACGCACCTCCCGCGGCACGAGCGCCTGCGCACCGCCCTGGATCACGCGGAGCTTGGGGGCTTCACTCTTCCTTCGCGGGCGGGCCACGGAGCTCAGTCTACACGCCGCATCGCGTGGGGCCAGGCAGGCGAGATCAACCGGGGCTGCGGTTGATCTTCTCGGCGGACACGTAGGCGTCGATCATCGACCAGAGCCACGTGGCGAGCTGCGTGACGAAGCCCACCCACACGAACATCAGCGGGACGTTCACGAAGATGGTGACGAGCAGGAACGCGGCGCCCTTGCCCACCTGCCCGTTGTAGAGCTGCCCCGCGCCCGGCACGAAGAACGAGAGGAGCGCGGCGATGCCGGAGTCGCGCTTGCGGTGGTAGGGCGTGAGCGCGTGCGGGGGCGGCTCGCCGTAGGCGGGCGCGTGGGTGTGGATGACGAGGTGCACCGGCGGCGCCTGACTGCCGGGGTGCGTCGCGGGCGCGCCGGGATACGGGGCCGGGTACGACGGCGAGGGGGCTGGCTGGGAAGGCGACGCCGGATAGGCCGGCGAGACGGGGTACGACGGCGCGGGCGCGGCGTAGGACGGCGTGCTCGAAACATAGGGTGCGAGCTGGGCTGGCGTGGGCGCGGGCAGGGTGTGCGCGCTCGCCACCTCGCGATCGACCGGATCGGGTGTGCCGAGCGCCGTGCGCTCGGTGGTCGCCGCGCGAGGACTGCGAGACGTGGCAGGGGTGACGGGCGGCGCCGGCGCGACCATGGCCCCGCAGCGTGGGCAGGGCGGCGCGGTCGAGCCGACGATGGCCCACTGCGTCCCGCAGCGCCCGCAGGTGAGCTGCATCATCGGGTCGCCTCGGGCTGCGCGTCAGGGAAGCGATACAAGAGCCCTCCTTGCTCGTCGGAGTCGAGCACGACGTGCCCCGCCGCGACGAGCGCGTCCAGCCCCTCCTGACACTCGCGCAGCGAATGCCCCGTCTCGTGTGCCAGCGGCGCGAGCCGCACGACACCCGCGTGGGCGAAGGCATACCGCAGCACGGCGGGCTCGAGGGGGTGCTGGAGCGGACCACGCTCGGTGCGCACGGCGACCCAGAGGGCCGCCACCGCCACGATCCCGCAGGGCAGGAGCCAGCCGAGGGCCAGCGCGCCCACGGTCGACCAGGCCACGACCGCACCGAGCGCGCCGAGACCGGAGAGCGTGGCCACGGCGAGCGCCAGCACGCGGGTCGGACCACGGCGGAGCAGGCCCTCCCGCGCGCGCGCCACCGCGTCGGTGCGCACGACCTCGAGCAAGCCGCCCGCCACCGAGCCATCGGGGGACGATGCGGAGCGCGCGGGCTCGGGGGCAGGGGAGAGCCTGGTCGGCGAGGCGACGTGGACGACCAGCGGTCCCGTCGACACGACGTGCACCGAAGCGCCCTCGGACCACACGCTGGCCTGCGCAGGGCGCGGTCCCGAGAGCCCGGAGGGTCCGGAGAGTCCGGAGAGAGGGTGACGAGAGGATTCGTCCAAGTCTTCCCCCGTCACTCTAGGCACGCGGTCACGACCGGGCAACGCGCGACCCTTTCGTCGCCTTCCCGCGACGACAACATCGTCGAGGGATGGACCGCGGCCGAAGGTGGGTTACTGTGGCGCGATGCAACCGCCTGGTGGTGGGCCCCCTGGATCTCCTCCCTATCCGCCTGGTGGGCCGCCTGGTGGTGGTGGGCCTCCCCTCGGGGGTGCGCCTTCGCCCTACGGCCAGCCCCCGGGCGGTCCGCCTGGTGGCGGGTACGGGCAGCCGCCGCCCGGATACGGGCCTCCCCCCGGTTACGGGCAGCCGCCGCCCGCGTACGGCCAGCCCCCCTACGGCCAGCCGCCTGGCCCCTACGGCCCCCCGCAAGCGCAGATGCAGCCGTACAACATGGCGGGTGGGCAGGCGCTCAAGCGCGAGACCGCGCTGATCCTGGCCGCGGTCGGCCTCTTCACCGGGGTCTGCGGCATCCAGCGCTTCTACGTCAAGGAGACGGGCATGGGCATCGCGCTCCTGCTCACCGGTGGCTTCTGCTGGATCGGTCAGCTGCTCGAGACCATCAAGCTCGCGCAGATGAGCGACCAGGAGTTCAACCAGCGCTACAACGGTGGCATGGCGGCGCTCCCGCCCTGACCGTGGTCCTCGGAGAGGAGCTCGCCGAGCGGGTGCGCGCGCGGGCGCACGAGCTCGGCTTCGAGCAGGTGGGCATCGCGCGCGCCGACGTGCCGCTCGAGCTGGAGCACGCCCGGTATCGGGCGGCGCTGGAGCAGGGGCTGCACGGCCCTCTCGACTACCTGGCCGCCAACGTCGCCACCCGCGCCCGGCTGGACGGCCCCGACATCCTCGCCGGTGCGCGCAGCGTGATCGTGGTGGCCGCGCGCTACGACCGACCCGAGGCCGAGCCCGTGCCGGAGCTCGCGCGCACCATCGCGCGCTACGCGCGGGGACGCGACTACCACAACTACCTGCGCAAGAAGGTCCGCAAGCTGGCGGCGTTCGTGCGGTCCCTCGGCGAGGCGATCGAGGCGCGCCCCCTCAGCGACACGGCACCGATCCTCGAGCGGGCCTGGGCCGCGCGGGCCGGGGTGGGCTTCGTCGGCAAGAACGGCATGGTCATCGCGCCCGGGCGAGGGAGCTACTTCCTGCTCGCCGAGGTGGTGACGACCCTCGCGCTCGCGCCCGACGCCCCGATCGAGGAGCGCTGTGGTCGCTGCACGCTCTGCCTCGACGCTTGCCCCACGCAGGCCTTCGTGGCGCCCTTCGTCCTCGACGCCGGCGCGTGCCTCTCCACGGCCACCATCGAGCTGCGCGGGCCGATCCCGGTGCGGCTGCGGGAGGGTGCGTCGCACCACCTGTTCGGCTGCGACGTCTGTCAGGAGGTCTGCCCCTTCAACGGCAAGGAGCGCGCCCCCTCGGCGCTCTCGGCGCGCAACGCGCCCCATGCCCGCTGGTCGGAGCTCGGCCTCGTCGACCTCGCCCGCCTGGGCATGGAGGGGGCACGCCCGTTCGCGGAGCTCGTCGAGGGGAGCCCGCTGCACCGCGCGACCGAGGAAGGGCTGGCCCGCAACGCCGCCCTCGCGCTCGCCCACGTGCAAGGGAGCGACGAGGCCCTGTCCGACGTCGCGGCCCGGCACCCGAGCGCGGTGGTGCGGGACGCAGCCGAGTGGGCGCTCGCGCGGCGGAGGCGCTAGCTTCGTCGCCATGGACGCGCGCACCGAGCTCACCCACCTGCTGCGGCCGGCCGCGGCCGGGCTCTACGTGGTCTCCACCGGGCTCGCCGAGCAGCGCGCGGTGCAGCGCAAGCTCTACGGCGTGGACGACGACGCGGCCATCGATCGGGCCTTCGGCGACGCGCTCGACCGCGTGGCGAGCGCGCGGGTCCTCGTGCTGGGCGTGCCGTCGGACGTGGGCGCCGGGTATCGGCGCGGCGCGAACCTCGGTCCGCAGGCGATTCGCGGCGCGCTGCTCGACGACGAGACGCGTGCGTTCATGCAGGACCACGCGATCGTCGACGTGGGCGACGTCCGCGTCGTGCCCCAGCTCCTCCACGACGAGATGCTGTCGACCGCGCAGATCGACCGCACCCGGGAGGCGCTCTACGGCGGGCTCCCGCTGCCGGTGTCTCCACTCTCCATCGAGGAGCGCGCGCTCGGGCTGCTCGCGAGCCTCGCCCCGTCCGCCAAGGTGTTCGTCCTCGGGGGCGATCACTCGGTCGCCTGGCCGGTCGCCGCTCACCTGCACCGCACGCGGCGGGACCGCTGGGGCGTGGTGCAACCGGACGCGCACACCGATCTGCTGCCCCACCGGCTCGGGGTGCCCTACTGCTTCGCGACCTGGTCGTACCACGCGAACGAGCTCCTCGGTCGAGACGGGCGCATGGTGCAGGTCGGCACGCGGGCCTCCGGGCGCGATCGCGGTCACTGGGAGAGCTCGCTCGCGGTGCGGCAGTTCTGGGCCGACGAGATCCGGCGCGACCCGGACGGCGCGCTCGACGCGGTGATGGCGCACCTGCAGACCGTCGAGGTCGAGAGCGTCTACTTCTCGAACGACATCGACGGGACGGACGCGGCGTGGGCCGACGCCACCGGGACGCCCGAGGCGCTCGGCCTCACGCCCGAGTGGATCGTGGCGCTGATCCGGCGGCTCGGCGCGCTCGGCGTGTGCGCTGCGGATGTGGTGGAGGTCGCGCCGCCGCTCGGACCGGACGGGGGCGCGCGCACGGTGGCGCTGGCCGCACGGTACGTCCGCGAGACCCTGCGCGCGATGGTGTGACCGCCGGCGGCCGCCGGCGACCGCCGGCGGTGGAGCGGCCGCGAAGCCGGGATCTTCCGGAGAATCCGCGGCCAGCGTCGCGGCACGGCGATCGCAGTGGGGTCGGCCATGCTCGCCACCGCCCACACGCTCGCCCTGGTCGGCCTCGAGGCCCACGCGGTCCGGGTCGAGGTCCAGTCCGGCCGCGGCACCGCCTCGTTCGACGTCGTCGGCCTCCCGGAGGCCACCGTCCGCGAGAGCCGCGTCCGCGTCCGCGCCGCGCTCGAGCGGGTCGGGGTGCTGCTGCACTCGCACTGCCTCACGGTCAACCTCGCGCCGGCCGACCTGCGCAAGAACGGCAGCGCCTTCGACCTCGCGATCGCCATCGCGGTGCTCGGGGCGGTCGGGGCCTTGAAGGAGGAGTCCTTCGCCGACGTCCACTTCCTCGGCGAGCTCTCGCTCACGGGCGCGCTCCGCCCGGTGCGCGGCCTGCTGCCTCGCCTGCTCGCCGCGCGCGACCGTGGCGTTCGCCTGGTCGTCGTCCCCCGCGCCAACGAGGGTGAGGCCGCCGCGCTGGGGGAGGGCACCCTCGAGGTGCGCACGGCCGGCGATCTCACGGAAGTCCTCGCCCACCTGCGGGGCGAGGAACCCTTGCCCGGGCCGCGTCGGTCCGTGCGCGGGCGCCCGCCCACCGGCGACGATCTGGCCGAGGTCCACGGCCAGCCGCTCGCGCGGCGCGCGCTCGAGGTCGCGGCGGCCGGCGGGCACGACCTCTTGATGGTGGGGCCGCCCGGGGCGGGCAAGACGATGCTCGCGCGCCGGCTCCCCTCGCTGCTGCCGCCGCTCAGCGAGGAGGAAGCCCTGGTGGTGACGGCGATTCACTCCGTCGCGGGCATCCTGCCCGAAGGCCTCGGGCTGGTGCACGAGCGTCCGTTCCGTGCGCCCCACCACTCGGTGAGCGACGCGGGGCTGCTCGGTGGCGGCGACCCCGCACGCCCCGGCGAGATCTCGCTGGCCCACGCGGGCGTCCTGTTCCTCGACGAGTTCCCCGAGTTCCGCCGCAACGTGATCGAGGGCCTGCGCCAGCCCCTGGAGGACGGGACCATCTCCGTGGTGCGGGCCTCGTGGAGCGCGGTGTTCCCCGCGCGGCCACTGCTGGTCGCGGCGATGAACCCGTGTCCGTGCGGCAAGCACCCCACCAACCAGTGCGTCTGCACGCCCGACCGCGTGCGCGGCTACCGGGGGAAGGTGTCGGGCCCGCTCCTCGACCGCATCGATCTGCAGCTCGTGTTGCCCCGGGTCGAGGTGGCGGCGCTCGCGGCCGTGGCTCCGAGCGGCGAGTCCTCCGCCGTCGTCCGCGGTCGGGTGCTCGACGCGCGGTCGATCCAGGCCGCGCGCCGGCACCGCGGCGAGGTGGAGGTCGCGACCAACGCTCGTCTCTCCGCGCGGAGTCTGCAGCGCGTGGCCGGGCTCGACGCGGCGGCGCGCGCCGAGCTCGCCGACGCAGCCCAGCGACTCGATCTCTCGGCGCGGGCCTACGGCCGTCTGCAGCGCGTCGCGCGCACCCTCGCCGACCTCGAGGGCACGGACGCCGTGCTCCGACGGCACGTGCAGGAGGCCGTCCATTTCCGCCACCTCGACCCCGGTCGGGACGCGGCGGCGTGAAGTCGTGGGGTCGCTGCATGCGGCAGCACCCGACGTTGTCGTGAAGCCGGGGGCCGAGGGGCTCCCACGCGGAGGTGTGTCATGTTCGAATCGTTCGGAGAGAAGCTCAAGGCCATCAAGACCGTCGTCGGCGCGATCGAGAAGCAGTTCGGCAAGGGCTCGCTGATGGCCCTCGGGGACGTCGAGGCGGAGCCGGTGAACGCGCTGCCGAGCGGTTCCACCGCCCTCGACCTCGCGCTCGGGGTGGGGGGTTACCCGCGCGGTCGCGTGATCGAGGTGTTCGGCCCGGAGTCGAGCGGCAAGACCACGCTCACCCTGCACGCGATCGCCGAGGCCCAGCGCGCGGGCGGCATCGCGGCGTTCATCGACGCGGAGCACGCGCTCGACGTGGGCTACGCCAAGGCGCTGGGCGTCGACACCGAACGGCTGCTCGTGTCCCAGCCCGACACCGGTGAGCAGGCGCTCGAGATCGCCGAGGCCCTCGTCCGCTCGGGCGCAGTCGACCTCGTGGTGGTGGACTCGGTCGCCGCTCTCACCCCGAAGGCGGAGATCGAGGGCGAGATGGGCGACCAGCACATGGGGCTGCAGGCGCGGCTCATGAGCCAGGCGCTGCGCAAGCTCACCGGCATCACCCACCGCACGCAGACCACGCTCATCTTCATCAACCAGCTGCGGCAGAAGATCGGCGTGGTGTTCGGCAACGCCGAGACCACCACCGGAGGCAACGCGCTCAAGTTCTACGCGTCGGTCCGGCTCGACGTCCGCAAGATCGCGACCGTCAAGTCGGGCGAGGAGAAGCTCGGCGCGCGCACGCGCGTGAAGGTGGTGAAGAACAAGTGCGCACCGCCGTTCACCGAGGCCGAGTTCGACATCCGGTGGGGCGCGGGCATCGACACCGCGAGCGAGCTCCTCGATCTCGGCGTGGCGCGCGGGCTCGTCGACAAGGCCGGGGCCCACCTGTCCTTCAAGGGCGAGCAGCTGGGCCACGGGCGCGAGCGCGCGCGAGAGACCCTGCTGGCCCAGGCCGACACGATGGCCGCGCTCCGCGAGGCCGTCCTCGCGTGCGGACCGGTGCGTCCGGGGCGCGCGCAGGCGGACGCCTGATCGTGGGCCCTCGTGGGTGGGCTCACGATCGTGGGCCCACCCTAGACGGGCACCGGCCCGCCGAGGGCGCCGAAGAACCGGGCGATCCAGAGGGCCGTCGCCAGCAGCAGCAAGACCTGCCAGCTGCGCAGCAGCCAGAGGGGGAGCTCACGTCCGGCTTCGCGTTGCCAGATCGCCACCGCGGTGTGCAGGAGCAGGGGCACCAGCAGCACGGTCGCTGGTATCGCGAGCGGGTGCAGGTGCAGCGAGCCGTGGAGGTCGCCGCGGAACAGCGTGAGCATCGCCCGGGTGGCGCCGCAGCCCGGGCAGGGGATGCGTAGCAAGAGCCGGGTCGGGCAGACCGGGAAGGGGGCCGCGAACACCGCGGCCATCACGACCACAAAAACGGCCGCGCCCCGTACGTCCCTCTCGGGTGCGGACGGGGCGCCGACCTCGGACACGACTAGACGATCAGCCGCCGCCCATCTTGGCGCCGATCTCGTTGAGATCGGTCGCAAGCGCGAACGGCGAGAGGAAGAAGTACATCACGACACCCATCGGGTTCGGGTTCGGACAGTTGTACTTCTTCTTCGCGTCTCCCACCCAGGCCGGGAGCTTGGTGAGGGCCAGGATGATCCCGTAGATCGGGATCAACAGCATCCACCACGCGAACTTGTTCTGGCTCTCGGGCGCCGCCTTCTCCAGGTCGCCGAACATTCCGATGATCGCGATGAGCGCATACGGCGCGCAGATCATCGAGATCAGAAGAATCATGACCGGGTTACGCTGCTGAATCGCGCCGCCGCCACCTGCTGCCATCGGTACCCCCAATCCTGCTGGGACCATTGCCCCACCAAACCCAGGCGTACCTCCCGGAGGCGCCCCCATTGGCGCCCCAGGCGGAGGACCGCCGAAACCAGGCGGACCGCCGGGGGGCGGGCCACCGAATCCGCCAGGGGGAGGACCCCCGGGCGCACCACCGAAGCCACCAGGAGGCGGACCTCCCGGCGGCGGACCACCGAACCCACCAGGGGGCGGACCCCCGGGCGGACCCGCCGGCGGACCACCGAAGCCACCCGGAGGAGGACCTCCAGGCGGGGGTCCACCGAAGCCTCCCGGAGGAGGCCCACCTGCAGGGGGACCCGCGGGCGGCGCGCCGAAGCCGCCACCACCGAAGCCACCCATGCCTTCAGGCGCCACCATCGTGCCAGCGAACTGGTTCGCGGGCGGCGCGGCGGGCGGCGAGAAGGCCGCCGGCGGCGGAGCCGCAGGCGCAGGAGGCGGAGGG
>CAZUZY010000201.1:0-14737 GCA_964624885.1 uncultured Polyangiales bacterium | reverse complement strand
CGTCAGGGCTGCGGCGCGCGGCGCAGCCCGTGCCCGAGGGGCGGGCCGCGCGCACGCGCATACTGCTCGTGACCAGTGACTCGCTGGAACGGGCGTGGCGCCGCTGCCAGCGGTCGCGCTGGTCGACATGGCGACGACCGACGTCGACCTGCTGCTCGCCGGCCTCGCCCGGCGGCAGCCGGACGTCCGGGTCGTCGCGATGGGCCATGGAGACGCCGACGCGTTGCTCGAGGCGGAGGCGGTCCTGCTCCTCGCCGGCGTGCATCGCTACGAAGTGCAGGGCGAGGCAGCAGGGGACGCGCGGCTCGTCGCAGCGCTCCATCGACAGGCCGCCGACTGACCGGTCACGCGGTGCGCACGACCCGGATCGACCGCGCGAGGCCGTACCCGTGCGGCTCCGTCACGAGGGCTTCGCCGAGGAGCTTCTTGCGCAGCGTCCAGACGGCGGTCTGCACGCGGTGCTTCTTCGAGGCGCGCTCGGCGTGCTCGTCCGGCCAGCCGAGCGCGAACAGCTCGTCGGCCGAGAGCGTCGTCCCCCGCGTGTGCGCGGCCGCGAGCCCCTCGAGCAGCGCGAACAGCGTGCGGCTGCGCCCGAACGAGGCGGTGCGACCCGCCACCGAGGCCACGGCTGTCGTCGGGTCGAGCTGCAGCAGCGTCACCGGTTCGCGGCTCTCGCGCCCGGCGAGCCACTCCTCCGCCTCGTGCCGCAGCGAGCGGATCTGCGACCGCCACGCGAGCTCCGAGACCCGCGCGGCGGGGACGTCGCCCTCGTCGAGCGCGCGCAAGACGGCGAGCTCGAACGCGCCCTCACCGGCCCGCGCGGCCATCGTGCGCGCGGCGCGGGCCTCCTCCTTCGCGCGCGTCGTGTCGCCCGCGGCCCGGAGCGCCTCGACGCGGCGGCTCCAGAGGAACAGCGCGCCCGTCGCGTCACCGTAGGCGAAGAGGTCGTCGCGGGTGCGCTCGAACAGCCGGGCGGCCTCGGCGGCGCGACCGCGCTGCAGCAGGACCTCGGCGGAGAAGCGACGGGCGAGCGAGACCATGCGCAGCGAAGGGGTGCGCGCGGCTTCGGCGGCGAGGCGGCGACAGAGGCGCTCGGTCTCGTCGAGCTCGCCGGCCTGGAACGCGACGAACACCCGCTGGAGCAGGGCGTCCTCGCGGGCGTGGGTGTGGGTCGGCTCGGCCATCGGGTGGCGAGCGAGGGCCTCGTCGGCCTCGTCGAGGTGTGCGCGCGCGCTGGTCAACGCCCCGCGCCAGGCCTCGATGTGCGCCAGGAACACGGCGCGGTACACGACCCACAGCGGATCCGGCGCGAGCGCTTCGCGGGCGCGCAGCAGCTCCTCGGCGGCCTCGTGGTCGCCGCGCGCGATCAGCGTACGGATCCACGCGAGCCTCACCTTCGCGCGCGTCGCCCGGGGCGTCTCGGCCGCAGCCCGCGTCGCGCGGCGCCACACGCCGAACACGACCTCGCGATCGAGGCGGCCGGTGAGGATCGGCTCGAGCGCGAGCGCGGCGCGCACGGCGGTCTCGGGGCTGTCGTCGGACACGAGGAGGAGGAGGTCCTTGGCGATGCGATCGAGGGCCTTGCTCGCCCCGACCGGGTCGCCCCGGACCGCGTCGCGGGCGCGCTCGCCCTCGCGGAGCAAGAGCTCGGCGCACCTGTCGTCGGCGCGGCGTCGCTCGCGCTCGCCCGTCTCGCTTCGCACGAACCAGCCGACCGGCAGCCGCAGTCGCACGACATCGCCGTCGCGGACCAGAGCACCCCGATCGAGCAGCCCCGCGATCGTGCGCTGGCTCGCCACGCGCGCCGCGAGCAGAGAGGTCACCGAGAGACCCGCCGTCGCGCGCGCCAGCACCCGCGCGCACGCCCGCTCCGGCTCGCTCATCGCGCCGAGGAGGGATTTCAGCACCTCGCGGCAGGCCTCGTCGATCGCCGAGTCGAGGACGCCTCGACGCGCCACGGCCTCCGCGCCGAGCACCCGCGTGGACGCGGCCACGGCGCGCAGCGCGAGTGGCCACCCGTCGAGGGCTTCGACGAGCGCGGACGCACCGACGGCCGGTGCGCCGAGCCGCCGTAGCTCGGCCGAGAGCAGTGCGCGGCTCCCTTCCCGATCGAGCGCGGTCACCGGTACGAGCGTCTCGCCTGCGAGGCCGAGGGGGCCTCGTCCCGCGACGACCACCCTCACACCACGCTGTCTCAGCAACGCGGCCACCGCGGCTCGCGCGTGCTGGGGCGCGTGCGCGTCGTCGACGAAGATGAGGCCGCGCTGCGCCGAGCGCAGCCGCGCCCGGATCTCCCTCGGGCTCGTACAGCCGCGCAGATCTGCGACGAGATGGGGCCTGCGCTGCAGCGCGCGTCGCGCGAGCGAGGAGGCGCCGCTCCCTCCGAGCCCGTGCACCGTGACGAGGCGGACGTCGCCAGCGAGGAGCTCTGCGAGGGTCTCGTCCGCGGCGCGTGCGATCCAGGTCACGAGCCACGATTCTAGCAGCCGTACCGCGGGCGCCGGCTCGTTTGAGCGTTCTCTGAGCGGTCGCTCCACGGCGACGAAGCATCCTCCGGGCATGTGGTTCGAAAAGACGCTCGCCCTCCTCCCGGCTCTCTTGCTCGCGTGCGGCTCGTCCACGGTGCCGCTGGACCCGGCGACCGACGCAGGTGCCGACGCGGACGCCTCGGACACCGCCGAGACCGCGCCACCTCCGGAGATCGTGTGGGGCCCGTGCCCGGATCGCTTCCGCGATCAATGCGCGAAGATCGCGGTGCCTCTCGACCACGCGCACCCCGAGGGCGAGACGATCGAGGTGTTCCTCTCCAAGCGCGGGAGCGGCGCCCGTCAGCTGTGGCTCCTGCAGGGTGGACCGGGCGCGTCCGCAGAGTCGTACTACGGCCTGCACGATTTCCTCACCAACCTCGACAAGGAGCTCGAGGTCTACACGCTCGAGTTCCGCGGCGTGGGCGAGTCGGGGCGCCTCGGGTGCGTTTCGGAGAAGGGCGGCACGCCCGGGGGCACGCGCCTCCTGATCACCGAGTGGCCGGCGTGCCGCGACGACGTCGTCGCCCGCCTCGGCGACCGCCTCGCGTTCTACAACAGCACCCAGGCCGCCCACGACCTCGACGTGGCGATCTCGCGCACCGCGCGCCCCGGCCAGAAGACGTTCGTGTACGGCGCCTCGTACGGCACGTTCTGGGCGCACCGCTTCGCCGTGCTGCACCCGACCCGCGCCGCCGGGGTCATCCTCGACGCGCCCGTGCAGCCCGGGGCGCAACTGCACCGCTACGACCTCGCGTTCGACCCCATCGGGCGCAAGGTCTTCGGCGAGCTCTGCCCCAAGGCTCCGCGGTGCGCGTCGCACCTCGGGGCCGACCCGCTCGCGACCCTCGACCGGGTCGTGGCCTCGCTCAAGACGGGCCACTGCGACGCGCTCGGCGTGAGCATGGACACCTGGAAGAGCGTCTTCGGCGTGTTCCTCATGGACTACAACCTCCGCAACTGGTTGCCGGCATTGATCTACCGGCTCGACCGCTGCAACGACGCGGACCAGGCGGCGATCGCCACGCTGTTCTCCAACATCTTCAAGGGCGCAGGGGTGCCGCGCACCTCGGCGGTCACCCAGGTGAGCGTCATCCTTTCGGAGTTCTGGCCGCGCGAGCACGCCGACGACGCCGAGATCGTGGCGGCCGGCGCCAAGGCCACCTTCTTCCAGAACGCGAACGCCCCGTCCTACGCGATGCAGGACACCTGGCCGCGCTACCCAGTGGACCCGGTCGCCTTGAAGTACGCCTCCCCGGAGGTGCCGATCCTGACGCTGGCCGGCACGCTCGATCCGGCGGCGCCGCCCACGCTCGTCGGGTACGGCTATCGCGACAACCTCAAGGGGCCGCACCAGACGTTCGTGGAGATCCCCTACGGCGCGCACGTGGTGCTCACCTCGGGTTCGGTCGGGCCCGACGTCCCCGGGTGCCCGGCCCAGCTCCTGCGCGCGTTCCTCCTCGATCCGAAGTCCGCCCTGCCGGTGGACTGCGCGAGCAAGGTGCTGAACCCGAGCTTCGACGCACCGACCGCCACGGCGACGAAGTACTTCGGCACGGCGGATCTGTATGACTGAGGACGCGTCAGAGCGGGCGCATCGGCACCACTTCGGTCGTGCCGAGCGAGGCCTCGACGGTCAGGACGTTCACGGTCACGGGCTCCCAGCGGTTGTCGAGGCCGTAGACGAAAGCCTGCTGGGATCCGTCCCGTCCGAGGACGAAGAACACCCGACCGTCCGTGAGCGTCGTTGCGCCGTCGACGGCGAGGCTCGGCAGGATCCCTCGAACAGCTGGGAACGCCTCGCCGCGAAGGCGCATCCCACCGCGAAGTGACCGGAGCGAGCCGCCGGTGAGCGCAACGGCGGCCGCACGAGCGACGGCACGGCCGGGGAGGGTGGGGGTCCGCGGATTCCGCACGAAGGTCAAAGAATCTTTGACCTTCGTGTGGGGCGCGACGGGACTTGCCGAGCCGTCTCCTTTCCGGACCGCTCGCACGAAGGTCAAAGAATCTTTGACCTTCGTGTGGATTTCCAAGACCCCCTACCCCTCCGCGCGAGGCGAACGTCGTCGAACGAGCAGCGGCTAGCTCCAGAGGGCGCCGAGCGTCAGCGCGATCGCGTCGAAGGGCTCCGCGCGGACGTCACCGTCGCCCTCGTAGGTGTCCACGAGCGCGTAGAGGCCCTGCGAGAGGTGGAACACCTCCAGGGTCTTCAGCGCGGGGTCGAGGAGCCATACGTGCGCGACCTGCTCGCGCCGGTCGAGGCGCATCTTCTCTCCGCGGTCGCGGGCCTCGGTGCGCCTGGAGAGCACCTCGCAGACCCAGTCCGGCGCGACCGAGAGGTGCGCGGGGGCGTCGTCCGCGAAGGCGTTGGTCGGGAAGCGATCGCGACGCCAGCCCGCCAGGTCCGGCACGAGGATGTCGGGGTTCGGGCCGAGGTGCAGCTCGGGTTCGACGAGCAGGATCCAGCCGCCGGGGCCGTCGCCGCCGCGATCGAACGGGCCGTCCAGCGTCGCGTTCAGCTTGCCGGCGGCGCGCGCGTGTCCGGGGCGGGGGCGAGGCTGCAGGGAGAGTTCCCCGTCGACCACCTCGGCCCGCACGTTCGCGGGTGCGCGCAGGTACCCCTCGACGACCTCGGGACGGAGGTTCGGAAAACGGGGATCGAGCGCGCGCGCAGGGTCTGCGGGCATGTGCCCAGCTTACACCGTGAATGTCGGCTCGCCGAACCGCTCAGCGGCGCCGGCGCTTGGCCTTGCGCTTCTTCTTCGCCGGTGCGCGCTTCACCACCGCGGGCTTCTCCACCGAGATCTTCACCTGATCGAGCGAGGCGTCACGCCCCTCACACGTGATCGAGGCCCGCCGGTAGACGATCTCCTTGCCCTCCTTCTCGAACGTCGCCTCCGTCACCGCGATCAACCGTGCGCGGTGCAGCGCTGCAAGCAGGTGCTCGAACGTACGTCGATGGACCGAGCCGTCGCGGAACGTCTCCTCGAACAGGCGGCCCACGGCGAGATCGCCGTCGCGGGCGAGCGTGGCGAGGATGCGCGCCATCGCGGCGCGATCGCTGGTGTTCGCCTCGGCGTGGCGCCCCGCGACGCTCCGCTCCGGGGCGCAGTGGTCGCAGTGTCCACACGGCTGGTGCGTGTCCTCCTGGTCGCCGAAGTGTTTCACCAGCGCGACCATCCGACAGCCGGGCGCCCCGGCGAACCGCACCATCGCCTCGAGCTGCGCCGCCCGGTGCTCTCGCTGCGCGACGTACGCGTCACGCCACTTCGGCTGCCCGCGGGTGAGCTCGTCCGTCGCCGAGAGGATCGCGCCGCCGTGCGCGAGGAGCTTCTCGAGCGCCTTGTCGAGCACCTCGGGGTCGAGTCGCAGCTTCAGACTACCGCGCGCGCGCGGCTCCTTGCCGAGCCGCGCGTACACCTTCGCCAGCACCTCGGGCTCGGGATAGTCGCGCTCGTAGAAGAACTCGTGCGTGGCCCGATCCGCGTACGAGTGGAACAGGACGGCGATCGACGCGGCGCCATCGCGGCCGGCGCGGCCGATCTCCTGGTAGTAGCTCTCGACGCTCCCTGGGAGCGCGGCGTGCACCACCGTGCGCACGTCGGGCTTGTCGATCCCCATGCCGAAGGCGTTGGTCGCGACGATGACCTCGACCTCGCCGGTGAGGAACGCGCGCTGCACGCGCTCCCGCGTCGACGCATCCATGCCCGCGTGGTAGCCCGCCGCGCGCTTGCCGAGCTTCTCGGCGATCTCCTCCACGCTGTTGCGGGTCGCGCAGTAGACGATCGCGGGCCGTCGACCCTTGGTGGCGAGCAGGGCCTTGATCGCGGCGGGGCGCTGCTTGGGCGCGAGCTCGACCGCCTCGATCGCGAGGTTCTCGCGGCGGAAGCCGAGGATGAAGCGGCGCGGGTCGACGAGGCCGAGCTGCTCGACGATGTCGCGCTGGACGAGCGGCGTCGCGGTGGCGGTGAGCGCGACGATCGGCGCCGGACGGAGCAGCGGCAGGCGCTGGCCGAGCAATCGGTAGTCGGGTCGGAAGTCGTGGCCCCACGCCGAGATGCAGTGGGCCTCGTCCACGGCCACCAGCGTCGGGGGTCGGCGCGCGAGCATCTCGGGAAACCCCGCCACGCGGAGGCGCTCGGGGGCGATGAACAAGAAGTCGAGGCGGCCGTCGAGGTAGTCGAGGCACGCCTGCCGCGACTCCTTGCGGTCGCGCCCCGAGTGGATGCGGGCGGCGCGGAAGCCCTGCCCGAGGAGCTTGCCGACCTGATCCTCCATGAGCGCGATGAGCGGGCTCACGACCAGCGTCGTGCCTCCGCGCGCGAGGCCTGGGAGCTGGTAGCAGAGGGATTTTCCCGCGCCGGTCGGCATGACGAGCAAGAGGTCCTGGCCGCGCGTGGCGGTGCGGCACACGAGCTCTTGAAAGGGGCGGAACGCCGAGAACCCGAACGCGCGGCGGAGCAGACCCTGCAGATCGTCGGGCGCGACCGGCGTGCGCGCCTCGACGGGCCTCGCGCGCTCGATCGATGGCGTGGGCTCTCGTCTCGGCACGCTCGCGTCTGCCACGCGGCTCGTGACCGCGGGTGCTCGCGCCACGCGGCCGACGACCTCGGTGACGTAGGCCTCGATGTCGGCCATGAAGGTCGCGAGGTCGCCTTCGCCGCGGTGCATCCGGCGCAGCTTGGCCTCCCACTCGCCCGTCATCGCGGGGCTCTTCACGTCGGGGTGCACCACCTCGACGAGGCCGATGCCCTTCTCGGTGGGCACGAGCGCCTTGCCCTCGCGCACAACGTACGCGCGGCGGAGCAGCGCCTCGATGATCTGCGCGCGTGTCGCGGGTGTGCCGAGGCCGCGCTCCTTCATCGCCGCCGAGAGCTCCTTCTCCTCGAGCGCGCGGCCGGCGGTCTCCATGGCGGTGAGCAGCGTCGCCTCGGTGAACCGGCTCGGAGGGCGCGTGCGCTTCTTCTCCACCTTCGCGTCGCGCACCCGCTGGGGGGCGCCTCGCCGGAGACCGGCCGGGAGCACCTGGTCCTCGCCCTCGTCGTCGCGCGCGTGTGGCTTGTCGACCGCGAGATCGAGGACCTTCCACCCGACGGCGAGGACCGCGGTGCCGCGGCTCTCGAAGCGGTGCCGGGCTTCGGCCGACGACACCGCGGTGACCACGCGGGTGACCGCCGACACGTGGTCGTCGTGCCACGCGGAGAGGAGCCTCCGGCACACGAGGTCGTAGATCCGTCGCTCGGGCTCGGCGAGCGCGCGCGGACGCTCGAGCGTGGGGATGATCGCGTGGTGGTCGGTGACCTTCGCATCGTCCACGAAGCGCGGACTGAGTGGTGCTCCCGTGCGCGGCGCGAGGAGCCCGGGATAGGCGGGCGCGATCGCGCGGGCGATGTCCGGGAGGGTGGGGGCCACGGTGGTCGAGAGGTGACGGCTGTCGGTGCGCGGGTAGCTGAGGGCCTTCTGCTCGTAGAGCGACTGCGCGATCTCGAGCGTGCGCTGCGCGCTGTAGCCGTAGAGCCGGTTCGCGTGGCGCTGCAGCTCGGTGAGGTCGTAGAGCAGGGGCGGCGGGAGGCGCTTGGTCTCGGCGCTCACCGACTCGATCGCCGCGTCGCCCGTGCGCGCGCACGCGACGATGGTCGCTGCCTCGTGCCCGTCGGCGGGGAGGCGCCGCTGCGGACCGCGCTCGTCACCGACGGGCGGGCGGAACCACCGGCCCTGGTAGGTGCCCGCCTCGCCCTCGAACGTGGCCACGACCTCGAGGTAGTCCTCGGGGGTGAACGCGCGGATGGCGAGCTCGCGCTCCACCAGCATGGCGAGGGTCGGGGTCTGCACGCGGCCGACGGAGATCTCCTGGTCGAGGGTGAGGCCGTACGCACGCGACAGGTTCATGCCCACGAGCCAGTCGGCGTGGCTGCGCCCCCGCGCGGCGTCGGCCAGGCCGTCGAAGGCGCGCGCGTCGGCGAGGCGCGCGAAGCCCTCGCGGATGGCCTCGCTGGTGAGCGAGGAGATCCAGAGCCGGCGCACGGGCTTGCGGCAACCGCTCGCCTCGTAGAGCTGCCGGAAGATGAGCTCGCCCTCGCGCCCCGCATCGGTTGCGCAGACCACGCTGTCCACGGCGCGGCTCCGGAGGATGCGTCGCACGATCTGGAACTGTGCCTCGGTGGCCGGCACGACGACGAGCGGGAACTCCTTCGGGAGCATGGGCAGCGTGCTGAGGCTCCACCGCTTCCACGCAGGGTCGATCTCGTGCGGCTGGGCCAGCGCGAGGAGGTGACCGATGGCCCACGTGACGACATAGCCGTTGCCCTCGAAGCAGCCGTCGCCGCGCTTGGTCGCGCCGAGCACGGCGGCGATGTCGCGCGCGACGGAGGGCTTCTCGGCGACGACGGCGACGGTCACGCGCGCCTCGGGGCTCTCGTCGGGCGCAGCTCCGTCACCGGGAGGGGGTAGTACTTCTCGTGCACGGCGCGTAGTTCGGCAGGCGCCTGCCGGGATTCCCGCAGAGCCTCTGCACCGGTCGCGTCGAGCTCGGTGCATGGATGCCTGGCCCGTCCCGGAGTATTTCGCCTGGCATGAATCGAGCGAGGCTCGTCGCGATGGTCTTCGCCGTGCTCGCCACCCGTGCGCATCGTGGCCCGACGAGCCACTCGACCGCCTCGACCCGCGACAAGAAGTGTGGGGAGCCGCGCTGAGGGCCGTGGCCGCCTTCGTCGCGCGAGCCTTCGTCGCGTCGTGGCTCGTCGTCGCGGCGGCTTGCGCGTCGCGGACATCGGCTCCCGCTCCCTCGAAGCAGCCATCGCTCGGTTGCTCGGCGCGGGAGGAAGACGGAGCCGTACTCTGGGACGCCGGTGTGGGGGCCGTCGTCGTGCAGCAGGCGAACACCGTCCGGGTGCTCTCGCGTGGCGGTGGAGACTGGCGCCTCGAGGTCGCACCCGACGAACACGTCGGCGTCGGAACTCACTCGGTGGTCAAGGCGCGGCTGACGATGGACCCCGTCACGAGTCGCTGGACGCTCGGCGTCGAGTGGTTCGACGTCGATGGTGGTCGTCGGCTCGACGGTGCGGCGATCGTGGGGACCGATCCACGCTGGGCGGACCACCGCCTCAGACTCACCGACGTTGCCGTGATGCAGGACGACACGGTGTGGTTCGGAGGGGCCTTCTACGGGGACGTCCGCTCGGGAGGCTCCGAATACCGCGTCACCGGCGCCAGGGCGCTGGGTCTCGTGCGAGCGAGTCGCTTGCTCGAACCGAGGTGGGCTCATGGCCTCCGGCACGTGTTCCGCACCATGGTCTTCGGGCTCGGCGAGCACGCCTGGATCGCGTTCGACGGTCTGTGCTCCTCCTCCACCCACTGCGTCAGCGCCGAGCTCGCGCCGACCGAGTCTTCGACGGAGCCCCGGCTGTTCGAGTCCTACCGCCTCTCCCGCGCCCTGAGCGCAGAACGCTCGTTGCTGGTCGTCCTCGAACCTTCGACGATGCACGGCCAGCCGAGCACGTCTGTCCTCGTTCCTTTCGCTGACCAGCCCGACCCGTTGTCGGTCGCGGTCGACGGCCGCTGGGCCATCGAGGGGTTCGCTCGCGATGCGGCGGAGTGGCTCGTCTCGGGCACCGCCAAGGGCAGGGTGGTGATCGCCGGACAGGAGCTCCCGGAGGGCAAGGAGGCAGAGCGTGTGGTGCTCGCGCGGATGACCGCCACTGGCAAAGTGGCCCACGCCGTCTCGCTCCCGGGCGCCGGGTTCGCACTCGCACCGTTCGGCAACCAGTACGTGGTCTCCGCGCGCGATGTGGGCAAGGGCTGGAGCTGGCCCCGGCGTTGCCCGCTTCACAGGCCCGGGGTGCGCTGGGTGTCGGCCGAAGAGCTCGCACAGCTCCGGTCCGAGTGAGCTACCAGCTCGTGCACGACGACGTGCTGCACCCCGCGCACATCGAGGCCGAGCTCGACGGCGGGGTGTAGTCCCAGCACGACCCGTGCGCCGCCTTCGCCGACGTGAGATCGCCGCATTTCCCTGGCCCGAGCGCCTTGCCGCCGTAGTCCGCCACCCAGGCCGAGCCCGGCGTGCCGGTCGAGAGGTTCGTCAGCTCCTGACCGCTCCCCGCGGGCCCCGTGCAGCTCGTCGTGCTCATGCCCGACTTCGAGAAGTCGCCGAGGTAGAGGTCGACGTTCGGGTACTTGGTGCCGCCGACCGTCTGGAAGCAGTAGCTGTCGTCGCCACTGTCGCCGCAGTAGTCGTCGATCTGCACCCAGCCGGTGTGCTTGGTGCCGTTCGGCATCGTGCGACCGTCGAGGAACTCCACGTAGAGGTAGTCGCCGTAGGCCAGCTTGCCGCCGAACGGCTTGAGCAGGCGGAACGGAAGCGCGACCGAGAGGTAGGGCACGAGCTTGCGCCCGGAGCCGCTGATCGCCGAGTTCACCGGCGTGTTGTCCTGGAACGAGTACCAGGTCATCACGTACTTCCCGAGCAGCGTCTTGGTCGGCGGCACGCCCGTGTCGGTCGGGGGCGTGCCCGTGTCGGTGGGCGTGGCGCCGGTGTCCGTGGGCGTCCCCGTGTCGGCTGCCACACCGGTGTCGGACGCGAGGCCCGTGTCGACCGGGGAACCGGTGTCGATCGGGGAACCCGTGTCGCTCGCACCCGTGTCGGTCGCGGCGTCGTCCGTGCTCCCGCCGTCCGACGGGTTTTCCACGGACGTCGCGGCGTCGCCGCACCCTCCGAGCAGCGCGCCGACGATCGCGAACACGGGGACGAAGACGGTGCGGGTCATGGTCGGCTCCTTGGTCACGCCTCGAGCACCAGCACGGCGAGTGCCAGAGTGTATCCGAGGGACGAGCCCGTGCCTCTTCCCCGCGCAACTGGGGACTCGAGTCCCCACCTGGGGAGCGTGGTACGCAGAGACGATGCTCGACTTCTCGATCCGTGGAGGTGACGTGCAGGGCACCGAGTACGTCGGGCTGCCCCCCGAGCCCCACGCGCGGATGGTGGCCTTCGCGGAGGCGCACGGGCTCTCGTTCGTGCGCCGGATGGCGGACTACTACGGCGACGCCTCGTACACGTTGGCGGAGGCTCCGCGCCTCGACGCCGAGCTGCGCGCGATCGAGGCCGGACTCACCGAGGACGCCGAGGTCCAGCGGATGCTGAGCACGATGCACATCGTCCTCGCGACGGCGCGGGCGCGTGGCCTCGCCGTGGACGTGATCGCCGATTGATCACTCCGGGCCGACCGTGACGAAGGTGCGCTCGGGCAGGAGCAGCGCGGTGAGGCGACCGTCGGGGCTGCCCGCGCCGGTGTCGATCGCGAGCACGTCGCCCGTGTCGAGGGGCTCCGCGCGCGGTCGGTGGCCCATGATCACCGGGTGGTCGACCGGGGGACACGCCTCCGGATCGTTCTTGCTCCAGAGGAGATCCTGCGCGTGGTGCTCCGCGAGCCAGGGGACCAGGTCGGCGAACGGTACCCCCTCGAACGAGACGTGGGCGGGCACGCCCGCGTGGATCAACCAGTACGACTGACCGAGCACGTCGAGGCGCGCGGTCAGGGCGAGCGCGCCGAGGAACTTGCGGTGCGCCTCGGGGAACCGCCACGCCTGGCCCTCGAGCTCGGCCACCGTGTCGCCGACGGCGCCATAGGAGCGGAGCGTGGCGAGCCCGCCCATCTTGGGGAGGATGGAGAACGGATCGAGGCCCTCGCCGCGCAGGAACGCGCGGACCCACTCCTCGTGGTTGCCGCGCACGCCGACCGCGCCGCGCTGCAGCAGACGCTCGACGGTGCCGCGGGCGTCGGGGCCGCGGTCGACCACGTCGCCGATCACGACGAGGGCGCGGTCGTCGAGCCGAGGCAACAGTCGGTCGAGGAGATCGAGTCGGCCGTGGAGATCGCCGAGCACCGCGACCGGCCGCTCGAACGCGTAGTGGGCGACCCGGACCACGCGGCCAGCGTACGCCAGATCGAGGGGCGGCGGGACTCGTCAGAGCTTGGCGCGGTACAGCGCGCGGTGCGCGGCGTGCGGCTCCTCCCACGTGGCCGACACCCAGAGTCCGTGGTCGAAGACCCAGAGATCCACGGCCAGCGCCCCCGCATCGGGGAGCACGATCTCGCGCGCACCGTCGCTCGACCGCGCATGCACGCGACCCTTCACGATCTCGAAGGTGAGGTCCTTGTCTTCGGCGCGTGCGATCGTCACCGGCTCGACCGTGGGCACCCAGGCGCCGTCGACCCAGCGGGCGGCGCCGTGCTCGAAGCCATCGCAGTGCTGGACCGAGAACACGAGGCGCCCGGCGGTGTCGAGGCTTCCACCGATGGGCTCGAACAGCGCGTTCGGGTCCTGGCAGCGCTCCGACGGCGGGCCCTTGGCCTTTCGCTTGGGGACCACCGGCGCGGGCCAGGGCTTCTTGCCGAACGTGGAGAAGACCCCACCCCCTGGGTGGCCGGTGCAGATCGTGAGGACCCCCTCGCCCCAGGGGTGGAGCTCGAGCCGGTTCGCGAGGCTCCCCTCGCACTTCTGGAGCTCCTTCCAGCCTTGCTGCGAGGGCCCGAAGAGGCGCGCGCCGTACTGGGGAGGGACCTTCGCCGTGACCAGGTAGAAGGCGTCCGGGAAGCGGCCGACCGCGTCGAGCACCGGGTGGGAGAGGTCGCCCTCCGGATCGAGGTGCAGCCCCTTCTCGAGGTCCTTCCGCCGCGCGAACGTGACGCCGTTCCAGACCTCCAGGCCGGGACCCTCGAGCAGGAGGAGCGCACCCTCGAGCATCGCGAGGCGGAACGGTCGCAGCGCCGTCTTGGCTGGCGTCGGATCCTTGCGCGTGAACTTGCGCACGGGCTGGAGCGCGATCGAAGAGGTGGGCGCCGCGGAGGTCGAGGCGGACGCGCTCCCCACGCTGGTCGGCGTCGCGCTCGGAGCGCTGTGCGAGACGACCCCCGACGCGACGGCGCTGCACTCCTTCGGTGCGACCAGGGGGGTGGTGCTCGCCGCGCAGGCGGCGAGGGTCACGGAGGCGACGAGGGAGGCGCGCTTCCAACGCATGGGTGGCGATCGCACAGAGGCCGGAGGCGCGCAAAGCTACTTCGGGCAGCCGGCGGCCGAGCCCTTGCGCAGCGGCACGTGGTGACGCGTGGCGAGCGCGGTGAGGCGCCCCGACTTCTCGATCGCCTCGAGCGCGGCGTCGACCTTGGCCGCGAGCTCGTCCTCCCCCGCGGGCATGAGGATGCCGTAGGCCTCGTCGGCCTTCTCGGGCGACGAGAAGCGCCAGCCGTCGCTGCCCTGGATGGTCATCTCGGGCCGCGCGGCGGCGAGGGGCTCGTCCACCAGGATCGCCGCCACCGACTTGTTGCCGAGCGCCGCGAACACGAGATCGGTCGTGTCGAACAGCTGCAGCGTGGCCTTCGGGTAGGAGCTCCGCGCCGCCGCCTCCGAGGTGGTGTTCTTCTGGGCCCCGAGCACGAATGCGTCGCTCGCCCCGAGCAGGTGATCGCCCCGCACGACGAGGCGCTGTCCGACCTGCAGGTAGGGCCGGGAGAACGTGAACGACTTGCAGCGCTCCTTGGTGATGCTCACCGCCGAGAGGACCAGATCGAACCGGTGCGAGGGGGTGAGCAACTCCGACCAGGTGGACGGCACGAGGTCGACCTCGGCGCCGAGCTCCCCGGCGATCGCGGCGGCGAGCTCGACGTCGAAGCCCTCCTGCTTGCCGGTGTCGGGGTTCCAGCGGACGAACGGCTCGTGCTGGATGCGCTCGATGCCGACCCGCACCCGCTTGTGGCGCAGCACCCGGGCGAGGGCGTGCTCGTCGAACGAGAACTCGCGCCACGGCGTGCTCCCGTCGCGCGTGGCGCGGATGCGCAGGCGACCGGGCGTGGCGCGCAGGTCGGCCCACTTCACGAGGAGGTAGTCGTCACCCTCGGGCGCGAGCTTGGTGCCGAGCGGCTCGAACCGGCCTGGGAGCACGCGCTCGATCTCGACCGCCACGCGGCCTCCGGGGCCGAGCGTCTTCCAGCGGTACATCGTCGGGGGGCGATGGCTCGTGTAGAAACCGCCGTCCTCGGGCTCGAGGAGCTCCACGGAGGCGGCCGCACTCGACGAGGGGGACGGAGGGACCGCGGAGACCGAGCTCGCGGCGCTGGTGCTCGCGACCCCCGCCGCGCGCCGGGACGCGCGGTCGTGCCGCAGATAGAGGACGAGCGCCCAGGCGGCGACGGACACGACGGCGACGATGGCCCACGCGC
>CAZUZY010000200.1:0-14747 GCA_964624885.1 uncultured Polyangiales bacterium | reverse complement strand
GCCACCCCCGCGCCCCTCCCCGAACCCGTCGGCGGTGGCACGGCCGGCGCGGGTGGCTCCGTCGTCACCCCGGTCGGTGGTGCCAGCGGATCGGCTTCGATCTCCTGGGGCAACTGGTCGTCGTCGAGCGGTGAGACCCCGAACACCTCGTGTGTGAAGGAGTCCAACAAGGAGCTCTGCTTCGACGGCGTCGACAACAACTGCAACGGCCAGATCGACGAGGGCTGCCCCTACCAGTCGGCGCCCAAGCACCTCGGCTTCGTCATCGCCTGGAAGATCGCGGTCGACCTCGATCTCCACGTCCTCGGGCCGGACGGCAAAGAGGTCAACTTCAAGATGCGCGACAGCGGCTCGCTGGTCCTCGACAAGGACTGCCTCGGCATGAAGAACGGCGTCGACAACTGCCCCGAGGGCAAGGTCGAGTCGGTCTACTTCCCGGCGGCGCGCGCGGTGCTCAAGGGCCGCTACAAGGTGTGGGTCGAGGTCGCCGATTCGCGCGGCATCGCCACCCCGATGGTGCCGTTCCAGTTCGGCGCGCAGATCGGCGTCAAGACCTTCTTCGTGCCCTTCATGATGCCCAACAAGCAGGGCTCCAAGAAGGCGTTCGAGTTCGACGTCCTCTGAGCGAGCCGACGCAGATTCAGAGATAGCGCGGCGCCCCTCCGCGGGCGCTATCCTGGGCACCCATGTGCGCAGGCTGCGGAGACTCCACCCGACCGATCGCCGTCCAGGCCGGTCGGGTGGTCGTTTGTGACCGCTGCCAGGCGGGCATCCCCGCGCTCGTCCTCAACGCCGACGGCGCCACCCTCGAGGCGCTGTTCGGGTGCCGGCCGCCGCGGCTGCGCGACGCCGAGGGCGACGCCCGCACCCACCTCGACTTGGCCGTCGCGTTCGAGAAGAGTGGGCTCGAGGGGGACGCCATCCTCGAGTTCGCGCTCGCGGCCCTGGCCGGTGCGGACGACGGCGACGCCGACGAGGAGGCCTGCGTGAAGTTGCTGGAACGCCTGGTCGCGCGCAACACCCTCGGCGCCGCGGCCCGCGAGGTCGAGCGTCGGCGACGGCTCGCGAGCTGAGCCCCGTCGCGCGTTTGGCCGTTCCAAGCCGTCACATCCACGTGCCCCTCGCATGCGCACATGACGGCCAGGTGGTCGCAGGTGCGCCTTTCCATCGGACCGGCGCGAGGGCGCAGCGCTTGCTATGGGTGAAGGAATGCGTGGCTTCCTCCGCTTGCTCCTGCCCCTGACCCTCGCGAGCACTGCCTTCGTCGCGTGTGGAGGCGGCGGCGACAGCGACGCGCCCCCCTCCGACCCGCCGCCGATCGACGACCCGCGCGCGCCGTCGCTGAGCGGGAGCGGCACGGTCAACCTCGTCATCCTCGACGCCAAGCCGACCGACGCGGTCGCCAAGGCCTACGGCGTGAGCTGGTGGGAGATCGAGTTCGACCTCCTCGACGACCTCGGCAGCGAGGCCACCGCCGATCTGTCGTCGAGCGACGCGACGAGGGTCGCGCTCGCGTTCTACGGCCACGACGCCGCCGGCAAGCCCAAGGTCGAGGGCCGGGTGGTGATGGATCTCACCCGCTGGCTCGGCATGGAGCAGGAGCACGACGCCAACGACATCGCGCGCGTGTTCGAGGGCAGCGAGGCGCGCTACTCGAACGCCGGCCGCCTCGACGAGGACGAGCGGCTCGAGGTGCTCGGGTCGGTGCTGAGCACGCTCGCCGAGTCCGGCGTCTCGCCCACGGGCAAGGCCTTCGCCGGGCCCGGGCTCTCCGCGAAGGACACCGGTGGCGCCTCGCTCGGCACCTGCGACGGGGAGGGCAAGAAGGCGGTCAAGGCGGCGCTCGCGTCGATCGGCAAGAAGATCGCGGGTTGCCTGCCCTGCGCGTCCGCCGCCATCGACGACCCGTCCTCGAGCGACGCGTTCAAGGCGTGCGGCACCTGCGAGAAGGCGCTGCTCGACACGTCGGGGCTCGAGCCGGTGCTCGACTTCCTGAAGTGCGAGAAGGCGCTCGTGTTGCCCCCGGCCGAGGACGACACCTGGGCCGCGCGACCGGTGTCGGCGACCGAGACCACCTGCTTCGCCTCGTCGCCGGACGGCGTGCACGGCACCTACCGCGTGAGCGACGGCAAGGGCGGCGTCGCGTGCGTCGACTGTCCGAGCGGCACGATCCCGTTCGCCAGCAAGCTCGGGTGCGCCCCCGAGGGCGACGCCTCCTCGCCGGTCGACGCGAGCAAGGCGATCGTCCAGATCCCCGGCGCGCGGGGCAAGGCCCCGGCCACCAAGGTCATCACCAAGGACGCCTGCGTGTTCGTCGAGATCACCTCGCAGGGCACGGTGAACTCGCTGCCGGTCGAGGTCGGGCCCCGGCGCGCGATCTACAAGATCGGCGACCGCAACTGGGACAAGCTCCCGAGCCTGGTCAAGACCTCGAAGGACACCTGGGACCTGACGACCGACACCCACTCGGGCTCGCAGAAGGGCTCGTTCGCCATCACCGGCGGGCAGAGCAAGCCGCCGCCCGCGGCGATCTCCACCAAGGGCTCGGTCGACGACGCCATCGCCAAGGGCGGGTGCTCGAGCGAGGCGGTGCGCGGACTCTCGCTGCAGATCCTCGAGGAGCTCTCCCGCTGCGTGAAGCCCGACATGATGGTGCAGGTGCCGGGCGGCGGCGCGCTCGACACGAGCGGCACACCGAACCCCTACCTCGAGAAGCCCGCGGCCGAGGCGCTCGTCCGCGCGGTCGCGGCGCGCAAGGGCGCGCGGCTGCACGTCAACCACATGTTCCGCACCGTCGCCCAGCAGTACTTCATCTCGCGGGTGGGCAGCCGCCCGGAGTGCGGCATCAAGGCGTGGGCGCGCCCGGGCGCGAGCAACCACGAGACGGGCATCGCGCTCGACGTGCAGGACGCGTCGAGCTGGCGCGCGGCGCTCGAGGCCGAGGGCTTCCGGTGGCTCGGCAGCAAGGACCCGGTGCACTTCGACTACGTCGGCGCCGGCGCGGTCGACCTGCGCGGCCAGGACGTGCTCGCGTTCCAGCGGCTGTGGAACCGCAACCACCCCGAGGACAAGATCGGTGAGGACGGCAAGTACGGCGCCGACACCGAGGCGCGCATCCGCAAGGCGCCCGCGGCCGGGTTCCCGATCGGCGTGCCGGAGAGCTGCACCACGGCCAAGGTGGTGCAACCCGCCAAGGGCAACGCGGCGCCCCTCGAGTACCTCACCAACGTCACCACCGCCGACCTGTTCCCGGGCGAGGGGTGCGAGAGCGGCCACGACGCCTCGCACACCGACGTGAGCGCCTGCATCGCGAGCAAGCAAGTGTGCGCGCCGTACTGGTGCGACCTCGCCGACCTGCGCGCGCCGACCTGCGCGGGCAGCTCGAAGGACAGCAAGGAGCCCGAGCCCACGCCGGCGAGCAAGCCCGACTGCGCGGCGCTCGGCACGTTCAAGCTCACCTACTACTACATCGCGGTCGAGTCGGATTTCAGCGGCGACAAGACCGTGCCCATCTACTCGCGCGCGGGCGCAGTGCTCGCCACCGTGTCGCCCAAGTTCGCGAAGGCGATGCGTCTCGAGGGCACGGGCCGCCTGAACGACGGGCGCGCGCTCAACTGGGCCGGGTCGTGCGTGCACTCGGAGTACGACTGCTACGCCGAGCTCGACGCCAAGTACTCGACCGGGCGCGGCGCCGCGGGGCGCGCGCTGCAGCCCTACCACTCGATCGCGGTCGACCCCTCGGTGATCGCGCTCGGCACGCGGCTCTACTCGCCCGAGCTCGCCGGCAAGACGATGCCGGACGGCTCGACGCACGACGGCTACCTGCTCGCGGACGACACGGGCGGCGCCATCAAGGGCAACCACATCGACTTCTTCGTGAAGGACAAGGCGGCGTACAAGTCGCTGAACGCGGCGCTGGGGCTGTCGAACGTCACCCTGGTGCCCGCGACCTGCAAGTAGTCAGGCTCTGTGAAGCTGTGTCGGCCGCCCGTGGAGGCGGCCGATGCTTCGGCTCGCTACCTCAGCGCCGAGGCAGGGGCGTGAGCGTGGCGAGGCGTTCGCGCAGCGGGTGGCCTTCGGGCGGGTCGGTGGGTCGCACGCCGGCGCCGAGCAGCGCGCGGAGCTCGGCGTCGGGCGGGACGTAGCCCTCGTCGCGCATGCGGCGCAGCACGCCAGCGAGCAACGCCTGCGGGGGGATGCACACGAGACGAGTATGGCACGCGCGAGCGAACGCGCGTGCCCTCGGTCCCGCAATCTCCAGAGCTAGGCCGGGCGCTTGCTCGCGCAGACGCCGCCGACGCACTCGATGCCGAGCGGCTCGTCGCAACAGTCCTTGCTGGTCTCGCACTTGTCGCCGGTGTCCTTGCACTTGCCGGGCGGCGGCTTCACGCACTTCTTAGGCGCGCCGGCGCTGTCGGCCTTGCAGGTGCCGTCGCAGCACTCGAAGCCCGCGTCGCAGCCCTCGCCGAGGTTCTTGCAGGGGTCGAGCGCCCAGTAGCCGCGCATGTTCTGGTCGGCGATGTCCTGGCCGGGGAGCCAGAACGCCGCGTGGCTCGGGTCCTTGCCGGGGGTCGGCGAGGCGTCGATGGCGGCGACCCACAGCTGCTTGTTGCGGCACGGGGTCTTGTCCCACCCGTCCTTGCCGCACACGTCGCGGAACGCGTCGAAGGTCTTGTTGAGGCGGTTGCCGTACTGGCGCGTGGAGACGAAGACGACCCAGTAGTAGCCGCCAGCCAGCACCGGGCCGAAGGTCGGCTCGAAGTTGAGCGAGAGGTCCTCGGTCGCCAGGCCCGCCTTGTTCAGCGTGTCGAGCGCGATGTCGGCCGTGCCATCGGCCTTCATGAAGTGCAGGTTGCCCTTGCCGGGCCGCGTGGACTGGGTCGAGTCCATGTAGACCAGGTACTGCGAGTCCGGCGAGAACGAGGGATACGTGAGCGTGCGACCGCCGCTCGCCCGCAGCACCTTGGGCGCGCCGAACTTCTTCGACCCGATGTCGAACGGCGCGATCATGAGGTCGCTCTGGTTGAAGTCGGCCCAGTTGCCGTCCTTGCGGTTGGCGTAGGCGATCCACTTGCCGTCGGGCGAGAACGCCGCGTGCGAGACGGTGGCGCCGAACGCGCCGAGGCCGCTCGGCTCGAGGGAGCCGCCCGCGGCGTTGTGCAGCGTGGGCGCCGTGCCCTCGTGGGTCGCCACCATGGTGGAGCCGTCGGGGTAGACGGCGGTGAACAGCGTGTCGGGCACCGCGGCCTTCTCGGCGCCGCTCGTCGGCGTGAACACGCCGGCGGGGCGCGGGGCGCCGTCGTAGGTGGCGACGAGCGCGGAGCCGTCGTGCGAGACGCTGTGACAGGCGACGCAGGTGCGGCCGCCGCTGAGCTTGAGGAAATCCTCGGGGGCGCTGGCCCCGGGCTTGATGCGCACGACCTTCCCGCCGTTGATGCGCCAGTAGTAGATGCTGCCCTTGAGGTTGGCGGCAGCGATGGTCCACTGCTGCGTGGTGCTCACGAACGCGGTGCCGCCCGCGCCGCCCGCGAGGCGCCGCACGGTGACCTTGAGCGGGTCCTTCGGCGTGGCCGTGTCGAGGAGCTTGTTCCAGGAGTCCTTGGGGATCGTCGCGCGCGCCGTGGCGCCGGGCTTCACGAACGAGGTGAAGGTCATGCCCGGCACCTCGAGGGTGATCGCGTAGACGTCGGGCGCGGCGCCGCCGTTCCACATCAGCTCGGGCGAGGGCAACCCACGCGGGAACACCGTGCCGTCGTAGGGATACAGCAGCTTGGTGACCGACGTGTCCTTCGTGGTGGCGGCGAGCAGGTCCTTCTTGCTCGCGTCGTCGAGGCCGGTGCCCGAGTCCACCTCGTCGCGCAGCTCGATGCTGACCGAGGTGCTGCCGGTCAGGCCGACCGCGGAGCAGGTGATCTTGCCGGTGCCGCCCGCGCCGCCGCTCGCCTTGAAGGTGGCGCCGGTGAAGCTCCCGAGGTCGATGCGGTCGATGGTCCAGGTGCAGCTCGGCACGGCGAGCGTCGACCCGTCGGAGAGGGTCGCGGTGGCCACGTAGGAGATGGAGGCCGCGCTCGTGTCGCCGTTGGTCACGACCAGCTTCTGGTCGGCCGGCGTGACGTCGATCTTGACGACCTTCTTGTCGCCGAGCGCGTCGGGGTCGAAGCCGCCACCGTCGAGGGAGGCGTCGCCACCGCCGTCGGCGCCGGGATCGACGATGTCCTGACCGCCGTCGGCCGAGCTGCAGGCGGCGAACGTGGCGACCGCGAGGGAGGTGAGGACGAGGAGGGCGCCGCGAAAGGGAGTGGTCACGAGGGTCGCCCCATCATGAACGGTGCCACGCCGTTCCGCGAGCGTTGACGGCCGAAAAGTGCAGCTCTGCTCGTAGGAGATCGTCACCTCGAGATGACACCGTCACGTGTGCACGTGCGCGGTGTCGGCTAGGATGACACGCGGGTGCACCCGTACCGCAGCCACGCGCCCGACGAGGAGGCCCCCGCGCCGTCCTTGCTCACGCTGGTGGTCGCGGTCGTCGTGACCTGGGCCCTGCTCGTCCACGGGCTCGGCCGGCTCTCCGGCCGCTGGTGAGCGTCTAGGCCGGGCAGGCCATCGGCACGTCCACCCACACCCCACCCTTGCACTCGCGACCCGCGATGTTGCCGACCGCGCAGCTGCCGTAGGTGCACTTGGAGCCGGCCTTGGTGCACGCGACGCCGAGGTTCGGCAGCTTGCTCGGGCACGCGGGGTCGTCGTTCTTCGGGTCGCACACCCACTTCGCGTCGGTGCCGCAGGGACCGCCGAAGCAGTTGCCGCACCCGCACGTGCGATCCCCGTAGGTGCAGTAGGCGCCGATCACGGTGCACGCCTTGCCCTCGGCGTCGGCGATGGTGGTCGGACACGTGGTGGTCGGAGGCGGTGGACACGCGCCGACACCGGACGACCAGCCGCCGCTCGTGCACTTGGCGACGGGACGGCAGCCCGGGCGGGGATCGTCGCCGTAGCCGCACTCGAGCCCGACGGGCGAGCAGGGCCCGGAGAGGGGCTGGGTCGCGGGGCAGCCGCCAGGGGTCGTGTCGGGCGCGACGTCGGTGCTCGTGTCCACGACGCCGGTGTCGGTCGCGGAGTCGGTGGCGCCGTCGACGGCGCCGTCGGTGCCGGGATCGACGGAGGTCTGACCACCGCACGCGGCGAGGGAAGCGACGAAACAGAAAGGAAGGAGTCGGGAGATCATGCCCTTCGCCGAGCACGCGCCGTGCCCGTCGCGACGCTCCACCACCGCCGGCGTTTTGCGCGGTCGGCGCTGCCGATGTGTGCCGTCGCCTGCCCCCGGCGTCGCAGGCCTGGCGAGGCGGACCATCTCGTCGGTCGCCGCGGTCTCCGCGTAGCCGTGCGCGCGGAACAGCGCGATCAGGCGCCCGTTGTCGCGCGCGGTGCACGTCGCGAGCTCGCGGACGGGGTGCGCGGACAGCCACGCCTCGCCGGCGAGCAACAGGCCCCGCGCGACACCGCGACGGCGGGCGGGGGGCACGACGTAGGTGGTCGAGAACAGCCCGGTGCCGTCCGGTTCCACCCGCACGATCGTGTGCCCCACCACCAGGCCCTCGCGCTCCGCGACCAGCACGGCGGCGGTCGAGCGCGACGGGTCGAGGTGGAAGCGGACGCGATCGCGGAGCCACTCCATCGTGTACATCGCCCGACCGCGCGCCTCGCCGAGCACCTCGACCAGCGTGGCGCGCATGCGCGCGGCGACCAGATCGATCTCGCACTCCTCGACCGGCCGGATGACCACGTGAGGGCTCTAGGGCGCGCTCGGTGACACGACCACCCTCACGGCAGCTTGCACTTGAGGCCGCGCGCCTCGAGGTCCTTGCCCACGCGCTTGAGCACGACGCCGCCGGTCGCGAGGCTCGCCGACAGGCCCTCGCTGCCTGGCTGCACGAGCCCGGCGACGCAGGCCTTGTCGGTCCCGCGCATCACGAGGTCGAAGTTGCCCCAGCGCGGCTTGCCGTCGACCGTGACGCCCGAGACCGAGCGCTGGTCCCACGACAACCCCGGGTCGTTGCCGGCGCACGCAGCGAGCGGGCTCGCGGCCGTCAGCGGGAGCGGATCTCCGGTGCCCTTGGCGTCGATGCGCAACGCGTACGCATGACCCTCGGTGCCATCGGTCGCCTTGATCGAGACCGTGAGGTAGGGCGCGCCGGCGAGCGTGGTGACGCCGTAAGCGCCGATCGCGTCCGCGGCGAGACCATGGAAGGCGGGACTGAACGACTTGCCGCTGTCGTCGAGCGAACCGACGAACGCCGCAAGACCACCCGCGACGGGATGGAACGACACGAGCTGCGTGACGCCGGCCTGATGGATCGCACGGTAGTTCTCGCCGAAGGGCAGCTTCTCCGGGAGCGGGAGGAGGTTCGCCTTGCCGGCCGCGCCGATCGCATGGAGCTTGTCGCCCACGTAGAGGTAGGCGCCGAAGCCGGCCACCACAGCGGCGTGTAGCTCGAGGCGCGTGACCGGCGGCTTCTTGCCCACCGGCTTCGGGAACGTCACGGCCTTCGGCAGGGTGGTCGTCGTGACCTTGTTGGTCGCGGCCGTGAAGAACGCCACCTCGACGTCCGTCGGGCCGCCGGTTTCCGAGGGGATCGCCCGCGCGACGAACACGCCGTCGACCGTGGCCTGCACCGCCGAGGTGTACTTCGCCTTGGCCTTGCCCTTGCCGAACAGGGTCGCGACGCGCGTGGCGGCCTCGCCAGCCGAGTTGGCCTCGGCGATCACCACGTCGAATGCGCCATCTTCGCCGCGCTGCACGCCGAACGCGCGTCGGTCGTTCCACTGCACGTGCTCGAGCGCACCGAGCTTGGCCGGTTTGATCCCCGTCGTGCACGCGATCGGCAGCCCCACGCTGGGCTTTTTTGCAGGTCCTTTCGGGGCCTCGGGCTTCCAGGGCTTCACGTCGCCCGGCCCCGCCAGCTCCCAGCCGAGCCGCACACCGCGGTCGCCGAGCACGCAGCCGGTCTTGGCGCACGCAAGGGCTTCGAACCCGAATCGGCGCTTCGTGGGCATCGTCACCTTGGTCCAGGTGCGACCGCCATCGAGCGTCTCGAAGGCCTTGTCGAAGGTGGTCGCGAGGCCGCGGTCGCCCGCCATCGAGATCTGATCGGCCTCGAGGTCGATGAACACGCGGTCGAAGGTGGCGCCGTCGTCCTTGGTCGCGTACCGCACCATGCGCTGGTCGTACGGCACCATCAACGTCGCGGTGGTGCCCTCGACCTGCAGCGACACCGGCTCGGAGACGATCGCGTTGTCGGCCTCGGGGTCAGGGAGCGGCTTGCTGGTGAACGTGCGGCCGCCGTCCTTCGACACCCAGAGGTGCTGCTTGGTGACCTCGTCGCCCTCGGCGTTCTTGGTCGTGCGGGAGCCCGTCGCGAAGACGCGGCTGCCGTCCTCGGAGGCGACGATCTGCGTGAAGTTGGGCGCGGTCTCGTCCTTGCCGAGCTTGAGGTCGACGCGAACCGGTTTGGCCTTGCCAGCGCGGATCCACAGCCCGTGCGGCGCTGGGGAGAAGTAGTCGGTCTCGAGGAGCACTGCGCTCTTGCCGATCGCGCGCACGCGCTTGAGCGAGCCCTCGAACTCGACCAGCGGCTCGACCGCCCACGTCTTGCCGCGGTCCTCGGTGCGCGTGACGATCAGCTGCGGCTTGCTGTTCGGCTTGTCCGGGTCGGCGTCGGCGACGCACGCGACGAGCGCGAGAGCACCGGCCGACGAGACGAACGCGTCCGCGCACGCGGGCGGCAGACCGAGCGTGGAGATCGACGGCGACTGCCCGAGCTCGTAGGTCGAGAGGCGCCACCACGGGACGTCGCCGCTCGAGTCGACGAACGGCTCGTACACGACGCCCGCCGCCAGCGTCGCCTTGCCGTCGGCGATCGCGGCAGCGTGGGCGAGGTGCGGCCCGTCGTAGGGGAAGTAGAGCGAGTGGGCGCCCTTGGTCTGTGCCGAGATCTTGGGACCAGCTTCGAGCGTTCCCGTCGTGTAGAGCGAGAGCCGCGGGGGAGCGCCAGGCTTCGCGCCAGGGAAGTACCCGAGCCCCTCTACCAGGACGGCCTCGTTCTGTCCGGACCGCAGGCGGATCGCTCCGATGGGGCTCGCGACGCGCGCGAACGTCGCGCCGTCGTCCATGGTGGCGAACACCAGCGGCGGCGCGAGGACGAGGCCCTGCCCCGTGCTCGAGAGGAGGAGCGTCGTCGCGTGCTTGGTCGGCAACGACACCTCGCTCCAGGTCTTGCCGCGGTCGACCGAGCGGTGGAGCTCGCCGCTCGCCGTGAGCCCGACGAACGCGTCCTTGCCCGCGCTGACCGCGCGGAACGCCTTCGGCGCCGGGCGCTGGGACTCGAGCGGGCCGAGCGGGGTCTTCGCCGTGAACACGGTGCCGGTGACGCCGAGGAACACCCACCCCTCCGCGACCTGGCGCGCGGCGACCAGGGACTCCGGGGCGAGCTGCTTGGCCGCCTCGTGCTGCATCGGCGAGCCCTCCTTCTCGCGCACGATCCACCGCTCGCCGCCGTCGCCCACGTAGAGCTTCTCGCCGGGGCCGAGCGGGCGCTCCTCTGCCGGGTCGAAGCCCAGCGGGAACAGCACCATCGGGACCTTGCCGCCGCCGGTGACCCCCGAGAGCGCGCCGCCCGAGAGCGCGCTGGTCGACGTCGACGCCGACACCGACGCCGAGGGCGCCGTCCCGACGACGGAAGGTCCGTTCACGGCGGGGGCGCACGAGAAGAACGACAGCGGCAACGACCCGGAGACGACGAGGGAGACCCACCAGCGCATGGCGCGATGTTCGCACCGCTCGACGCGGGACGCACGCACCGTTACGCCCTCGGCATGGCCGATTTCCAGTTCGCGGACATGCTGGCGCCCGACCCCGATCGCCACGTGGAGATCCCCTTCCGGCTCCTCACCAAGGACTTCGTCTCGAGCTTCGAGGCGCCCGGGCACGGGTCGTTCCTGAAGGTGCAGAAGGAGGCGCTCACGCTGCTCACGCGCGAGGCCATGCGCGACATCGCGCACCTGCTCCGCCCGGCCCACCTCGCCCAGCTCCGCGCGATCCTCGACGACCCTGCGGCCTCGCCCAACGACAAGTTCGTCGCGCTCGACCTGCTCAAGAACGCCAACATCGCGGCGGGCTATGTGCTGCCCGGGTGTCAGGACACGGGCACCGCGATCGTGATGGGCAAGCGCGGCCAGCGCGTGATCACCGACGGCGGCGACGACGAGGCCATCGCCCGCGGCGTCTACGAAACCTACGCGGCGAGCAACCTCCGCTACTCGCAGGTCTCGCCGGTGGACATGTACGAGGAGGTCAACACCGGCACCAACCTGCCGGCGCAGATCGAGATCTATGGTTGCGACGGCGACGCCTACAAGTTCCTGTTCATGGCCAAGGGCGGCGGCTCGGCCAACAAGAGCTACCTCTACCAGGAGACCAAGGCACTCCTGAACCCGAAGAGCCTGCTCGCGTTCGTCGACGCGAAGATCCGCACCCTCGGCACCGCGGCCTGCCCGCCGTACCACCTCGCGGTCGTGATCGGCGGCACCTCCGCCGAGTACGCGCTCAAGGTCGCCAAGCTCGCCTCCACCAAGTACCTCGACGATCTCCCCGTCCACGGCGGCAAGATCGGGCGCGGGTTCCGCGACCTCGAGGTCGAGGCGCAGATCCTCGAGATCGCGCGCCACACCGGGATCGGCGCGCAGTTCGGCGGCAAGTACTTCTGCCACGACGTGCGCGTGGTCCGCCTGCCCCGCCACGGCGCGAGCTGCCCGGTCGCCATCGCCGTCTCCTGCAGCGCCGACCGCCAGGCCGTCGGCAAGATCACCAGGGACGGCGTGTTCCTCGAGCAGCTCGAGACCAACCCCGCCCAGTACCTGCCCGAGCCGAAGGCCGCCGACCTCTCGGGCGACTGCCTGCAGATCGACCTGAACCGTCCGATGGCCGAGATCCGCGCCACGCTCTCCAAGGCACCGATCAAGACCCGCGTGTCGCTCACCGGTTCGCTGATCGTCGCGCGCGACATCGCCCACGCGAAGCTCAAGGAGCGGCTCGACCGTGGCGAGGGTCTACCGGCCTATTTCAAGGACCACGCGGTCTACTACGCGGGCCCCGCCAAGACCCCGACCGGCATGGCGAGCGGCTCGTTCGGGCCCACCACCGCCGGCCGCATGGACTCCTACGTCGACGCCTTCCAGGCCGCGGGCGGCAGCCTCGTGATGCTCGCCAAGGGCAACCGCAGCCAGGCGGTCACCGACGCCTGCAAGAAGCACGGCGGCTTCTACCTCGGCTCGATCGGCGGCCCCGCGGCGCGCCTCGCCCAGGACTGCATCAAGAAGGTCGAGGTCGTGGAGTACGCCGAGCTCGGCATGGAGGCGATCTGGAAGATCGACGTCGTCGACTTCCCCGCCTTCATCGTCGTCGACGACAAGGGGAACGACTTCTTCGAGGCCTTCACCAAGCCCGCGCACGCGCTGCCCGTAGTGGGCTAGCGGCCCGAGAAACGTCCAGGGCGGCAGCGCCCCACCGCCCTCTGCACCCTTGCAGGAAGGCCGTTTCCGGCGTTTGCTCCGCCCATGCGGAAGCTCCTCCCCGCCCTCGGTGCCATCGTCGGCCTGACCGCGTTCGCCCCCGACGCGAGCGCGTTCAGCACACGCCTCCACATCGCGCTCTCCAACGACGTGCGCCAGGCGCTGATCGCCAACGGCACGGGCATCCCGCTCAAGCTCGGGTCGTACGTGGTCACGCTGACCGAGGAGGACAAGAAGGCGCTGACCGAGCAGGTCCTCGCGTTCCGCGCCGGCGCCATCGGGCCCGACAACATGGCCTTCCCGGGCATGACCGATCCCTCGCACGCGATCGAGCAGGACCCGTACACCCAGTGCCAGCTGCTCTACGCCGAGGCGATCACCGACGAGGAGCGCGCGTACGCCATCGGCTGCTTCCTCCACGGCTCGACCGACGCCATCGCCCACCACTGGGTGAACTTCCTCACCGGCGAGACCTTCACCCTCACGCCGATCACGAGCGCCCGCAAGTCGAGCTGGACCAACGTGGTCCGCCACATCGTCGCCGAGTCGATGATCCAGGACGCCGCGTTCGCGAAGCAGCCGAGCGCGTTCTCCGCGGGCTCGCTCGCCCACGCCATCCCCAAGGGCTTCGTGCTCCGCGCGTACCTCGACACGGCAAGCCCCCTCTGGCAACGCATGGCCAAGCACGCCAAGGCCAAGTTCGACGCCGCGCGCGCCGCCAAGCCCACCGCCACGCTGGCCACGGTGATCGGGAGCGCGGGGCTCGCCACCGCCGACCACCTCGTGCTCTCGCCGCTCTACCTGGCGGAGATCGAGGCCTCGCGCAAGCAGCTCAAGGTCGACGTGCAGAACGTGGTCAAGGGCCTGCAGGATCCGACGACCGTCGACGGCGCGAAGCTCAAGGTCACCGCCGGACCCGACGGGAAGCTCGGCACCTACGACGACAAGACCGCGTGCTCGGCCTCGTGCCCCGCGCTCTACGCCAAGTACTTCACCTACGTGGGCCTCCTCGCGCCGCGCAAGGACGCCTCGGGGGCCGCGCTGCCGAGCGCCTTCGACAAGATCAGCGACAAGCTGCGCGACGACCTGCGCCTGTTCCTGCCCTCCTACATGCAGACCGTGGAGAACCTCTCCGCCAAGCTCAACACGCCGCTCACCGCGGGCAAGGACGGCTTCGACGTCAGCAAGGCCGACGTCGCCACCGCGTTCGCGCCGATGACCGGGTGGGCCGACGGCATCACCACCATCGACTACGAGACGGTCACCAAGGCGGTGGTGCCGGAGTGGCTGCTCGAGCTCCAGGACCTGCTCAACACCGTGGGGGTGTCGATCCGCGTGCCCGACGTGATCGCGGCGCTCCTGCAGCCGGTGGTGCAGCCGGTCAAGGACGCGGTGAAGACCTACGTCATCGACGAGGCCCAGACCTACGTGAACTCCTTGCTCGTCGAGTACAAGGCGCTGCTCCCCGCCACCAAGGCCGAGTACACGAAGCGGCTCGCCGACGCGGCGGGCCCCGGGCTCAAGGGCACGATGCTCGACAACCTGTACACGAGCGGTCTCTACCAGCACTCGTTCAACATCGCGGCCGCGGCCATCGCCAAGCACGAGGTGGTGCTTCCCATCGGCGAGGTCGGCCCGGCCACGTTCGACGCCTCCTACACCCCCTCCTGGATGCAGGCCGGCGTGTGCGAGTACCTGCGGGCCGCGATCTTCCCGCTCGGGCTCGACGTGCGCGCCCTGCTCACCGTGAAGGACGGCAGCAGCCCCGCGATCATCGGCAACGTGGTCGGCGACGCGCCGGTCGAGTGCCACGACGGCAGCCTCTCGGCGTTCACCACCACCCCGGGCGTGGCCAACTGCACGTTCGTCGAGCTCGAGTCGCTGCTGACGAGCAAGGTCGGCTCACCGAGCCGCGCCTTCCCGCCCCTGTACGCCAGCGCCAAGGCCACCTGCCTGAACGTCGCGGTGCCCGGCCTGCCGAGCCCGCCCCCGACGCCCGACGCGGGGCCCGTCGACGACGCCGGTGTGCCCGTCGGTGACGCGGGCGACGATGGTGGTCCCCTCGGCGCCACGGGGGACGAAGCCAGCGGTTGCGGCTGCCGCCAGAGCGGTGGGCCTTCGCGCACCGGCACCGGCCTCGCCGGGCTCCTCGTGCTCGGTGTCGCGCTGTCCGCCCGCCG
>CAZUZY010000199.1:0-14785 GCA_964624885.1 uncultured Polyangiales bacterium | reverse complement strand
CGGCCCTGCCGCGCGCCCTCCGCGGGCCGCTCGTGGTGGTGCGCGCGAGCGCCGGCAGCGTCGACGAGAGCGGCGCCCTCGCGCGCCTCGAGCGCGCGCACGGGGGTGGTCCGAGCGGCCGCGGACGCGTGCGGGTGAAGGGGCACGTGAGCGAGGCCGTGCTGCGCCGCCTGCTCGCCGCCGCCGACTTCTCGCTGGTCCTCGGCCAGGACGCGGCCGGCACCGCCGCGCGCGCGGCGCTCCGTTACGGCACGCTGCCGATCGTCTCGCCCACCCCGGCCCACGCCGAGGCGGTGGTCGACCTGCTGGCCGACGACCGCGCCCGGTCGGGCCACGGCGTCGTGCTCTCGGGGGTCACCGAGCCCGATCTGTTCGCGGGCCTCCAGCGCGCCGAGAGCCTGCACACCGAGCCGCGCTTCCACGAGGTCGCCCGCCGAGCGATGCGGCTCGACCTCGGGTTCGGTCGCGCCGCCCGGCGCCTCGCCCGCGAGCTCGCCGCGCTCGAGGGCTAGTCTCGTCCCCTGATCCTCGGGCTCACTCCGCGATCACGTCGCGGAACATCGTGAACAGCTGCTTGTGCCCGGCGTCGTTCGGGTGGATGCAGGTCTCGTCGAACCACACCGGCGCGCCCGCCCCGAGCCAGCACGCCCCGGGCGGGGGCGACGACGCCTTGGTCGAGACGAACCCGTGCCCGCAGAAGTGCTCGAGCGACCAGATCAGATCGACCTTCCGCTTCACGGCGATCTCCATGTAGCTCTCGAGGATCCACACCACGATGGCCTGCTGGACCTCGGGCTTCTTCCACGATTTGTAGCCGACCAGACCCGCTGCGGTGCACGCCGACACCTCGCCTGTCCCGTCGGTGAACTCGTAGGGATTCGCCATCACCACGTACGAGCCCTTGGGGAATCGCACCGGGTCGCGCATCCAGGCGATCGCGTCGTCCAGGTACTTCACGATCGACTTCGCCTCCGCCCACGCCGCCGGGTAGCCCGCCGCGACCTCGGTGTCCGAGGCCTCGGCGCCGAGCTTGGTCAGCGCGGAGATGTCGTTGCCGCCCATCGTGAAGAAGAACAGCGTCTTCTTGTCGCTGCCGCCCGTGGGGAAGCACTTGCCGAGCTGGTCGCCGCCGCCGAGGAAGTCGTCGGTGCGCGCGCCCCACTTGGAGCAGTTGGCGAACGCCCCGCTCCGCTGCTTGCCGCCGATGCCCGCCGCGTAGTCGTAAGATTTGAAGAGGCCCCAGTCCAGCAGGTTTCCCTTGTCGAGCGAGAAGGTGGTGGCGAGATACTCGGACAGCAGGTTCCGGTAGAAGTGCGCATTGTCGGCCGACAGCGCATGGGCAGTGTTCGGGGTTCCCACCGTCACCGAGTCGCCGAGGATGGTGACCTGCTCCACCCCCTTGATGTCCTGGTGGTTGGTCCCCCAGCAGTGGCTCCCGACGACGGGTGAGAACTTGTCGTAGTCGGGGCCGGTCGTGGTGCCACCGCTCACCGAGATCTTCCCGAAACAACGGGCTTTGATCCCGCCGTCGGTCGCGTCGGCCGCGGCGTCCGCGGCGGCGTCGAAGGTGGCGTCGAAGGGGCCGTCGGTCCCGGTGTCGGCGGGGAGCGTGTCCGCCGTCTCGATGCTCGTGTCGGTCGCGGTGTCGCTCGGTGCGGTGTCGGGGGCAGTGTCGCTGGTTGCGTCCAGTCCGGTCTCGTCCGGAGCTTCCGTCCCCGTCCCGGTGGACGAGCAAGCGGAGATCGAGAGAAGGAGGGGGAAGGAAACCGCACGAAACCGCATGGTGGAGACGTTACCCCACATAAGAATGCAAGTCTGCATGTAAATGCGGGCATGGTTCTCCGCGCGGGCGAAACGGTGGACGTACGCTCCAGCCGGTTCATGAGCGCGTATCGCAACCTGCCTCCGGCGCGCGAGGTTCGACGCCTCGTGAAGGCGCCGCTCGGCGCCTTCGGCATCTCGGTGTGGTGTGGCCTGGTCGTCGTCACAGGAGCCCTTCTCGCTCTGCTGATGGCCTACGGGGTCAAGCCGGCCCGTGAGCCCTCTGGCCTCGTCGTCGGAACGCTCGTCATCACGACCATCGTGGGCGTGCTGCTCTGGCTCTTCGACGTGCCGGTGGTGCTCGTCGCGCGGATCGACGAGGGAGTGCTCGAGGTGAGCGAGCGCCGTCGGATCGGGCGTTCGGGGCATCGGACCTTCGAGCTCCGACGGATCGCCTCCGTCCTCGTCGACGAGCACGGAGAGGACCACGTCGCGACTTACCTACAGCTGGAGAAGAAGGAGAAGCACGCGATCTTCGTGACACGCATCGGCGACGACGCCCGACAGGTGCAGGCCTTCGTCGAGGAAGCAATCCAGGCCTGGCACACGGCGGGCTGCGACGCCTCGCTCGAGTGACGCTACGGGTGCACCCATCCGCCGTCCGCGTCGACGTAGGACCACCGGTCGTCGTCGTCGCGGGCGAACCCGTCGCACGCGTGCGCGACCACGCGCGCGAGCTCCCACGCGAGGACGATGCCCAGGTCCTCGTAGGCCGAGATGCCCATCTCGAGCGCCACGATCTCGACGGTGCCCGCGAGGTCCACGTAGTCGGGGATGTCCCGCTCGCGCGCCTCGGCGAGCTCCTCGGCCACGCGCCCGGGCTCGGTCCAGTGGTGGACCTGGATGGGTCGCTGGGGCACGTCGCGCCACAGGAGACTCGCCCCCGCGAGCGGCCCTTCCGGCTCGAAGCGCGGCTCGGCGTTCTCGGCCGCGGCCTCGTCGATCTCGTGCGCCTCGGCCAGCGTGAGGAGGTCGGCGCGGTCGAGCTCGCGCTGGACGTCCCGGGTCGTGAGCACGCACGGCTTCTTGCAGTACACCGTCAGCCAGCAGGCCATGCACGCAGGATATCTCGCTATCCTGCGCCGCGGAGCGCGTGCACGTGGCGGGCGGTGATCCCCGGCACGGCGAGCAGCGTGGCGTCGTCGGCCGCCCGGATCGCCGCGAGCGACCCGAGCGCCGACAGGAGGGCCTTCTTCGCCTTCGGTCCGAGCCCCTTCACGTCGTCGAGCTCGGAGTGCAGGCGGCGCTTCTTGCCGATCTGCTCCCGCGCTCGGTTCGCGAAGCGGTGGGCCTCGTCGCGCGCGCGGGCGAGGAACACCAGGGCCGCCGAGTGGCTGCGCAGCTCGATCGGATTCTTCTGGTTCGGCAGGAAGATGCGGTCGACCACCTGCTTGCCGTCGAGGTCCTTCTCCTTGGCGAGCGCGACGATCGGCAGCTGGTGCAGACCGAGGTCGTGCGCCGCGGCGAGCGCGACCGCGAGCTGGCCCTTGCCGCCGTCCACCACGAACAGGTCGGGGAGATCCCAGTCCGGCCCCCGGCCCTCGTCGGCGCCGCGCCGGAACCGCCGCGCGAGCACCTCGCGCATCGCGCCGTAGTCGTTGCCGTCTTCGACGTCGCGCACATGGAACTGCTTGTAGCGCTTGGGGGCCGCGACCCCGTCCACGAGCGCGACGATCGCCCCCACCGTGTCGCCGCCACCGAGGTGGCTGATGTCGCAGCACTCGATGCGGCGGGGCAGGGTGGGCAGGCGCAGGCGGTCCTTGAGCTGCGCGAGGCGCCCCTCGATGTCCTCGGCGTCCCGGCGCTTCTGCTTGAACCCGTGCGCCGCGTTGTCGGCGGCCATCGCCACGAGGTGGGCGCGGGGGCCGCGCTGCGGCCGGAGAAGCGTGACGGAGTGGCCGGCCCGCTCGGCCAGGAGCTCGCCGATGCCCTCCGCCGCCTCGGGCAACGTGGGCAGGAGGATCTCGTCGGGCGGCGGCGCCCCTCCCTCGAGCGGGTCGCCGTAGTGCTGCGCGACGAACGCCGCGAGCAGCTCGGAGTCCTCCACCTCGGCGCCGGTGTAGCTGAGATCGACCGTCTCGCTCACCCGCCCGCCGCGCACGCGCAGCACCACGATCTCGGCGCGATCGCCCTCGCGGTAGAGGCCGACCGCGTCCTGCGCCACGCTCAGCGCGGCGCCCGTCTGCACCACGCGCTGCTGCTCGCGGATGGCCTCGATGGCGCGCAGCTGGTCACGGTAGATGCCGGCGAGCTCGAACTCGAAGTCCGCCGCCGCCGCCTTCATCTCGCCCTCGAGCTTGCGGGTCAGCTCGTCGTGGCGGCCCGCGAGGAACAGGTCCACCGCCCGGACCTGCTCGGCGTACCAGGCGCGGTCGACCGGGAACACGCACGGCGCGGGGCAGCGCTTGATCTGGTGCTGGAGGCACGGGCGCACCCTCGTCGTGAGCTCGTGGTCGCTGCAGGTGCGCAGCTGGAAGTGCTTGTTGACGAGGTGCAGGCTGCGTCGCGCGGAGGTCGCGGTGTGGTAGGGGCCGAAGTAGCGCGCGCTGTCCTGCTCCGGGCGGCGCACCACGTCGAGCTTGGGCCAGTCGACCCGCGCGTCGAGGCGCAGCGAGAGGAACTCCTTGTCGTCCCTCAGCTTCACGTTGTAGCGGGGCTGGTGCTGCTTGATGAGGCTGTTCTCGAGGATCGCCGCTTCTTTCTCGGTCGCGGTGACCACGGTCTCGATGTCGACCAGCTGCCGCCGCAGCACCGGGATGAACGCGCGGACGTCGCTGCCGTTCTCCTGGAAGTAGCTCCGCACGCGCGAGCGCAAGGACTTGGCCTTGCCGACGTAGAGCACCTCGTCGGCCTCGCCGCGGAACAGGTAGCAGCCGGGGCGCGCCGGCAGCGACGAGAGCTTCTCCGCGAGGTCCATCGTCGCGCTGCTTAGTACGGCCTTGCGCGGAGGGCAGGGCGCGCTACTTTTCCCGCTGGCGCACGGAGCGCCGATCGGAAGAAGGAGCCCGTCCATGCACAAGCCCATTGCCGCCGCTTCCGTCGCCCTCCGCGTCGTGCGCTCGGTCTAGCCGACCTCGCCCACCCCGGACGGCGCGACGGCCCATCTCGCCGCGCCCCTCCGACCGCGCCCACGCGCGGCTCGGATCCCCATGCCCTCCGTCCGGGAGCACTACCTTGTCCATCCACAGCCTCGCCCAGCTGGGCCTCTCCGCATCGCATCGTCTCGCCTTCGCCACCCTCGCCCGTCCTTCCGCCGTCCTCGGCCGCGTCGTCGCCGAGCACCGCGGCGCTCACCTCGTCTCGACCGAGCTCGGAGATCGCCTCGCCGAGCCGACCGGCAGGTTGCGCCACCACGCGACCTCGCGCCTCGATCTGCCCGCCGTCGGCGACTGGGTCGCGCTCGAGGCCACGGGCGAGGGGCGCGCCCTCGTACACGCCGTGCTGCCGCGCACCAGCGCCTTCGTCCGCGGCGTCGCGGGAGGGGTGACCGAGCCACAGGTCGTCGCCGCCAACGTCGACGTCGTCGTGGTGGTCTGCGCCGCCGACGACGTGAACCCCCGTCGCCTGGACCGCACGCTCGCGCTGGTCCGCGCGAGCGGCGCCGAGCCGGTGATCGCCATCACCAAGACCGACCTCCATCCCCTCGACGAAGCGCGACGGCGCGCCCTCGAGGGCACCACGGCGGTCGCGGTCCACGCGGCGTCCGGGGTGACCGGCGAAGGCCTCGCCGCGCTCGCGGCCTACTTCGTCGGCCACCGGACCCTCGCGCTCGTGGGCGCGTCGGGCGCCGGGAAGTCCACCCTCGTCAATCGACTGCTCGGGAGCGAGCGGCAGGCCACGCGCGCGCTCGGCGTCGACGGGCGCGGCGTGCACACGACCACCCACCGCGAGCTCCTCGTCGTGCCGACCGGGGGGCTGGTGATCGACACACCCGGCATGCGGGAGCTCCGGTTGTGGGCGGCGGCCGACGGGCTCGACGAGACCTTCGCCGACGTGGCCGATCTCGCCACGCGCTGTCGGTTCGCGGACTGTGCCCACGAGGGCGAGCCGGGGTGCGCCGTGCGCGCGGCGCTGGACGACGGCTCGCTGTCGTTCGAGCGCTTCGCCAGCTGGGACAAGTTGCAGCGCGAGGAGGCCGCCTTCGCCGCGCGCAAGGACGCCCGGGCGGCGTCCGACGCGCGGCGGTTGCACAAGATCCGCTCGCGGGCGATCCGCGCCCACGAGCGCTTCCGGCGCTGATCAGCCGCGGTTGGCGAAGTAGGCGGTGCCGAGGCGCTTCTTGGCCTGGAGCTCGGGCGACTCGCGCACCGCCATGCCGACGAGGCGCGCGCCCTCGAGGAAGTGCTTCATGCCGATCTGGATGAGCTCGGGGCTCACGGCGCCGACGTCGGGGAAGCCGCGGCCTTCGGCGTCGGCCTGCACATGCCCCCAGTTGGCGAACAGACGACCCCAGTCGCTCTCGAGCACCGGCTGGATCTTCTCCTTCGCGTAGCGCGGGTACCAGAACATGTCGTGGTAGGCGACGCTGGCGACGTAGGCCCAGGGGGCGAGCCAGGTCTTGAGCGACCACTCGACCGGCTTCTTGAGCGGGCCCCAGTAGATGCGGTGCTGGTTGCGGGAGGCGAAGGTCATCTCCTTGAACGGGCCCTGGAAGTGCCAGTTCTCCTTCGCCGCGTCGAGGTCGCCGACGATCTCGATGTCGCGCACGTCTCCGCAGCCGAGGCCGAGCTCGTGGGCCATGCGCACGAACTTGAGATCCTTCATCGGGTCGAAGCCCATGAGCTTGGCCGCGACGGCATCGATGGCGACCTGGTCGCTGGAGGCGAGCAGCACGTTCTTGACGTGGGGGATCATGCAGCGCGGCCCGGGCCCGTCGCCGACGAACGTGCCGTCCATCACGGCGAACACGCCGCGGTGGATCTTCTTCTGGATCATCAGGAGATCGACGAGGGTCTCGTGGATGACCGGGTGGGTCCAGTGACGGTGCTCGTTGAGGAGGCCGCCGAACGCGTTCTTCATCGCGCCGGTGGTGGTGGTGAAGATGTGGGTCTTCACCGTGGGCAGGTGGATGATGTTCTCGCCGATGAAGCGCTTCGGGATGGAGAAGCCCTTGGGGAACACCTCGTTGAGGCAGGTGAACTTGTCCGCGAGGTCGCCCACGGCGTCGCGCACGTGGATCCACTCCTCGCCCTCGTAGAGGTGCACGTTGCGCAGCCCGTGGGCCTGCACGACGTCGATCTGCTTGTTCTCGCGCTCGCCGAGGTGGGCGTCGATGACGACCGTGCGGTTGTGGCAGGCGTGGACGAGCTCCTTCTGGTAGCCGTCCTTCATCATCGCGCGGATGACGCCGTCGAGCTGCCACGGGGTGGTGGACGACCCCGGGTAGAAGAAGTGCCAGGAGATGTTGACCTTGAGGGCCGTGTCCGCGTCCTTCGCGACCACCTCCTGGTAGTCCGCGAGGTTCATCACGCGGTGGTAGTCCTCGAGGACGGTTTCGGGCTTGGTGCGGACGATTGCGACCTTGGCTCTGGCCATGTGTGCCCCCCGCGTAGCGCAAGCCGGCCAGCGCCGCACGGACGCTCTTTGCTCGCCCCGATGCGCACCTGGGGCCGGGCAACTTCGACGACGAAGCGGCCGCGGATCGGCCTGCCACGCCGCGAGATGGTGCTCGGGTGGAAGGCGACGTACCTCGCGGTCTCGGACCGGACGATCGAACACGAAGGACACGGTCGCGACAGTGCGCCGGAACACCTTCAAGACGGGAGGTGCTGGTCCACACTTTCGTTTCCTCGCGGCCTGACGGCCCTTCGTGCTCGTGCCAGCAAGAGCAGAAGGAGCCCACCCCACACGTGGGTGCTCGCCGAGCGCGCCGACACGGTGCACGCACAGCCACCTCGCGGAGGCTCCGGCTGCAGCGGCGCGACGGGCTCCGGGCTGGCGCTGTTGGCTTTGGCGGAGACGCCGACCGCTGGAGGTGCCGGCGCGACGCCGAGCACGGCGAGTTCCGCGGAGGCCGCCTGGGCGAGCTTGGTGCCCGAACACGCGTCGAGCTCGAGTGGCGTGCGCTCCACGCTGTACACGAGCCACCGTGTCCCGACTTCGGCGCCCGCTACGCCACAGGTGCCACCGGTGCGCGTGTGCGCGACGACGGTGGATGGGAGCTTCCCCTTGAAGACTCGTTCGACGGAGAGGGTGACCGGGGCGCTCGGGCTCGGGGGACCCACGCTCGTGACGGTGCCGAGGAAGACCACGGCCGCCGCGTCGCGCGCCGCCGAAGGGCTGGGAGGTGGGCTGCAGCTGCACGCCTGCGCCACCGAGAGAAGACGGTCGACCGGTGGCAGCGGGAGGAGCAACACGGAAGCCACGGCGATCGCGCTCACCGCGGCGACCGACGCCGCTCGACGGGACGCCATGCACCACTATCGTTCGTTGCGCACGCCCTGTCGACCGACACGTCGCACGACGTCCACGGCGGCGTGCTAGAGGCAGGGGTGCGCGACCACCCGATCGTGCTGGTCCTCCTCCTCGCGGTCGTCGCGTTCTACGGCGGCGTGACCGTCTACGTGCTCGGGTCGTACCACTTCGCCCGATCGCACCACGCGCCGCGCGAGCTCACGCTGACCATGCGCGAGGCGCTCCGCGAGGGGCTCCTCGCCGCGCTGGTGCAGCCGCTCCTCCCGCTGTTCTTCGTGATCGGTCGGCGCCTCGGCGGTCGCGCGGGCGGGCGCCCCATCGTGTTCGTGCACGGCTACGGCCAGAACCGCGTCGACTTCGTGTGGCTCGCGCGGGTCCTCGCGCGCGAAGGCTTCGGACCGATGTACGGCTTCAACTACTGGCCGCTCGGTCGCCTGCGGAGCAACGCCGAGCGGCTCTCCCGCTTCGTCGCGCGGGTCTGCGAGGACGAGCGCGTCGAGGTGGTGGACCTCGTGTGCCACTCGATGGGCGGTCTCGTCGCCCTCGAGATGATCGGCCGCGAGGAGGGCCGCGTCCGGCGCCTCGTCACCATCGGGACACCCCATCGAGGCGTGGCGTGGCGCGGGCCGATCCTCGGCCTGTCGGCGGGCGTGCTGCGGCGCGGCGCCCGTCAGGTGCGCGAGGGGCGCCCGCTCGAGCTCGCGGCCCTCAGCATCTACTCCACCCACGACAACGTCGTCGGCGACCCGACCACCGGTTCGCTCGCGGCGGTGGGCGGACGCGACCTCGTGATGCCGGGACTCGGACACCTGGCGCTGCTGTTCGATCGCCGCGTCGCGCGCGAGGTCGCGGGCTTCCTGCGCGAGGACACCCCGTGAAGCGCGCGTGGGCGCTCGTCGTGGCGCTGGGGTGCACCCCCGAGGACTCCTCCCGCGCGCTCCCCGATCCGATCGTAGCGAAGTCCGCCGCGCCGAAACCGACCGTCCACGTGACATGTCCGCCAGAGCTCCCAGCCGAGGGCGCGCCCTGCGCCCTCACGAAGCCGCGAGGTTGCCGCTACGAGGCGGGCAAGCTCCTCACCAAGGAACCCGAGGAATGCGTCTGCCATACCTGCGAATGCAAGAACGGGAAGTTCCATTGCCGACGCCATGACAATGACGACTGATGGGTCGCGGTTGGCAGGCGCCTGCCATTCTCGAGAAGTCTTGTTCGAGGTTCGCGCGCCCGGTAGTTTCGATGGTCATGGTCACCAAGCACAGTGCCCTCGAACGGGAGCAGCTTCGCATCACCGGCCTCCGTTTCGACGGCGTCGACCGCTCCGCCGAATCGCGCCTGCGCGACGAGCCGCGTGAAGTCGCCGACCCTGCGTACGACCCGGACGACGACGATGACGACGACGACTGGTGGGACGACGGCAACCTCGCGGCCCACGCGCTCTCGCACCGAACGGTGACCCTCGGCGACGGCACCGTGCTCGACGTCTGGCAACACCACGCCGACAGCGGAACTGCGTTCGCCCACGGCACGACCGAGGTCGTCGCGGAGATGTGCCAGTTCCAGTGGATGGCGCCCGGCCTGAAGGGCCCCTCTCCGCTCGCCGAGGCGCTCGACGCAGCGCTGAAGAAGGCCACCGCGAAGAAGGCCACCGCGAAGAAGGCCAACGCGAAGAAAGCCACCGCGAAGAAAGCCACCGCGAAGAAGCCGGCTGCGAAGAGACCTGCAGCGAAGAGACCTGCAGCGAAGAAGCCCGCCCACAAGGGCCGCTGATTCAGCCGGCCGTCGTCACCACGAACCATGCCGGGGGCGCGCTGCACCAGTCGCCGACCGTGAGCCCGGCGCATAGGTCATGCGTGTGCGCTCGCCGTGCTCGACATGCGCAGCCAGGGCCCGAGCTCCTCGTTCACGCCGTCCATCGTCGTGACGCGCGCCCAGACCACGTCGGCGGGAGAGGCGAGCGCCGTCTCGAAGCACCGACACACCACTCGACGTCTCCGGTCCAATGTGCCCGTTCGGGAAAGAGTGCTTGCGCTCGTGCCGGCGAAGCGCCATAATCAATGGATGAGCGCTGGAGTCCCCAACCACCCAGCCACCCCTCGGGGCGCGCAACGTGGTCGCGGGGGTGCGCGCAAGGGCGCCGGCCGCCCCCGCAAGCAGGGCAGCGAATCGCACCGCCGTCGCCCCGCAGCGTCGCCCGACCACCCCCAACACGTCACCCTGCGCGTGACGAAGGGGGTCTGGAACCTGCGCGCCGAGCGGTGCTTTCGTCCGCTCCGTCGTGCGTTCGGCGCTCTCACGGAGCGCGGCTTCCGCGTCGTCCACTACTCCGTCCAGGGCAACCACGTGCACCTCGTGGTCGAGGTCGAGAGCCACCGCGCATTCACCACGGGCCTGCGCGCGCTCGCCGCCCACGTGACCCACGCGCTCCACCGCGTCATGGGTCGCGGCGGGCGTGTGCTCGCCTCACGCACCCACGCACGCGCCCTTCGCACGCCGTCCGAGGTTCGCAACGTGCTCCGCTACGTGCTGCGCAACCGCACGCACCACGTCCCGGCCGACGTGGCGGTCGACCGGTTCTCCACGGCGCCCTTCTTCGACGACTGGGCCTCGCTCGACCTCCGCCCGCCAACGCACGCCGGCCGCCCGAGAGAGCGCGCCGATGCACCCCCGCGCACGTGGCTGCTCTCCGGAGGCTACCGCCCGTATCGCCCCTGACCGCCGGCCGCCCCTGACCCGTTTCGCCGGCAGGCTGCGCGGGCCTACTTCTTCTTCTTGGCCGGGGCGGCCTTCTTCTTGGCGCCAGCCTTCGCGGCGGCCGGCTTCTTGGCCGGCTCCTTGTGCTCGCGGGCGCGCCGCCGCTCGGAGAGCACCTTGCGCACCTTGAAGTCGAGCTCCGGGAACTCGAACGGCTTGTCGATGCACTCGTCCGCGCCGTAGAGCGGGGAGGTCAGCTCGTTCAGCTTCTCGCCGATCCCGGTCAGCACGATGACCCCGGTGTGCTTGAGGAGGTCGTCGTCGCGGACCTCCTTGCACACCTCCCAGCCGCTCTTGCCGGGCATCATCACGTCCAGGATCATCAGATCCGGAAGCTCGCGACGGGCCACGGTCAGGGCCATCTCGCCGTCGCTCGCCTCGAGGACGTTGCAGTGCATGCCCCGCAGGTGGGTGGTGACCAGGTGCAGGATGTCGGCGTCGTCGTCCGCGACAAGGATGACAGGAGTCTCGTCGACCATGGGTTGTAGGAGGGATCTGAGACTGGTGTACGACGGGCCGTCAACCGTGTTCGCTCGGCGCCTGTCCCGCGGCCGCGAGCGAGGCGGCCACGTCGGCTCGGCCGACCCGCGGGCCCTTGCTGCGGGCGGCGGCCACGAGCAGCACCGCGCCGAGCTCGGCCTCGTCCCCCGGCCAGTCGTGCTCCACCAGGAGCGCGAGGGCCTCCTCGGCCAACCCGAGGGGTTCGCCCCGCAGGGAGAGGCCGAGGCGGGAGAGGCGGTCCAGCGTGAGCGCCCGCAAATCCTCGATGCGCTCGGCCAGCGGGGGGATGCGCACCGTGGTGAGACGCGCGGCCACCACCTCGGGGAACCTGGCCAGGCCTTCGAGCCCCACCGCAGCGCGGGGCGAGGGGATCGCGAGCACCACCCGCACCTCGACCGGGACCCCGTGCGCCTCGCGGAACGCGAGGGCGTGGGCCAGCGCGTCCACGGCGGGTTGCGAGAGACGCGGCGCCGACAGCACGAGCAGGGTGCCCCGGTCGGCGAGCTCGAGCGCCGAAGGTCGCGCCGTGAAGCGAGACTCACCGAAGTCGTGGGTGGCGGCGTCCACCACGTGCAAGGGCCCGGGCAGGCCGCTCCGCGCGTGCAAGCGCGCGATCCACGGCAGCGGATCGGCGCCCGGCGCGTGCAGGATCGCGAGGTGCGTCCGCTCCACCGCGTTCCGGTCGAGCACCTCGAGGGCCGCGCGCGAGCCGGGTGCGTATCCGCCCACCGAGAGCGGCTCGGCCAGCGGGGCCGAGGCGCCGGCCAGCGCGTGCTCGGCACGGGCGGCGCGGTCCTGGGCGCGGTCGAGCAAGGTCTCGAGCTCGCGTGCGTGGCGATCGCGGTGCTCGGCCCGGGCGTTGGCGCGGGCCAGCGCTCCCGCCAGGGCCACCCGGGCGGTGACCGCGTCGGCCATCGCGCGGAGCACCCGCGCCTCGCGTAGACCGAGGTGGCGCGCATCGACGCCGTCGGGGAGCACGAGCAGGCCCTCGAGGTCGCCGCCTTCGCTCGCCGCGACCACCGCGGCCGCCTCGTTCGCCTCGCACCAGGCGAGGGCCACGCGGAGGTCGGCGCCCCGCACCTGGCGCGCCCGCAGCACCTCCACCCGCAGCACGCCGAGCGGCTCGCGGGCCAGCAGGTCGAGCAGCGCCGTGGGCACGATGCGGGCGATCTCGGAGGGCGCATCCGGATCGAGATCGGCGTCGCGCGGCGTGCGCGTGCGGGGTTCCCCGGCCGCGTCCAGCGTGATCTCGCGCAAGGGCGACACGAGGAGCAGGCGGGGCGTCGCCGCGTGTCGCGGGTCCCCCGAAGGCCCCGCGAGCACCCGGAGGCCTCGCAGCGTCGCGCGGGCGAGATCACGCTCGTCCGTCGCGTGGGCCGCCGCCTCCGCCGAGGCGAGCGCCGCGAGCGCCGGGGGCCGTCCGAGGAGCAGCCGCGCGAGCAAGAGCACCGAGATGCCGAGCAGCGTCCCGAGCAACACGCCGAGGCGCCCCTCCCAACCCGACGGCGCGAGGCGCGCGAGCTCGACCGCCACCGCGCCGAACACGAGGAGCGCCCAGGCCCCCGCGACCCGGGCGAACGACCCGATCGGATCGCGGGTGAGGAGCGCCACGAGCGCCGCGAGCGCGAGGCTCGCGCCGACTCCGGCGGCCGCCGAGGGGACCGGCAGCGGTCCCGCCACGGTCAGCGCGAGGAGGGTCGCGAAGGTGAGCGGCGCGGTGACGAGGAGCAAGTCGTAGCGTTCGCGGGCCCCGAGCTCGAGGCGGTTCTGCGCGGCGTTCCGCGCGACCAGGATCACCGTCGCGAGCACGATCGCGACCACGAGCCCGAGCTCGACTTGCCGCGTGCCGAGCCGGGCCTCTCGCAACAGCACGTGCACCCCGGCCTGCACGGCGCCGAGTGCATACAGCCCGAGCACGAGGTTCGCGCCGGAGCGCCCCCGCGTCGCCGCGCCCACCCCGCCGAGCCCCGTGATGCTGGCGAGCATGCGCACGCCGAGCGCGCCCGCGAGGGCGCCCGCCGCCGAGCTCGCTGCCACGACCCACGGCCGATCCACCCGCGTGATCCAGGGCAGGAAGGCGATTGCGAGCGCCACGAGGGTGGCGCGCGAGAGCCGGCGCGGCTCCTGCGGCAGGTCGTCGATCGCGGGCGCGAGGAGCCGCAGCACGAGGAGTGGGGTGAGGGCGATGGCGAGCCGCACCCCGACGCCCCCGGTCTGACCGTCGCGCACGACGAGCGCCCCGACGTAGGCCACCGGTGCATAGAGCGAGATCGCGCCGAGCGGAGACCCCGGCGTGCGTTCGACCGCCGCGCCCTCTGCGCGGAGGTCGGTCACGTCTTCCTCGGGGCCTTCGCGCAGCGGAAGCCGATGCGCGGGTCGCGCCGGGACTCGGGCCACGCCTCGCGCGCCCACGCCCGCAGCGCGTCCCAGTCGTGACGGAACGAGCCACCCCGCACCCAGCGCCGCGGCTGGTCGTCGTCCTCCACGATCTCCGGCCAGGGCGCCGTCTTGGGCGCGGGCGTGGAGGTCCACTCGGCGACGTTGCCGGCGAGGTGGACCACCCCCTCCGGGCTCTCGCCGAGCGGCGCGCCGTCGGCGGCGACCGGGCCCGCGGGCGCCTTGCTCGGGTCGTCCGTGAACACCGCGTTGGCCGCGGTCGGCTTGGCGTTGCCCCAGGGGAACGCGCGCCCCGAGAGCCCGGCGGCCGCGAGCTCCCACTCGGCGTCGGTGGGCAGACGCGCCTTCTCGAACCCGCAGAACGCCTCGGCCTCCTTCGCGGTCACCGAGGTGACGGGCATGTTCGGCAGCGCCTCCACCTTGCGGCACTTGCCGACCGCCACGCAGGCGTCCCACCGCTTGCCGGAGACCTCCTCGCGGTCGAGCACGAAGGTCTTCACCGTGAGCGTCTCGCCAGGGCAGGCCGCTTTGTGAGCCGGGTCGTCGACGTTGCAGTCGGGCGGGCCGCGCCGCAGCTTGCCGCCGAGGATGCACGCCTCGTGCGGCAAGAGCTCGCCGCACGGCGTCTTCTCGACGCTCGCCGAGGTGGAGGGCGAAGCGCTCGTCGTGGGCCCCGCGCTGCTCGACACCGAGTGCGAGGGGACGGGCTTGGCCGACGACAGCGGGCGCGGAGAGAACAAGGGCTGCACGAGGAACGCCGCGCCACCCACGATCCCGCCGAGCGCGAGGAACGCGATCCACTTGGTCGCGCCGCTGGTGGCGGCCACCGAGGACGCCGGCGCGCTCTCGGGCGGTGGCGGCGGCGGACGGCGCGGTCCGGCGCCGGTCTTCTCCGTCATCG
>CAZUZY010000198.1:0-14822 GCA_964624885.1 uncultured Polyangiales bacterium | reverse complement strand
GGCGCCGCGGAAGAGGCCGCGGGGGCCGCGTCGCCGGTGGCCGCGGGTTCGCCGCTGCAGCGCGCGCACGACGTGGTGCCGAAGAGGAGGGCGAGGAGCGCGCGACGCACGCGAGGGTGGTAGCGCGGAGGGCGGCTGCGGTCACATCGGCACGCAGGTCCTGGCGCTGCATCACCTCTGGCAGAGCACGAACGTCTCGTTGCCATCCTTCGGCACGGAGTCGCCGAGGAAGCGGATCGTCGAGGCCGCGCCCTGCTTGGTGCAGTCGCCGACGACCGCCGGGACCGTCGAGTAACAGAAGCCGCCGCCCGAGGTGAGCTTGAAGCTCGGGTCGTTCAGGCACGCGTTGGTGGTTGCAGGATCGACGCGGCCACCCGCCAGCTGGCGGTGTTCGCAGACCAGGTGGACGCGACCGTCGGAGCCCTTGGCGACGACGTTGTCACCGTCGATGGTGGCTTGCACCATCTCGGTCTTGCGTGTGCCGTCCTTGCCCACGACCGTGATCGGGAGGTTCAGCTGTAGGGCAGCGAGGGACTTGTCGAGGGGCGGGAAGTTCGCGTCGCCCTTGCGGCGGCAGGGCTCGCTGCCCGGGGTGCAGTAGCCGGTGCCCGCGCCGGCTCCCGTGAGGGTCTCGCAGGTCCGGCCCGCGAAGGTTCCCTCCTTGAAGACCTCGACGATGTTGCACCCGATGTTGCCCGTGGCCTCGTCCTGCGGCATCACCTGACGGACGCACTGCCCCTTCAGCGCGCGGCGGACCTTCTCGACGATGCCCTGGATGGCTGGAGAGAAGCTCTCGTTGCAGATGGACGCGACGAAGCCACTCGTGCCGAGCCGCTCGATCACGCGCAGGTGACGAAGCCCAGGGTAGGCCTTGTCGTAGGTCTGCTTCGTCGAGGAGTCGCAGAGCGGGTTCTTCATGGCCGCGTCGGGGCCGAGGCTCGCGCAGACCGACCCGGTCGAGGCGCCGGCGGCGCGAGGCGCGATGCACGCGTACTGGAGGTCGTCCGCGCCCGGCACGTCGCGATCGCCGCCGTTCACCCGGTCGATCGTGCGGTCGCCGGCGAAGCGAGGCACGCCCGCGCGTGGCCCGATCGACTCGATCATGTGTGGGTCGCGCTTGGCGAGGTCCGCGCTGATGATCTTCTCCCAGTCGGCGCTCGTGAGGACCTTGGGCTTGTCGCCGTCCTGTACGAGGACTTTGGGGACGCCGACGATGCCGGCCACGAAAGCCGCCCGAGAAGAGCGGGTTCGGCGCGAGCCTGCCGTCGGAGCCGGGAACCGTCGCGTCCTTGAACGCGTTGACGTAGCGGTCGCGGCTCCAGAGGAAGTTGAAGCCAAAGCGCTGGACCTGATGGAAGCCGCGGAGGTTGCGGTCGTCCCGATCACCCAGGCCCCACGGTTTGGTGCAGTTCGGGTTCTTGTTGTCCTGGAAGCAGGAGAAGCAGCCCTTGGCGGTGAGCTCACCCGAGCCGTCCGGCTCGAGATCGTCGGGCAGATCGGCGCACGCTTCCCACCCCCGTAGCATCGCGCCCGCGTTGTAGCTCCAGGGAAGCCAGTTCTTCCCAGCGGGGCGGAGCGAGGCGTCGTTCTCGTCGGAGAGGATCACAATCGCGACGAACGAGTCGGGGCGGAGGAAGGCCGCGCGCTGCGCGAGCAGGCTCTCGTCCCTGCCCGCGACCACGATGTCGTTGTTACCACAGGCGTCGCCATCGACGCCGAACGTGCACTTGACCTCGGCCTTCGCATACGGCGCAGGGTCGACGAGGAAGTGGTAGAGCGACTCCCACGTCTCCTCGTAGCCGCAGCCCTCCTGACCGGCCGACTGCACGACGCAAACGGCGGCCGTCTGCAGCGCGAGGCCACCGTCGTTGCCCTTGAACTTCGCGACCGGATCGCGCGCAGGGTCGAAGACCCAGGTGAGCACCGAGGCCTCGACCGTGCCGGGGCAGCCAGTGCTGCCTCCGCCAGTGCGCGGCAGGAGATGTCCTCGATCGTCGTTCGATGGGTTGGTCGCCGATGGCGCGCACGCGCTCGAGCCGTGCGAGCCGAGTGACGAGGTGATGACAGCGACGTGGAGGTCCGCGGCGTGGGTCGGTAGGCCGGTAGTGAAATCGGGCGTCGGGTCCGTGAGGCCGGCGATCAGCTCCGGCATCCGCCTGGCGAGCTCGTTCTGCTTCTCGGCCATCGACGGTGAGTTGTCGACGACGAGGAGGAGGTCGACCTTGTCGACGCGGGTCAGACGAAGCCGGTAGTAGCCCCCAGGGCCCTCGGTCGGTCGGGGGCCGGGGACCACCGTCACGTCGTTGCACGCGATCGTCCCTACCCCCATCGCGGCCAGCACCAGCAACGCGCGTCGCATGCACCCGCACTCAGCAACGCGCAGGCCAGCGACAAAAGCAGCGCGGGCGCCGCTTTCGCGACGCCCGCACACAACCGAGTAGGCGGTGACGCCTACCAGGTCGTCACTTCACGCAGACCGTGAAGACCTCGCTGCCGTTCTTCGGCTCGGAGTCGCCGAGGAAGCGGATCGTCGAGGCCGCGCCCTGCTTCACGCAGTCACCCACGACCGCGGGGACCGTCGAGTAGCAGAAGCCACCGCCCGACGTGAGCTTGAACTTCGGGTCGTTGAGGCAGGAGTTCGTGGTCGCCGCGTCGACGCCCGTACGGCCACCGGCCAGCTGGCGGTGCTCGCAGATCAGGTGGACGCGACCGTCCGAGCCCTTGGCGACGATGTTCTCACCGTCGACCGTGGCCTGGACCTGCTCGATCTTGCCCGTGCCGTCCGCGCCCACCACCGTGATCGGGAGGTTGAGCTGGAGGGCCGCGCCGGCCTTGTCGACGGGCGGGAAGTTCTTGTCGTCCTTGCGGCGGCAGGGCTCGCTGCCCGGGGTGCAGTAGCCGGTGCCGGCGCCCGCGCCCGTGAGGGTCTCACAGGTCTTGCCCCCGAAGGTGCCGTCCTTGAAGACCTCGACGATGTTGCAGCCGACGTTGAAGTCGGTCGGATCCTGCTCGAGCACCTGGCGGACGCACTGGGAGTTCAGCGCGGCGCGCAGCTTGTCGACGATGCCCTGGACGGCCGGGGAGAACGTCTCGTTGCAGATCGAGGCGACGAAGCCGCTGGCGCCGAGGCGCTCGATCATGCGGAGGTGGCGGAGACCGGGGTAGGCCTTGTAGTAGCTCTGCTTCGTCGAGGAGTCGCAGAGCGGGTTCTTCTTGGCCGCATCGGTGCCGAGGCTCTCGCAGTCCGAGGCGCCCGCGGCACCCGCCACGCGGGGCGAGATGCAGGCGTACTGGAGGTCGTCGCCGTCCGGCACGTCGCGGTCACCACCGTTGACGGCGTCGATCGTGCGGTCGCCCGCGAAGCGGGGCACGCCGGTGCGCGGCGCGATCGACTCGATCATGTGCGGGTCGCGCTTGGCGAGATCCGGGCTGATGATCTTCTCCCAGTCGGCGCTGGTGAGGTTCTTCGGCTTCGCGGTCGCGCCGTCGCCGTCCTGCACGAGGACCTTGGGCACGCCGACGATGCCGGCGACGAGCACGAGGCTCGAGTCGCGGAAGCCGCCCGAGAAGAGCGGGTTCGGCGCGAGCTTGCCGTCGGAGCCGGGGACGGTGGCGTTCTTGAACGCGTTGACGTAGCGGTCGCGGCTCCAGAGGAAGTTGAAGCCGAAGCGCTGCACCTGGTGGAAGCCGCGGAGGTTACGACCGTCGGGGTCGTTGTTCAGCTTGTCCTTGGCCCAGGGCTTGGAGCAGTTGGCGTTCTTGTTGTCCTGGAAGCAGGAGAAGCAGCCCTTCGCGGTGAGCTCGCCCGAGCTGTCCGGCTCGAGGTCGTCGGACACACCGTCGCACGACTCCCAGCCGCGCTGCATGGCGCCGGCGCCGTAGGCCCAGGGGAGCCAGTTCTTGCCGGCGGGGCGGAGCGAGAAGTCGTTCTCGTCGGAGAGGATGATGACCGCGACCAGCGAGTCCTGGCGGAGGAAGGCCGCGCGCTGCGCGAGGAGGTCTTCGTCCTTGCCCTCGACGATGATGTCGTTGTTGCCGCAGGCGTCGCCGCTCACGCCGAAGGTGCACTTGACCTCGGCCTTCGCGTACGGGGCCGGGTCGACGAGGAAGTGGTACATCGCCTCCCACGTCTCCTCGTAGCCGCAGCCGACCTGGTCGGCGGACTGCACGATGCAGGAGGTGGCCGTCTGGAGCGTGAGGCCGCCGTCCTTGCCCTTGAACTTCGCCGCCGGGTCGCGCGCCGGGTCGAAGACCCAGGTGAGCGCCGAGGCCTCGACCGGGCCCGGGCAGGGCGCGTTGGTCGGGCTCGCGGTCGGGGTGCTCACGACCCAGCCCGTGCCGCCGCCCTCTCCCGCGCGCGGGAGGAGGTGACCGCGGTCGTCGTTCGACTTGTTGGTCAGCGAGGGCGCGCAGGCGCTCGAACCGTGCGAGCCGAGCGAGGAGGTGACCACGCCGACGTGGATGTCGGCCGCGTTGGCCGGCTTGCCGGTCGTGGGGTCGGGCGTGTCGTCGGTGAGCTTGGAGATCAGCTCCGGCATGCGCTTGCCGAGCTCGGACTGCTTGTCGGCCATCGACAGCGAGTTGTCGACGACGATGAGCATGTCGACCTTGTCGACGCGGGTCACGCGGATCTTGGTGATCGTGATGCCGCCGCTGCTCGGCTTGATCGGCACGACCGGACGGTCGAGACAGGCGGTCGGGCCGCAGAAGAGGACCGAGGCCGCGAGGGTGAACGCGGCGCCGAAGAGGTGGCGGGGGCGATGCTCCATGGCCGGATAGCTAAGCCAATCACGTGCCAACCCGCAAGAGCCCTGTGAGGGCAGCCCCGGCCCCAAAAACGGGAGGGGGGGTGCCAACGACGTTGGCTCCCCCCTCTCGACCTCGCCAACACCCAGGTCAGCGGCGGCACATCGTGAAGACCTGCGAGCCCGTGTGGGGCTCGGCCCCGCCCACGAACCGCACCGTGCCGGCCGCGCCGGTGGCCTTGCAGGAGCCCACGACCGCAGGTGAGGTGGAGTAGCAGAACCCGCTCTCCGCGCTCCAGGCCTTGTCGTCGCGGCAGGACGCGGCGGCCGCGGCGCCGACGCGATCCGCCGTGAGCTGGCGGACCTCGCAGACCAGGTGGCGCTGCCCGTCCTTGCCGGTCACGAGCACCTTGTTGCCCTCGGCGAACGCGGTCGCGTCCTCGGTGACGATCGCACCGCTCGTGTCCTTGGCGCGGACACCGAAGGTGAGCAGCGAGGCCATCTTCTCGGGGTCGAGCGGCGGCAGCCACGAGCCCTCGGCGTGGCACGCGGCCGACCCGGGCGTGCAGTAGCCGGGCCCGAGATCCTCGCAGCGCGCCGCGGCCTTGTCGTCGGCGAACGACTCGAAGATGGCGCAGGTGACCGCGCCGGTCTCGTCGGCCACCATCTCGTTGCGCACGCACTGGTGGTCGAGCGCGCCCTGGATCTTCTCGACGATGCCATCGACCACCGGCGCGTAGGAGGCGCTGCAGATCGAGGCCACCACCGCGTTCTCGCCGAGGCTCTGGAGGATGCGCAGGTGGCGCACGCCCGGGTAGGCCCTGAAGTGGGTCTGCACGCCGGCGGTGCACGTCGGGCCGCCGTCCGAGCAGGCGACGACGGGTGCGTCCTTGTCGCGGGGCGCGAGGCAGGCCCACTGCAGGTCGTCGGCGCGGGCGGTGTGCTCACCGCCGTGCACGGGGTCGACCGTGCGATCGCCGACGTAGCGCACGAGGCCCGGTCGCGGGGCGAGCGACTCGATCATGTGCGGATCGCGCTCGGTGAGGACCGGCGAGACGAGCTTCTTCCAGGCGGCCGCGTCGAGCGCCTTGGGCTTGCCGCCGGCGTCGCTCACCAGGAACGAAGGGACGCCGACGATCCCCGCGATCACCACCTGGTCGGCGCCCCGCTTCTCGAACAGCGAGTTGCCCTTGCGGGCCGAGAACGCGTCGACGTAGCGGCTCCGCGCGAAGAGGAAGTCGTAGCCGAACCGCTGCACCTGGTTCCAGTGGCGCACGTCGAGCGAATCGGCGTCGCCGTCGGGCCGCGCCCACTTGGTCCCGCAGAACGGCTGCTTGTCGTCGCGGAAGCACGACGTACAGCTGTAGGTGTCGGCGAGCTTCTTGAAATCGGCCTCGGTGCGCGGCTCGAGGTCGTCGGGCACGTTCGCGCACCCGGCGCTGCCGGGCGGCATGTGGCCCGGGTCGTAGGCGTAGACCTTCCAGTGGCCGGCGTCGTCGCGGACCGAGAAGTCGTTCTCGTCCGTCAGCATCACGATGGCGAGCAGCGAATCCGCGCGCAGGAACTCGGCGCGCTGCGCGAGCAGGTCGGTGTCGAGCGCGGAGGACTTCACGCTGGCACCGCTGCACGCGCCCTCGGCGTTGCACGAGGGCCCCACGGTCTTCGCCGGGGCGGGGTCGGCGAGGAAGCGGTAGACGGCCTCCCACGGCTGTTCGAAGCCGCACCCCTTCTGCTCGGCGGACTCGACCGCGCACGAGGCCGCGGCCTGCAGCGCCTCCGCCCCCGCGTCGCCGCTGAAGCGCGCGCCCTTGCCGGCCTCGCGCGTCCAGGTGATCGGCTTGCCGGGCTGCGGGTCGGGGCAGGTCAGCGCGACCGGCTCCTTGGTCGTCCGGTCGTAGCGGTAGCCCTTGCCGCCCGCGGGGTAGTCGGGGCGCGGCATCAGGTGGGCCTGGTCGTCGAGCGGGCTCGCGCCCGACTTGCACTGCGCGGTGCCGAACGAGCCGAGCGAGGTAGTGATCACCCCCACGTGGACGTCGGCGATCGGGTGCGCGCCCCCCGGCCGCGTGAAGGCGTCGATCAAGGCCGGGATGCGGCGCCCGAGCTCCGACTGCTTGTCCTTCATCGACGAGGAGTTGTCGACGACGAACAGGAGATCGATCTTGTCCGGCCGGTTGACCACCAGCGGCGTCACGGTGATCGTGCTGGAAGAGGGCACGATCCCCACCACGGGGCGATCGAGGCAGGCGGGGGCCGCGAGAGACACGAGCAGCGAGCCCCCGCGCAAGGCGCGGAGGAGGGCAGGGCGACGCATGGGATCCTCCTCGCCGCCACGACGGGCGGCAGTCCGGTCTGCCCACCACTTGGCGGCACCCCCGGATCCCCGTCACCGGAATTTTCTAGATCACGCTCCCAATGGCTCTTGTCGCTCCCGGACCGTCCCCGTCCGGTCCTCCGCTCCGCATCACTTCGCGGACGCCCAGTCGGCGCCCCAGCCCGCGTCGACCGCGAGGGGCACCGCGAGCGAGACCACGCCGCTCATCTTCTGCTTCACGATCGTCGCCGCCTCCTCCTCGCGCCCGAGCGGCACCTCGAAGACGAGCTCGTCGTGCACGGTGAGGATCATGCGCGCGCCAGGCACCGGCGGTGTGCGCAGCGCGAGCATGGCGAGCTTGAGGACGTCGGCCGCGGTGCCCTGGATCGGCGTGTTGCGCGCCATGCGCTCGGCCTGCGCGCGGAGGGCGCGGTTCGGGGAGTGGATGTCGGGCAGGAACCGCCGCCGGCCGAGCAGCGTGTGCACGCCCTCGCCGCGCCGGGCGACCTCGATCTGCTCCTGCATGAACGCGCGCACGCCCTCGTAGCGCTGGAAGTACCGCGAGATGAACTCGGCGGCCTCCTCGCGCGGGATGCCGAGGTTCTTGGCGAGCGCGTTCTCGCCCTGGCCGTACACCACGCCGAAGTTCACGGCCTTGGCGCGGCGGCGCATCTCCTTGGTGGGCTCGCCGTCGGCGCCCTCCATGAACAGCTCGCGCGCGGTGCGCGCGTGGATGTCCTCGCCCTTCTGGAAGGCGTCGATCAGGATCGGGTCGCCCGAGAGGTGCGCGAGGATGCGCAGCTCGATCTGCGAGTAGTCGCAGCTCAGGATGGCGTGCCCCGGCTCCGCCACGAAGGCGGCGCGGATGGTGCGGCCGATCTCGGTGCGGATCGGGATGTTCTGCAGGTTCGGGTCGGCCGACGAGATGCGCCCCGTGGCGGCGACGTGCTGCTGATACGTGGTGTGCACGCGCCCGGTCTTCGGGTTCACGAGCCGGGGCAGCGCCTCGAGGTAGGTGCCCTGCAGCTTGTGGAGCGCGCGGTGCTCGAGGATCACGCCGGCGAGCGGGTGCTTCTCGTCGAGCTCCTCGAGCACGTCGGCGTCGGTGGAGCGCGAGGTCTTGGTGCGCTTGAGGACCGGCAGGTGCAGCACGTCGAACAGCACGTGCTCCACCTGCTTGGGCGAGCCGCAGTTGAAGTCGTCGGCGGGGCCTCCCGCGGCGCGGACGAGCTCGCGCGCGCGCTCCTCGATGCCGCGGATCTGGGCCGCGACCTGCTCCTGGATCCGGGCCAGGCGGCGGAGGTCGACCTTCACGCCGGTGAGCTCCATCTCGGCGAGCTGCTCGGTCAGCGGGAGCTCGAGGTCGCGGAGCAGCCCGTCGAGGTTCGCGCCGGTCACGCGCCCGGCCTGCCGCTCGCAGAGCTCGCGCGCGACGTCGGCGCGGGTGCCCTGGTAGCGGGTGGCGTCCTCGATCGGCACCTCCTCGAACGAGAGCCGCTGGCCCTTGCGCTGCACGTCCTTGCGGGTGACCGAGTCCTCCGACTCGAGCGTGACGCCGAGCTCGGACTGCGCGAGCTCGGCGAGGCCGTTCTTGACCTCGGGGTCGAGCAGGTAGGCGCCGAGCAGCGCGTCGAACGCGAGCCCCGCGGCGGGCAAGCCGGCGGCCGAGAGCGCCTGGTAGGCGAGCTTCCAGTCGTGCGACACCTTCTTCACGTTCGGGTCGGCGAGCACGGGCCCGAGGATCGCGCGCACGTCGGCGAGCGGCACCTGTGCCGGGTTGCCGAGGTAGCGGTGGGCGATCGGCAGGTAGACCCCGTCGCCGGCGTGGTGCGCGAGGCCGATCCCGATGAGCGTGCCCTCGTGCGGGCGGTGCGCGGTCGAGAGCGGCAGCACCGCGAGCGGCCCGGCGCCGACCCCGGCGACGAACTCGGCGAGGGCCTCCTTGGTCATGAGGGCGCGCGTGGCCCGCACCACCGTGGAGCGGATCTCGAGCGCGTCGGCGAGGCGCCCGAACTCGAGCTCGGTGAAGATCGCGCGGAGCTTCATCGCGCGCTCGGGGTCGGGCGGCGACCACGCGAGGTCTTCGAGCTTCACGTCGAGGGCCTGGTTCGTGTCGAGGGTCACGAGGCGCTGGGACAGCTCGACGTCCGCCTTGGCGTTGGTGAGGGAGTCGCGGAGCTTGGGCCGCTTCACCTCCTCGAGGCGCGCATACAAGGTGGGGATGTCGCCGAACTGCGCGATGAGCTCGGCCGCGGTCTTGGGGCCGACGCCGGGGGCGCCCGGGATGTTGTCGCTCGAGTCACCCATCAGCGCGAGCACGTCGCGCACCTTGGAGGGCGGCACGCCGAACTTCTCCTGCACCTCGTTCGGCCCGTAGACCTTGTTGCGCATGGTCTCGAACAGGACCAGCTTGTCGTCGACGAGCTGCATGAGGTCCTTGTCGCTCGAGACGACGACGACCCTGAGCTCGGGGTGCGCGGTGCGCAGCCGCAGGGCGAGCGCGGCGATGAGGTCGTCGGCCTCGACGCCGTCCTTCTGGAAGATGGGGATGCCGTAGGCGCGGGCGATCTGCTCGCAGCGGAGCATCTGCTGCGCGAGGTCGGGCGGGGGTGCCTGCCGCGTGGCCTTGTAGTCGGCGTAGATCTCCTTGCGCGCGCTGCCCTTGCGCGAGTCCATCGCGATGGCCAGGTAGGCGGGCTTCCGCTCGCGCACGAGCAGGTTGATCATCTGGGTCGTGCCGTAGACGGCGTGGGTGGGCTCGCCCTTCTGGTTGGAGAGCGGCGCGACCGCGTGGTACGCGCGGAACACGTACCCGGAGAGGTCGATCACGTAGAAGACGTTCGGGTCGCCCGGCGTGGGCAGCGGGGTCCCGGTGGTCTCGGTGATCTTGCGCGACGCGGCCATCGGCCTGCCGTACCGCGGATGCGCAGCGCTCGCCAACCCGGAGCGGAGGACCGGACAGGGACGGGAACAGCTCGCCGTCGATCAGCTCACCGACGAGGTGCTCCGGGAGCGCGACGATGTCCTCGTAGCTGCCCGGCGGCGAACGGGGCCGGCCATCCCCGGAGTCTACCAAGATCAGTTGGTGAAGGTGACCGTGCCGCCCGGGTACCAGTTCCACGAGCCGCCGCCGCTGCACACCGTCGACGTCGCCTCGAGGCGCACCGTGATCTGCCCCGTCACCGGCGTGATCGAGGTGAACGTGTACGTCTGCTTGATGGTCTTGTCGCCGCCGGCGCCGCCGACCCACGAGTAGGTGCCGACCGTCGTGCCGTTCAGCTTCACCGCCCAGTTCAGCGTGCCGACGGCGCAGGCGCTGTTGGTGCCGTCGGACATCTTGATGGCGAGGTCGAGTTTGGAGACCGGCGCCACGCGGGCGAGGCGCTCCTCGACGAACGATCCGGTGGTGAAGTACATCGATCCGCCGCCGGCCCCGAGGGTCCCGCTCGAGGTCGTCGAGGTGCTGTTGGGGAACGGCACGGTGGTCGTCGCGCAGCCTCCCGCGATGCAGGTGATCGTGCCGCCGCAGGCCTTGCCGCACGCGCCGCAGTTGGCCGGATCGGTCGACGTGTCGACGCAGGTGCCGCCGCAGACGGCGCCCTTGCAGGTGCACGCGCCGCCGGTGCACGCCTCGCCGGGCTTGCACTTGGTACCGAGCGCGCCGCAGCCGCAGCTGCTCGCCGCGCAGGTCTCGCCGGTGGCGCACGCCTTCCCGCACGCGCCGCAGTTCTCCTCGTCGGTCGCGAGCTCGACGCACTTGCCGGAGCACGAGGTGGTGAACACGGGGCAGGCCTCGGCCTCGCTGACCGCGTCCTTGGCGCTGTCGACCGTGCCCGTGTCGGTCCCCGTGTCCTTGGCGACGTCGGCGCTGGTGTCGGCGGTCTCGGCGGTCGCGTCGCCGGCGGGCGCGACGCTGCGGTCCGGGTCCGAGCATCCAGCGACGGCGAGCGTGCAGAGGAGAAGCGAGGGGATGCGCATCCGACCCAGTGTATCGCGGGTCAGGCGTACCGAGCGAGCGCCGCCCGCAGATCGTCCGGCAACGTGCGCTTGCTCGGTCCGGCGAGGTCTGCGCACGCGACCACGTAGCCGATCGTGGCGCAGACCACGCCGTCGCCGCGGCCGACCTTCACGTCGAAGCGCACGCTCGAGTCGCCGAGCTTGGCGACCGTGCTCTCGACCACGAGCTCGTCGCCGAAGCGGAGGGGCGCGCGGAAGTCGCTCTCCACGTGCACGCACGGCAGGCCCACGCGGCGCTCGACGACCCAGGCTGCGTACCCTCCCGGGTAGGCCTCGCCGATCATGCGCTCCATCGCCTCGTGGCCGAGGGCCACGATCTTGGGGAAGTAGACGTATCCCGCCGCGTCGATCTCGTCGAACCGCACCGGGCGGCGGAAGGCGAAGCTCAAACGGGCACCGCGACGATCACCTGGTCGCGCCCGTCGTGGAAGCGGTAGAGCGAGCCCTCGTCGTCGGAGGACTTCTTCTTCTTCTTCTTCTTCGGGGACTCCTCTTCGGTGTCCGTCTTCTTCTTCTTGTCCTGCTTGCTCGCGTTGTTCTGGGTGACGAAGTAGCCGATGACCGCGATGACCGCGACCACCGCGAGCACGGTGAAGAAGATCTTCCAGAACGAGTAGGGGGCCTCGCCCTTCACCTCGCCGGTCTGGCCGTTGACCAGGAACCGGTAGGGCTTGTCCTTGTAGCGGTAGGCCGCGATCCACACCGGCAGGAGCACGTGCTTGAACGTCTCGGCCGAGAAGGTGTTGTTCACGAACAGGTTGCGGTGGGTGTCGCCGGGGACGTCGCGGGCGCAGTTGGCCTCCTGCGACTTGGCCATCCGGTTCTTGGCCTCGCCGTGCGCGCCGTGGAGGTCGATCGCGTACGACTCCGCGCGCCAGCCCGCGAGGTACTGCGGGTTGTAGGGCACGAGCAGCTTGGTGTTGAACGTGGCGAACTGGTCGACGAGCTCCTTGGGCAAGCCCTTGGAGGCGCAGATGAGGGTGTCGTCGTAGAAGTCGCTGCGGCGGCCCCAGGCGGGCTCCCACCGCGTGTACTGCACCTGGCGCGACTCCTGGACCGTGTTCCCCTCGCTGTCGGTCGTCGTGTAGTACTCGGTCTCGTAGTAGTAGTAGCCGGCCTCCGCGTTCCACTCGCTGTGGACCTGCGCGTCGAAGGTCCAGAACGGCACGTAGACGCCGTAGATCTCCTGCACCTTGGACATGCGCGAGAGATCGCTCGGGCGGAACCACAGGCCGGAGAGCCACTCGGTGAACGAGCCGCTCGCTTTCTCCTTGGCGATCTGGAACGGCACGAGCGACTCGGGCCGGATGGCGTTGGCGTCGTTCTCGACCTGCAGCACCTGGTGGCTGCCGCAGAACGCGCACTTGGTGGTGCGTTCGTTGTCGCCGACGTTGACCGTGGCGCCACAGTCCTTGCACTGGATCGACTGGACCGGCGTGCCGTAGCCCTTGACGGCCTTGGCGTAGCCCTCCTCGATCGAGATCTCCTGCACGCCCTCGTGCCCGACGACGCCCGTGGGCATCGGCTGCTGGTGCCCGCAGAAGGGGCACACCAAGGAGGCCTTGCCCGCGTCCCAGGCGAGCGCGCCGCCGCACTTGGCGCAGGGGAAGGTGTTGGCCGCGTTGACCGCCGGTTCCTGGTTCACGCGACGGTTGTATCCCAGTCCACAGGCCGGCTCAACGCGACATCGCTCCGCGCACGCGACCTACACACGAAGAATCAAGCCCTGGCGGAGGAGCAGCCGCCCACCCCCTCCCTCGTTCTCCGTGTGTGCGCGCGCTCGAAACAGCGCGCGGTGGCCGCCCTCGAAGGACCGCCACCGCGCGGACGCGAACGACTACTTCTCGTTGATGATCGCCGAGACGAGGGCCTTGCAGTCGGCCTGCGACATCTGCTTGCAGCCGACGGTGATCTTGGTGCCCTGACGGAGCATGACCGCGGTGCCGTCCGAGCAGACCGCGCCCGAGCCCTCGTCCTTGAGGCTCACGTCGCAGCCGTGCTTCTTGGCCTGGATGGCGAACACCTTCGGGAACTTGTAGGCGTCCTCGCCGAAGTCCTTGTCGATGACGATGGTCCACTCGCCGCTGCCGCCGCCGCTGTTGTTGGCGCCCGAGCTTCCGCCGCCACAAGCCAGGAGAGCGATCGACAGCACGGACAGTCCGAGGATGGCATCACGGGTCATGGGTTGCTCCTTGCACCAAGCCTACGGCAGACCCCCGACGGTCGATAACCCCCATGTTCGGGGGGGACATTTTTTCGCTTTCGGGGGCCAGGGCGTGGACAACGTGCCGCCCTGCGTCGCGGCCGGACCCACCCCCCGGATCCCGCGGAAAACCGGCTACCGACGGGTCGAAACGAATCGCCGGCTCGACCGACGCCGCGGATCGGGTGCCCAGCCCTCCGGCTCCCGTTGCGGCGCGTGGTCACCGTCCCTATCTTGCGGCGAGCGTCGTTCCGCTGAGCGACCCAAGGAGCGTTTCGATGGGGATCTTCGACTTCGTCAAGCAGGGTACGCAGGAGATGTGCATCGCGCGGCCGGACCCCGCGAAGCAGTTCATCGTCTACAAGCACCCCGACCAGACGGTCCCTGCCTACGCCCAGCTCACCGTCGACAGCGACGAGTGTGCCGTCTTCTTCAAGGACGGGCGCGTGGTCGGTGTCCTCGGGCCGGGTCGCCACACGATGCAGTCGTCGAACATCCCGTTCCTCGGCAACATCGTCGACAAGTTCACCGGCGGTAACCTGTTCATCGCCGAGGTCTTCTTCGTGAAGACCGCGCCGGTCCGCGGCGTGAAGTTCGGCGGCACCCTCGCCGACCTCGAGGACCCGATGACGGGCCTCATCGTCTCGCCGCGCATCTTCGGCGAGTTCGCCGTGCAGGTCACCGACCCGGCCACCTTCGTCGTGCAGTACGTCGGCCAGGCGGCCGCCGGCAGCAACGACGAGGTGCTCGACTGGATCAAGGGCCAGTTCATGCTCGGCGCCAAGACGGTCATCGGCCAGATCTGCGATCAGGAGCAGATCAGCGTCATCAAGACCGCCGCGATGACCAAGCAGATCGGCGACCGCTTCATCCGCGAGTGCCCGGAGCTCGCCACGTGCGGCCTCAAGGTCGCCACGATGGGCATGTTCAACCTGAACTTCACGCCGGAGGATCTGGCCGAGCTCAAGAAGTTCCAGGCCGTCCTCGCCGAGAAGAAGCGCGAGATCGCCGTCGCCAAGATGGACGTCGCGCAGGGCACCTTCGAGGGCCAGGCCGCCGCGGCCCGCCAGCAGGCGGTCCTCGACCAGAAGTTCGCGAACGACCAGCGCTACGTCCAGCAGCTCGCCGGCAACTACAACAACTACGCCGTCGGTCAGGCCATGATCGGCGCCGGCCAGGGCATGGCCACCGGCGAGGGTGGTGGTGGCATGGGCCTCATGGGCGCGCAGATGGCCGTCGGTGTCGGCATGGCCGGCCAGATGGGCCAGGGCATGTACGGCCAGGGCGCTCCGGGCGCGCCGGCCCCGCAGTTCGCGCCGCCGCAGGGTGGCCCGGCCGGCGGTCCCTACTACTACGCGGGCGCGGGCGGGCAGAAGGGCCCCTTCGCGAACGCGCAGATGCTGGCCGCGGCGCTCGTCCAGGAGATGGGCCCGTCTGGCGCCGGCATGACCCAGGTCTGGGCGCAGGGCTGGCCGAGCTGGAAGGCGGCCTCCGCCGCCCCTGAGATCGCGCCGTTCCTCCCCGGCATGGCGCCGCCGCCGCCGCC
>CAZUZY010000197.1:0-14978 GCA_964624885.1 uncultured Polyangiales bacterium | reverse complement strand
TTCAGGATCTGAAGGCCGTGCTCTGTCGAGCGCGTGACCGAAAGGGTAGGAGCCGGCCGCTGCCGCAGCGCCGCGGAATGGCGCGTTTGCGAGGGGGGTTTCGACGCCGAGCCGGGCGCAGGGCTACTTTGCCTGCATCTCCATCGCCGCCTTGTACTCGGCCGCGAAGTCCACGCCCGTGTCCATGGTCGGGTCGATCTGCCGGAACGCCGTGTACATGATGGCCAGCAGGTGTAGGCCCGAGAACTTACCGGGCAGCGCCTTCAGGCTGTACTTCTCGTCCGGGTCGTTGATGTCCAGGCCACCCCGGCCGAGGATGGCGATTTCCAGCGCGATGGCTTGGCGATTCTGCGCGCCTTGCATCTTGAAGGTGTCCAGCGCCCCCGCGATGTACATCATCACGTCGGGCCGGAAGCCGCCGACCGAGTTGGACTTCACCTGCCGGTGGGCGAACGCCGTACGTGCCTTCTCGGCCTGCTCCACCATCGGCGAGTTCGGGTGCTCGTGGATGAATCGGCGGTAAAGCTGGTCGGCTTCCTCGTCGGCCTCCCGAGTGCCAAGTTGCTCGAGGGCCGTGGCCAGGCCAAAGATGGCCTGTGGATCGTCAGGCATCAGGTCGAGCGCGCGTCGCAGGTGCTGAACGGCCTCGTCGATGCGCTTGAACCCGATCAGGATCCCACCCAGGTTGCGACGCGTGTAGCCGTCGTTCGGATCCGCCTGCACCGCCTTCTCGAAGGCTTCGAGCGCCTGCTCGGGCTTGCGCATGCGGTGGTAGGCATTGCCGATGCCGACCCAGGCGTGAGCGTGGCCCGGGTCAAGCTGTACCGCGCGCTTCAAGCGGATGATGGCCTCGTCGTACTGGCCCAGTTCGCTGTAGGCGATGCCCAGGTTGTAGAGCACCGCGGCATCGGCGGGCGCCGACTTCGTCAGGCTTTCCAGGTAGGGGACGGACTCGGCGATGCGGCCGGAACGCAGCATCGGCATCACGAAGTCGAGCGCCGAGGCGGTCGCCGGGAACGCCATCACGGTGATCTCTTCGTCATCCACCGTCACCATGGCGGTCTGGCCCTGCGCCGCGTACTCGGCTGCGAAGTGCATCACCACGGCCGCCTTGAAGGCCTCGGTGCCGACCTGTCGAGCCTCGGGTGGCAGCAGGTTGGTATCGAAGCGGCTGATGGGAATCTTGAACTCGGCCATGCGTGTCAGGGCTTGTAGGGGATCCAGGTGTACCACCCGGTCATGCCGATCGCGGCGGCCCAGGCATCGACGAGCTCACGGTCGTGCGCCGCGTCGGCCGGCAGCTTGTCGAGGATGGAGAGCAGTTCAGCGCCCAGGTCCAGCGCACCGGCCGCCCGAAAGGGTATCGCGTAGGTGGTCTTGCCCAGCAGCCTGTCGGCAAACAGGGCGTATGCCGCGACCGGACCCAGCAGGGGCACCGGGATGGCGAGTTTGCCGACGCGCTGGGATAGCAACTGCACGTTCTCCTGCTGCAGGGCATCCATGCCCTGGCGCTGCAGCAGGTGAAGGTCGGGGTGCTTGTCAGCCAGCCACTGATCGATGCGCATGCCGATGGCGAACGAGCGCAGGTTCATCATCGCCCAGTGCGCTGCAGCCTCCGCAAATCGCGGTGCGGCCGACTGTTCGGCTTCGGTCATCTTCAGGCCGGCAGTCAGCAGTTCCTCCACCCGAGCCGGCGCGCACCCAGTTCCTGCGAAATCGAAGCGCTCGGAGGGTGGCAGTTCCAGCAGGCGCAACAGGTAGCCCGCCTGGTAGGCCACCCAGTAGTCGAGCGGCTCGTTCACCGGGCGATAGCGCAGCACATGGGCCGGCGCGCCGTTGCGCGCGAGCTGCAATGTCGCGCGCAGCGTCAAAGTGGCGTCGGGCTTGAACTCGACAGGCCGGCCACTGAGCGTCTCGATGCGCTGGAGGATGCCCAGGGTCTCCGGGCGCAGGTTCTTCATGGGCGGATTATCCGTGCCGCATCGGCGGCGCCTTGCACCGCACAAGAGCCCGCGCAGAATGACGAGCATGCATCGTTCCGCTCTGGAGGCCGCCATGGAGCGCGTCCACGCCCGCAAGCTGCAATTTGAACAGGCTCACCCCGACGACTGGGATGCCTTCAACGGCTGGCCGGCGCTACCGGCGACGGTGACGCGCGCGGAGGCCGCCAGCGGGCTGCGAAAGGCGCGTCGACTCGGGCGCGTGCTTGTGGAAGGCTCGCACCGCTACCGGCTGATCGGTTCGAACACCGTGATCCTTCGCCCTCGCTGATTCGGGGGCAGGGGCCGTCAACCCATCCCGGCCTGCTGCAGCACCTCGACGAAACCTCGGCTCATCAGCTCGAGTTCGTCCTCCGGGAAGTTGAAGCGATCGAAGACGGCGTTCATGCCGCCGAACGCACGTGCCATGGCGGCGGCCACCAGATCGGCGTCCATCTCGACGGCGCCGCGGCCGAGGTAACGGCTGCCGGCCACGCAGGACAGCAGCAGCTTGATGCTGTCGTCGACCTGGTTGAAGAAGAACGCCCAGTAGGGTCACTCGGCTTCGAGGTGGCGCAGCAGCGACCGCACCTCGGGGATGTCGACCAGCTCCCGCGGGTCGTGGTTGTAGCCGTCCACAACCAGCGTCATCTGGCCGCGATAGCGCCAGGCGTCCTCGCGGGTCGCCAGGAAGAACTTGAGGCGGGACAACACCGATGTCAGGTCGGCGTCTTCCACCTCCCGGCGAGAGATCATCAGCACGACCGGCTCGCTGACGCCCGGGCGGAGATCTTGGCGGGGAACGCTTCGCATCAAGTCATTCTGGCTCAAGCGCCCGGACCCCCATCAGGGGCGCATCAAAATGCAACCTACCATACGGGGCAGCGGTCGCAGGGAGGGCTCTTCGACCTGCCTGTTGTGCCCAGCTCGAATCAGTGCAATCAGGGAAGCAGAACCCAGCCATGACACTCAAGAACCAGTGCACTCCGCGTGACAGCGTCTTTGACCGCAGTCGTCGGGATACCGTCCTCGATCTCTCCGACTTTCTGGAGAACAAGATTGACGGCGAACGGTTCTTCGAGGAGAACTTCGTCACCGCGGGGATGAAGACACTTCTGGAGAAGACGTTCTCGCGCATCGAGAACCGTGGCGATCAGGCCAGCACCTTCCTGCTCACCCAGGCCATGGGCGGCGGCAAGACCCACAACATGATCGCGCTTGGCCTGCTGGCCAAGAACCCAGCGCTCCGCACCAAGATTCTTGGCAAGGGAGGTCCTGGCAGCAAGGTCGGTGGTGTCCGCGTCATTGGCTTCCACGGGCGGCAGACTGACGCTCCCTTCGGGCTCTGGGGTGAACTTGCTGATCAGTTGGGCAAGAAGGAAGCCCTCAAGGACTACTACCAGCCGCTTCAGGCGCCAGGTCAGGGCGCGTGGATCAACTTGCTGAAGGGCGAACCCACACTGATCTTCTTGGACGAACTGCCGCCTTACCTGGAGGCGGCACAGTCCAAACAAATCGGCGGCACCACGCTGGCCACGGTCACAGCGACGGCGATCGCGAACTTGCTGGTTGCCGTCAACAAGGCCGAGCTGTCGAACGTATGCGTTGTCATCGCTGACCTGACTGCCTCCTGGCAGACCGGTGCGGCCATGTTGAACACCGCGCTCGACAACCTCAAGAACGAGACCAGTCGTTCGGCCATGCGCATCGAGCCCGTGTCGTCTCAGGGAGACGAGCTCTACCACATCCTTCGCACGCGCCTGTTTGCAAAGCTGCCGGAGATGGATGTTCGGCGAGCGGTGGCAAATGACTACGCCACCGCAGTTCGCGCCGCACGTGAGATGGACGTGACCAACCACTCGCCTGAGTCTTTCGCGGCGCAGCTGGTGGAGTCATACCCGTTTCACTTCAGTCTTCGTGACCTCTACGCGCGCTTCAAGGAGAACCCGGGCTTTCAGCAGACCCGGGGTCTCATCCGCCTGATGCGGATGGTCGTTTCAAGCCTCTGGGACACAGGACGGGCCGAGAAGCTGCATCTCATCCATCCCTACGATTTAGACCTGAATAACGACGAAATCGTTTCCGAGGTGCGGTCGATCAACGCCTCTCTAACAGAGGCCATCAGCCACGACATAGCGAACGCTGGGCACTCCGTGGCGGAAGAGATCGATGCGAAGCTCGGTGGCACCGATGCAGCGGACGTATCCAAGCTGCTCCTGGTGGCCAGTTTGGCAAGCGTCCCGCACGCGACGCATGGACTGCGTCAGAACGACATCATTGCCTTCCTCTGCGCACCTGGTCGCGACATCTCGCGGGTGAAGAAGGAAATCGTCGACTACCTGCCTACACAGGCGTGGTACCTCCATCAGAGCAACGATGGTCGCCTGTACTTTCGTGACATCCAAAACTTGGCGGCCAAGCTGCACGCCACGGCACGCCAGTTCAACCAGCAGACCTGCATCCGGGAACTGCGTACCTACCTGGACGGGCTCTTCCAGCCCAGCGTGAAGGACTGCTACCAGCGCGTGGAGATGCTTGCGGCAATTGATGAGGTGAGTTTGGAGCCCGACAGGACCGCGCTGGTCATGATTCAACCCGGCCCAGACGTCGACACCGCAACGAAGCTTCCGCGCGATTGGGTCAAGTTCCACGAAGACCAGGAGTTCAAGAACCGGGCGCTGTACCTGACTGGCTCCCAGGAGACGCTGGTGCATGTCCTGGAACAGGCCGCCCAGTTCAAGGCGATCCGAAGCATCATGGATGAGATGGACGCCGAGGGTGTTACCGCTCGCGACCCCCAGCGTCAGCAGGCCACCCAGAACCTGGACCAGATCACGCTGCGCTTGCGATCGGCTATCCAGGAGACGTTTACGACGTTGGTCTACCCCTTCATGGGCCAACTGCGGGCACAGGACTGTCGCATCCACTTCGAAAACAACCAGTTTGATGGCGAGAAGCTGGTGCGCGACACACTAGTCCGCGTGCGCAAGTTCGAGACTGACACGACGGCCACGTCGTTCAGGCAGAAGGCGGAGCAGCGGCTGTTCCAGAATCAGAAGATCGCGCGCTGGAACGAGATCAAGCGCCGGGCAGCGATGAAGGACGACTGGCCTCTGCATCGGCCCGATGCGCTAGATGCCTTGCGAGGTCGTGCTGTCAACGAAGGTCATTGGCGCGACTTGGGCGACTCGGTGGAGATTGGCCCCTTCCCGCCGCCGAAAACCGATGTTCAGGTTCGCGTTCTGTCCCGGGATGACAAGACGGGTGAGTCGTTCCTCAAGATCACACCCCTCAACGGCGACGCGGTCTACTACGAGATTGGCGATTCGACGCCCACGACAGGCTCACTCAAGGTCAGCGAGGCCGAGGGCGGCTACAACAACTTCCGCACTCGCGAACTCCGGCTGAACTTCCTTTGCGTTGACTCGACCGGCAAACATGCCACCGGTGCGGCCGTACCCTGGAAGAACACTCTGGCTGTAAAGCACCGAGTGTTCCAGCAAAGCGAAGCGTGGTCCGTGGAACTGCACGCAGTTCCGCGTGGTCACATTCGCTACACGACGAACGGCGCCGACCCCATCGCGGCAGGCGGCGCATACGACGCTCCATTCGTGCTGCCCGCCGAGTGCCGCTTTGTTCTTGCGGTTGCAGAGGAAGGTGACCAGCGCTCTTCGGTTGAGCGCATCGACGTGCAGGAGCACCGTACCCGCACGGTCACAGTGGACCCGGCGAAACCCGTCACCTGGGTGCGCCCTCACCGCAGCCTGACGGCTGCGAACGCGTTCGGGTTCATCGATCTGCTCGAAAAGTTTCAGGGCATGGCCAAGGAGATGGTGGTGGACGTTACAGGCAATGAAGCCGACGTAAGCCTGTCGTTCATCGCTGGCGGTGAAGAGCTGGTGTCGGGCGCCCGACTGCGCGAAGTGGTTGCCAAGCTGCAGGAAATCGCTGGGGGAAGTCAGGTGACCTTGAGTGCCAGCAGCATCCGCTTCGAGCGGGGTCAGCAACTGTTGGACTGGATAGCCGGCATCCATGGTGCTCTTCAACCAGGTGAGGTGAGCCAATGACCGTGGCCAGCAGCAAGCCTGCTGCGCGCAAGCCCGAGCTGCTGGGCTTTGGGTTCCAGCCAGCGCTGTCAGAGCACTTCTTCTTGCTTAGCCTTCCGCGAAGCAAGGCTGAAGGTGCCGAGGTGACATTGTCGGAACACTTTGAATGGCGGGAGCCAACCGCTGAAGCGCCCATCCCGGTGCCCATCAACGACGTGAACGCGTATCTGCGTGTCATCCTGAGGCGCACCGTGTGGGAAGAAGTGGCCGAGGACGTGAAGGCCGAGTTCAATCGTCGGCTTAGGGTGTATGGCCTGAAGACAGCGCAATGGCCCAAGTCTGGCCAAGTGCCTGTGGATCGAACGCTGGGCAAGGAACTGTGCGTGCTGTTGTGGGCCATCGAGGACTGTGACCCCGCCCTGATTAACACAGCAGTGCGCAACTGGCTTGGACTCGTGCCTGAAGAGCGCTGGTGGCTCTACACAATGACCAACGCTGCCACGGGCCACGCCATCAAGGGTCGTGGCCGAGGCTGGCGCAAGGCCTTGCGCTATGCATTGACCGAGAACCCGGTATCCGAAGGGCTGATCCAGCAGCGGCTGGCGGCATTCGAGCTGATGCCCACCCCGGGCAAGGAATGACTTCGGCGACCCATGACAGTTCTGAGTTTCATTGAGCAGCAGTTCCCCGTCGCCAAGGTTTCGGCCGAGGCCTACAAGGAGCGCATGGCCGGAGCAGGCTCCAGCCAGACGCTCACCGGCGTAGGCAAGTGGTGGGGGCGCAAACCGCTGGTGCTGGTTAGGGCATGCCTCTTCGGGCTGCTGATGCCTGTGTCCAACGATCCGAAGCGCGATCGCGAGATCTTTCTCAAGATCATGACGATGGATGAAGCGGGCCTGCTGCAGCGGCGCAACAAGCCGTTGTCGGCCGAGAAGCTTGCAGAACTGCTCACTCCTGAAGAGCAAAAGCGCTGGCTTCTTGATGCCGACGGCGAGCCAAAGGCTCGCTGGAGCAGCGGTCTAACAGACGAAGAGCGCGAATTGGTGCAGCGGATCGCGTTCGAACGCTTGACCTATGACGAGAAGCTCGACTATTGCCACCGACCCGAACAGATCGATGGCCCGAGTGAAGAAGCCTGGTTTGAGATCAACCAGCACCTCGGCACGAGCGCCAAGAACCTCGTCGAGCTGACGCAGGCGCTTGGCGTGCGTCGCTTTGGGCACATTCCTCGAGTCGGCGATCCGGTCTGCGGGGGCGGTTCCATTCCCTTCGAGGCCGCGCGACTCGGGTGCAAGGCATACGCGTCCGACCTTAGTCCGGTAGCGGCGCTGCTGACATGGGGTGCGCTAAACCTGGTTGGTGGCGACGTGGTGACTCGCGCGAAGTTCCACGACATCCAGCGGGCGGCGTTCGAAGCCACGTTGAAGGAGATTGACGACTGGGGCCTGGAAACTAACGACAAAGGCTGGCGACACGAGCAGCTCTACTATGTGGTGGAAATGCGCTCGCCGGCCACGGGTCTGTGGGTACCCGTGGCGCCGTCCTTCGTCATCTCAGAGCGATATAGCGTGTGCGCGGTTCTGAGCAAGAACGCCGAGGCAGGGAACTATGACATCAAGGTCATCACCGGCGCAACGGCTGCTCAGATGGCCAATGCCAAGAAGGGCACTCTGCGAGACAGCAGACTGGTCTGTCCCGAAACCGGAAACACCTATGCAATTGGTGATCTCCGCGGAGACAGGCGGGTCGATGGCGAGGCGTCCTACGGTCTACGTAGCTGGGACAACGATGACCTTGTCCCGCGGAAGGATGACGTACTGCAAGAGCGCCTCTACTGCGTACGCTGGGCGGAAGAAGTCTGGGTAACGAACTCGCGCGGAGAACTGGTCAGGGACACGATCCGTCATTTTGAATCAGTTAGCGAGGCCGACAAGAGTCGGGAAGCAAAGGCGCTGCGTCTGGTACAGGAACGACTGCAATCTTGGCAGGCGAAGGGGTACGTTCCTAGTAAGAGAATTGATCACGGCGACGAGACGACGCGCTTGTATCGCGAGCGTGGCTGGACTCACTGGCATCACTTGTTTACACCTCGGCAACTGCTGATGCTCGGATCCTTTGCGAAGAATGTCGTCGAACCGTCTCCCAATGATCCAGTTCGCGTGGCCGCCGCAGCTCTTGGCATCGGCGCCGCTCTGGAGCAGTTGTCACGTCTATGCGGCATCAACCCGCACTTCTCTAAGGGCCCAGGGTCGACCGTAAATGTCTTCTTTAACAATGCACTAAATCCAACGGTTGTCTACGGTTCTCGTCCATTTCAAGGCATCAAGCGAAACCTGGTTACTGACTTCACTGAGGCCCAGATTGCAAACACCGACTTTTCGATGAGGTTGATGGATGCCCGCGAAGTTGATGTGGAGGCCGATGTTTGGTTCAGCGATCCGCCATACGCAGACGCTGTCAACTATCACGAGCTGACCAACTACTTCTTGGCCTGGTACGAGAAGCTGCTTCCACGTGCGTTCCCTAAGTGGCGTTTCGTGGATGGTCTTGCGCTCTCAATACAAGGAACCGGCGACGGTTTTAAGAAGTCAATGGTGGACATATACGGGCGTCTGGCTCGTCAGATGCCTGATGACGGATGTCAGCTTGTGCAGTTCACGCACCAGAACCCGGCAGTTTGGGGTGACCTCGGGATGATCTTGTGGGCGAGCGGTCTGCAAGTAACAGCCGCCTGGACAATTGCCACCGAGACGTCCTCGGGCGGCCTAAAGAAGGGCAACTACGTTCAGGGCACAGTCAATCTCGTTCTACGGAAGCGTTTGGCCCCTCGCTCCGCTTGGTTGGATGAAATCTATCCGCTGGTTGAGGACGAGGTGAAGCGCCAGTTGGACAGCATGATCGCGCTCGACGACGAGTCGGACCCCAATTTCGGCGACACGGACTACCAGCTTGCCGCCTACGCGGCAGCCTTGCGCGTTTTGACCCAGTTCTCTGAGATCGAGGGCATGGACATCGCGCACGAACTCTCGCGTGAACGCGCACGCGGGGAGAAGTCGGAGTTCGAGCGCCTGATCGATCGCGCAGTTGAGATCGCCGCCGACCACTTGATCCCGCGCGGCTTCGAAGAATTTCACTGGAAGGGGCTTGCGGCGCCTGAGCGCCTCTACCTCAAGGGCCTGGAGCTTGAGCGCCATCGCGAGGCACGCGGCGGCGCGTACCAAGAGCTCGCCAAGGGTTTCGGCGTGCGCGAGTACACCAGCCTCTACGAACGATCGCAGCCGAATGCCGTGCGCTTTAAGACGGCCAGCGAGTTCAAACGCCAGCAGCTGGATGACGACAGCGCCGTGGGTTCATTTGGCTCAAGTTTGTTGAGGCACGTGCTGTACGCGATTCACGAGACGGTACGCCAAGAGAATGCCCGGGCAGGCTTGGACTACCTGAAGACCGACGGTTCGATCGACTACTGGGGCAAGCGCAAGGCGATCCTCGCCATGCTGGCGTACTTGAAGCCGCTGGCACATGTTGCACACATGCCCCACTGGCAGGCCGATGCCGACGCGGCCGAGCGGCTGGCCGGTGTGATCGAGAACGATCACTGAGCGCCATGGCCTTGCAGCGGTACTCATCACGCCAGGCCTCGCTGGGCCGTTCCGTGCTGGCAGCCAAGCTGGCCGGCGCCGCGTCGTATGACCGCATTGCAGGCTACTTCCGGTCGTCGCTGCTGGAGGTGGCCGGGGAGGCGATCGAGGCCGTGACGGGCAAGGTTCGTGTCGTATGTAACTCCGACCTGGAGCCGATAGACGTTGCGACAGCGAAGGCTGCGCAGCAAGCGATTCGGCAGTCGTGGTGTGCCGCCAAACCGGAGGCATTGGCCGGCACCATGGCCGGTCGGTCGCGCTTCGGTCGACTCTATGACTTGCTGGCCAGCGGCAAGCTGGAGGTGCGCGTGCTGCCGGATACAGCCTTCGGCCTGGTTCACGGCAAGGCGGGCGTGATTCGGTATGCGGACGGTCGTGCGACCAGCTTCCTGGGAAGCGTGAACGAGAGCATCACGGCCTGGACCCTCAACTACGAGCTGCTGTGGGAAGACGAAGGCGCCGAGTCCGTCGCGTGGGTTCAGAGTGAGTTTGATGCGCTGTGGTCCAGCCCACTCGCGGTGCCTTTGGCCGAATTCGTTGTCTTGGATGCACAGCGACTGGCCCGTCGCGAGGAAACCCCCGTAGAGGATTGGCGACGAGATGCACAGGCAGATCCTGCCTCGGCGGCAGTCGAGACCCCGGTGTACCGGCAAGAGTTTGGGCTATGGGCGCACCAGAAGTACTTCGTCAAGCTGGCCTTTGACGCGCACCGCAGGGGCTCGGCCAGGTTCGTCCTGGCGGACCAGGTAGGTCTGGGCAAGACCGTGCAGTTGGCTTTGGCCGCCTTACTGATGGCGCTGACGGGTGACAAGCCGGTGCTGGTGTTGGTGCCGAAGCCGCTGATGCGGCAGTGGCAAGACGAGCTTCGCGACCTGCTTGGCATACCCAGCGCGGTCTGGCTGGGGACAGCTTGGCTGGACGAACAAGGAATCGAGCACCCGGTCAGCGGACCAGAAGGCGTACGAAAGTGCCCCCGGCGATTTGGCATCGTGTCACAGGGCCTGGTGGTGGCTGGCAACGACATCGTCAATCACATGCTCGCACTGCAGTACGAGTGTGTGATCTGCGACGAGTCGCACCGCGCACGGCGTCGCAAGGTCGATCCGAACGACCTGAACGCGCACCCGGAGATGAACAACTTGGCAGCGTTCCTAGCGCGCATCAGCCCCCGCGCGAAGAGCATGCTCCTTGCGACGGCAACCCCAGTGCAGTTGCACCCGATCGAGGCGTGGGACCTGCTTGCCATCTTGTCCGCCGGAAACGACGCCGTACTGGGCAATGACTGGAGTGAGTGGCGCAAACCGGAACGCTGTCTGCCACTGGTGATGGGCGAGGAGGATCTGCCAGACGACGTTTTCGCAGCTTGGCCTTGGGTTCGTAACCCACTTCCGCCTCGTACTGAAGGGCCGAACTTTCGCCTGCTACGCCAGCGGCTTGGTCTTGAAGACAGCGTCAACGTTGCAGCGGGCGAGCTGATCGCGTCCATCAACAATCCGACCCGGACCCTGCTCGCGCAGGTGTCGCGCGGTTTTGCTCGGGCCAACAACCCGTTCATCCGACACATCGTGCGGCGCACGCGCCAGTACCTGGAAGACACCATCGACCCCGCGACCGGTGAGCCGTTCTTGAAGCCGGTGCGGGTGAAACTCTTCGGTGAAGGTGACGACGAGGCAGTGACGTTGCCCCCGTACCTGCAGGATGCGTACGACGCGGCCGGCGAGTTTTGCAGGTTGCTCAGTCAACGAGTGCGCGGGGCAGGCTTCCTGAAGACGCTGCTGCTTCGGCGGATGGGCAGCTCCATCTACGCTGGTACCCAGACCACCCGGAAGATGTTGGCGACCTGGGGCAACGGGTCGCTCTTCGCCAGGTCTGCAGACGAAGAGGAAGGCGGCGAAGGCGATGAGGCGTCCCAGGCGGCCGCAGCCGAGTCAGAGATGAAGAACCTGACTGCTGAGGAGCGCGGGGAACTGGCACGTTGCCTGAAAGCGCTGGAGGTCAATCACGATCGCGATCCCAAGTTCCAGCGTGTGCTGGACCACCTAATCGGTGACAACTGGCTGTCACTGGGCTGCATCATCTTCAGCCAGTACTTCGATAGCGCCTTGTGGCTCGCAGAGGCCTTGTCTAGGGATCACCTGCCTACAGAACACATTGGCTTGTATGCCGGCGGCGCTAACTCGGGCGTTCTTGTGGGCGGCGCCTTTAAGGCCTGCGCTCGTGATGAGATCAAGGCGAAGATCAAGTCAGGCGAGATCCGTTTGGTGGTCGGTACCGACGCTGCCTCTGAAGGCCTCAACCTCCAGCGCCTTGGGACTTTGATCAACCTTGACTTGCCGTGGAACCCAACCAGGCTGGAGCAGCGCAAGGGGCGAATTCAGCGCATCGGGCAGATTCGCGACGAGGTCTATGTGTGCAATCTGCGGTACAGGGGCTCTGTCGAGGACCGTGTGCACCAGCTGCTATCCAGCCGGCTCGAGTCGATCCACGGCTTGTTCGGGCAGATTCCCGATGTGCTCGAAGCCCTCTGGATCGAAGTTGCGCAGGGTGAAGTCGAAGATGCCCGGCGCTTGATCGACGGCGTGCAACAGGTTCACCCGTTCGACGACAGGTACGCAAAGGTCGAAAACATCGATTGGGAGACTTGCGCGAAGGTGTTGTCTGAGAACGAGAAGCGGCGATTGCTCTCGGTGGGTTGGTAGACCGGTAGATCGTGTGCCAACCAGGGGCTTGGCTGCGGGCCGGCTCTGCACTCGCCGATGTCGCATGGAAGCTACAGCTTGCGATCTGGTGCAAGTTGGCATACGATCGCAAACATGGACGAGACAAAGGCTTTCCGCACGCCAGGGCAGCTCATCGAAGCGCTGCTTGAGGAGCGCGGGTGGAGCAACCGTGTGCTCGCCGCCGTTCTTGAAGTTGAAGAGACGGGCGTCAGCAAGTTGATCGCTGCGAAGAAGGCGGTCACGCCGGAGACGGCAATTGCCTTGGAAGAGGTCTTTGGCGTGCCCGCCGAGCGATTTCTGGCACTCCAACGTGATCTGGACTTGGCAAAGGCCCGGATCGTCGCGATCCCGGACCCATCGCGGGCCAGACGTGCGCAACTGTTTGCGGACCTGCCTTTGGCAGAGATGATCCGCCGCCAATGGCTTCGCGTCGAAGACATGCGCGACATGCCTGCTGTCGAGAAGGCCATCGAAGAATTCTTCGACGGAAAGTCGCCAGCCGATGCGGCCACGATTCCGCATGCGGCACGGAAGACGGTCACGGCACTTGACGCGCCGCTGCCTTCGCAGCTTGCTTGGATTTATCGCGTCAAGCGCATTGCACGAGAACTGGTGGTACCTCGCTACGACGAGACTGCGCTCAAGGCTGCGATACCGAAGCTCAAGGGCTTGTTGAGTGCACCTGAGGAGGCCCGGCACGCACCGAGATTGCTCCAAGAGTGCGGCGTACGCCTGGTCATCGTCGAGGGCCTGAAGTCCTCGAAGATTGATGGCGTTTGCCTATGGTTGAACCAGCAATCGCCTGTAGTTGGCTTGACGATGCGCTTCGACAGGATGGACAACTTCTGGTTTGTATTGCGCCACGAACTCGAACACGTGCTCCAACGGCATGGAATGCAGGAGCCGATGCTCGACGTGGACATCGGCGCCTCAACGTCAGTTGCCGAGGAAGAGAAGATTGCCAATCGAGAGGCTTCCGAGTTTTGCGCACCGCAAGCGCGCATTTCCAGCTTCATCGCTAGGAAGGCGCCGCTCTTTCCTGAGCGAGACTTCCTTGGCCTTGCCAAGGTTCTTGGCGTTCACCCTGCATTGGTGGCCGGCCAGATTCAGTTTCGGACTGGTCGATATGAGCTCTTTAGGTCGCATCTGGTCAAGGTCCGCGACCATGTTCTTCCTAGTGCGTTTGTGGATGGCTGGGGTGATGTCGCCCCGGTTGGTATTGCTTGAGCAGATCGGAGCTACCCGTGACTCGAAATGAGATGCTGCAGGGACTCATTCACCGGTACAAGTTAGAGACCGGAGCCAAGGCCCTCGACATGGACAAAATTGCCGAGTGGGCCATCGAGCGCGGTGCGAGGCTGCCGAAGCCGAAGAGCCCCAAAGAGATCTTCTCTGCGCAGCTGGCAGATGCCGCTCGTGCCGAATACCGCGTGGACGGCAAGACTGGGCTGTCGTACCGGGCAAACCATGCCATCCGAACCAGAACGAACGCTGGCCAGCAACGCACGCTCTGGGTCGATATGGACGATGCGACGAGGGCGCAGATGCTGTATTCGCTCCAGAGCAGGCGGCAACAGATGGTCGGCGATGCAGTTCACCTCAAGATCGACGAGATGATCTGGAACGATCGCCATTCATCTGAGGAACCGATCCAGCTCGAAATGAACTTCACAGATGACGTGGAGGAGCGGCTGAACTCCCCAGGCTACGGGTCTGGCGAGGCAGCTGCGTAGCTGAGACCTTTTGCGCTCGCCGACCTATCCGCATCCCGCTCGCGCGCTGAAGGGTTCCCGAGAGGGCTGGCTGGCTGGCATCGTCTTCGTAGAGTCGAAGCTATCCACGCCGATGAAAGTGCGCAATGCTGCGTCCCCAGAGGACAGCGAGAGTTGCCACGACGGCGGGGCTGACCAGCGGATGCACCCCGACCGGCAGCACCAACGCAACGACGGCTCCGCACGCCAGCAAGATCGACAGGGATGCGTACAGCGCAAAGCGCTCCGGATCGTGGTGAAGGAACTCCTTGGACTTGACCACTCTGCTGATCGCGCCGTCCAACATCGCTGCAGCAACGAACGCCGCCATCCATGGCAGCCACTCCAGCATCGCCGACAGCCTGAAGGCGGCCAGCAGGACCAGCGCGTCGATCGCGCGGAAGTAGCTGTTCCCGAACAGCCGCTGGTTGACGGAAGCCATCTCCCGCGCCACGGCGCCGTCCACACCGCTGGCCACCGACGCACTGGCGGTCGGGGGAATGGGCGTTGCCTCTTGTGCCGCGCCCTGGAGGACCAGCGCTCGGTCGAGGATCCGCAGCGCAGGCGTCTCGCCCCAAATCTCTTCAATCGCCTGGTGCTCGCTTCGAATCTGCGCCAGGAACCGCTCTGGCGGATGCGCCGATGGCAGGTAGAGCACCAGCACCAGCAGGCTCAGCAGGGCGGCGATACTGACGATACGGATCACGACGGCTGACCCGTCATCGCACCTAGAGTCCGGATCGCCGAACGTGTTGCTTTGGGCTCATCCGCATCAGCATCCGGGTCGAGGATCGGAAACCGCCCCTTGATGATCCGCCCGCCCGACACCGAGGCGAAGTACTGC
>CAZUZY010000196.1:0-15051 GCA_964624885.1 uncultured Polyangiales bacterium | reverse complement strand
CGAGGGCGAGGCGCTCGCCGGGGCGTTCGCCGCGCTCGTGCCGGGCGCCTCCGGGGTCGCCGACGTCGTCTTCGAGCATCCGGTCGAGCCGCGGACGACGAGGACGGCCCCCGCGCCGATCGCGAAGGTCAGGGTCAGCACGCGCACCACGAGAGAGTCCTTCATTGCGTTCCTCCGAGGGTCGAGGACCACCGAACCCCCGGGTCTGTTCCGCCTTGGCGTCGTCCAGTCTCGCGGTACGAGGCGGCGAATCGTGGAATGAGCCGTTTCCGCGGGGTCGCGACACTTCCCCCGCATGCCGCAGCTCCGACACCTCGTCGCGCCCGTCCTCGGCCTGGTCTTCGCCTACGGGTGCTCCGCCGGGGCGGAGAAGGAGGACGTCACCACCAAGCTCGACCCCGACACCGGGGTGCGCGACGGCGGTGCCCTCGACGCCGCCGGGGGGTTCGACGTCGGCGACGCGGAGGTCTCCGACCCGAGCTTCGGCGAGCCGCGCACCTGCGAGCAGGCGGCGGAGTGGAAGTCGTACGTCGGGTGCGAGTTCTGGCCCACCGTGACCCCCAACCCGGTGTGGTCGATCTTCGACTTCGCCGTCATCGTGGCGAACGCCGGCGTCGACGAGGCGAACGTGACGCTGACCGGCCCGGGCGGTGTCAGCAAGACCGCCAAGGTGCCGCCGGGGCAGCTCGCGAAGATCTACCTGCCGTGGGTGAAGGAGCTGAAAGGCAAGGACTCGGGCGAGCCGGACTCCGCGGCGCCCAACTGCACCTACGTGCCCGAGCCCGCCGCGCAGCCGTCGGTGCTCGCCAAGAAGTCGGCCTACAAGCTCGTGAGCTCGCGGCCGGTCACGGTCTACCAGTTCAACGCGCTCGAGTACGCGCCCAAGGGCGGGCCCGCGGGCAAGGACTGGTCGGCGTGCCCGGGCAACCAGTACTGCTCGGCGACGCTCGGCCCGGCGGGGTGCTTCTCCTACACCAACGACGCCTCGCTGCTGCTGCCCGCGCACGCCATGACCGGCACCTACCGCGTGACGGGCCTGCCCAGCTTCTCGGCGATGGGGCGGCCGACCTCGGGGTCGTTCGTCGCCGTCACCGCGACGCAGGACAAGACCAGCGTCACCATCAAGCTCGGCAAGAGAGGCAAGATCCTCGGCGGCGCCGACGTGCCCGCCGCGGACGCCGACGGGGTGAGCTCCGCGACGCTCGACGCGGGCGACGTGGTCCTCTTCAAGGCCGAGCCCACCTCGGAGACCGACCTGACCGGCGCGCTCGTGCAGGCCGACAAGCCCGTGCAGGTGGTGAGCGGCGTGCCGTGCACGTTCATGCCGCACGACAAGGCCGCGTGCGACCACGTGGAGGAGTCGGTGTTCCCCGCCGAGACGCTCGGCAAGACCTACGTCGTCGCGCCCCCCACCGCGCCCGACGGCAAGCTCTACGGCCACGTGGTGCGGCTGGTCGGCAACGTCGACGGCACCACGCTGACCTACGGTGGGACCACGCCGCCGGGCGCGCCCACGACGATCGACGCGGGCGAGGTGGTCGACCTCGGCGTGGTCACCGAGCCGTTCGTGGTGAGCGGCTCCTCGGAGCTCGCGGTGGTGACCTCGATGCTGGCGGGCAACATCGTCGACCCGTCCACCAAGGAGATCGACCGCCGCGGCGACCCCTCGCAGTCGCTGGTCGCCGCGGCCGAGCAGTTCCGCCGCAAGTACGTGTTCCTCGCGCCCGACGACTACGACGTGAGCTACGCCGACGTGGTGGCCAAGAAGGACGTCGTGGTCACCGTGGACGGCAAGGGGCTCGAGCCGGCGACCGGCAAGGCCATCGGCGCGACCGGCTGGGTCGTCTACCGGGTCACCCTCGGCGACGGCAAGAACGGCGCCCACACGCTCTCGGCCCCGCAGCCCGTCGGTCTGCAGATCATGGGGTACGGCAAGTACACGAGCTATCAATACCCGGGTGGGCTCGACCTCGCGCGCATCGCCCCTCCGCCCCCTCGCTGAACGAGAAGGCCCCGCCATGAAGTCCCTCTGCCTCCCGATCCTCCTCACGGTCCTCGCGGGCTGCGTCAGCGCCGAGCAGGACGTCCTCGCCACGCGCGACGCCGGCCCGACCACCGACGGCGGCGTCGACACGGGCACGACGCCCGTCGACACGGGCACCTCGGTGTGCGCCACGAAGCCCGGCGCCGCGTGCAAGGAGGGCGAGACCCGCACCGCGAAGTGCGGCAACTGCGGCACGGTCACCGACACCTGCGACCCGACCACCTGCGCCTGGGACCCGGGCGTGTGCAAGGGCGAGGGCGCGTGCGAGGCGGGCGCGAGCGAGTCCGTCGCGTGCACGACGGCCGGCGAGGTGAAGAAGCGCACCTGCAGCGCGACCTGCGCGTGGAGCGACTTCTCCGCCTGCGACAAGCCTTCGGGGTGGTCGTCGATCGCGGCGGCGCCGACCGGGTTCGACGCCCGCGCGGGCCACGGCGCGGCGTGGACCGGCAAGGAGATGGTGGTCGCGTTCGGCAAGGGCGAGACCTACAAGGGCGACGCGGCGGCCTACGACCCGGCCAAGGACACGTGGCGCAAGCTGCCGGCGCCGCCGATCGGCCCGCGCACCGGGCCCTCGACGATCGCCCTCGGCACCAAGGTGTTCTTCTACGGGGGCATCGACGACAAGAGCTACCTCGGCGACGGCGCGATCTACGACGGCGCCACGGACACCTGGAAGAAGATCGCCGACGGCCCGCTGAGCGCGCGCGGCCAGGCGGCGCTCGCGTGGACCGGCACCGAGGTGCTCGTGCACGGCGGGTACCCGGGGCCGGGCGACGGCGCGATCTACGACCCCGCCACCGACAAGTGGCGCACCTGGAAGACCTGGCCGGGCGGCGCGCGCGTCGGTCACCGCGTGGTGTGGACGGGCACCAAGGCGTTCGTGTGGGGTGGGTCCCCGGGTGGTGTGGTGTGCCCGACCGACGGCGCGGTGTGGGACCCGATCGCGGACGCGTGGACGGCGCTGCCGACGACGCCGCTCGAGGGGCGGTTCGGGTTCGTCGCGTGGCCGCTCGACGGGGATGTGCTCGTGTGGGGTGGGTACGGTGGGACGGAACCCACGACCCTCTACAAGAGCGACGGCGCGCGGTTCTCGCTGACCACCGGCTGGAAGAAGATCGCCACGCCCGACGACGCGAGCCTCTCGCCGAACGGCCGGCAGGACGCGCTCTCGTGGGTCGGCGACGGCCGCCTCTACGTCTGGTCGGGGCGCGCGAGCACGGCGCCAGGCGCGGTGGCGGGCGGCGCCGTGTTCGATCCCAAGACGGACAAGTGGACCGCGATGGCCACCAAGGACGCCCCCGGCCCGCGCATCGACTCGACCGCGGTGTGGGACGGCAAGGAGGCGATCCTCTGGGGCGGGATCCTGCTGCCCGGGGTGACGACGGGGCTCTACGCGAACGGGGCGATGTACCGGCCCTGAGGGCGCGCGTCAGAGCGGGCCGCTGGCGCGGATCCCGTTGCACACCCCGCGCGCGTCGAACTCGCGGGTCGCGCCCGAAGCGACCGCGTGCGCGCCTCTGGCCCGGAACGTGGATGCTCCTCTGCATGCGCCCCTTCACCCTGCTGCCCTTCCTGCTCCTCGTGGCGTGCGGTTCGAAGGTCGAGCCGGCAGAAGCGGTCGATTCGTCGACCATCGACGCCACCGACGCGGCCGACACGGCGGACACGGCCGACACCCTCGACACCGGAGACCCCGCGCGCTGCAGCGCCCCCGACAGCTGTGTCGTCGTCCCGCGCAGTTGCTGCGGCTCGTGCGGCGCGGCCACGCCCGACGACATGATCGGCCTCGAGAGCTCGCAGGCGAGCGCCTACCGGGCCGCGGTCTGCAGCGGCACGGGGTGCCCGGCCTGCTTCCGGCAGCAGGACGCGTTCCTCCAGGGCTTCTGCGCCGAAGGCCGTTGCACGGCGGTCGATCTCCACGTCGATCCGATGACGGCGTGCGCCTCCGACGGCGACTGCCAGCTCCGCTACGCCGGGTGCTGCGAGCCGTGCGACGCGCCGCTCCGCGGCTTGCTCGCGCTGAACCGCGCCCAGATCGCGACCTACCGCGGCAAGCTCTGCCCGGTCGCGCCCGCGTGCCCGAAATGCCTCGTGCGCTACCCCGACGCGGCGAAGGCGGTGTGCGACAAGGCGACGGGGCACTGCATCGTCTCGGGCATCGGCTCGCTCTGACTCACGTACGATGCGGGCCATGGTGCCCGAGACCTTCGAAGACGTGCTCGAGAGCGCGTGCGCGCAGCTCCTCACCCACGCCGCCGCCGAGGTGTACGCGAAGGGGGCGGTCGTCTCCGTCGCCGAGGCGCAGGCACGCGACGTCGCCCTCGCGCACGTCTGGGAGCAGGTGCCGCTGGCCGAGCGGTTCTCGGAGCCCGAGGCGCTCGGCGTCGCGATCGCGCGCCGCGACCCCACCGTGCGGTTCGCGAGCGTCGCGCTCCTGCTCCACGTCGACCCGAAGGCGGGTCGGGAACACGTGATCCGGTGGGCCGAAGGGACCTCGCGGGGCAAGCCGTTCGCGACGTCGCGTGACCGCGCAGACCCCTACGCCCGCGAGCACGAAATCGCCCTGCTCTCGGTCGCGCGCGCGTTCGGCGCCGTCCTCGTCCCCACGCTCTCGCTGGAGGACCTGACGGGGCCGTTCGTCTCGCTCCCGGTCGGCGACGTGGCCCAGGCGGCGTTCCTGCGACGCCCCGAGTGCCGTGGCGCGGCCGGCGTGGTCACGCTGGGGCGGCTGCTCGCGGCGCCGAGCCCGAGCCCGCTCACCAAGCCGCTGCTGCTCGCGCTCGTCGCCGACGGTGCGCCGGGCCTCGTCGAAGCACTCGTCCCGACGCTGAACGTCATGGCGCACCCGCTCCGCGAGCAGGTCGCCTGGACCCTGCGCGATCTCGGGGCCCGGGACGCGCTCGCCGACGCGCTCGATCTCTCGCGACCTCTGCCGCGGTCCCGCTATGGCGAGGTCGCCACCGTCGAGGGCGCCATGCTCGAGGCGTGGGTCCAGCGCGAGCTCGGGCGCCCGCTCGACGAGCTCTGCCCGCGCCTGTTCGCGCCCGAGGTCCTCGGGCAGCCGAACGGCGTCGACGTGATGAACGCCGCCTTCCGCCACGGGGTCGGGCGGCCAGAGATCCTCGGGAGCGACGCCTTCGCCGACGCATGCGCTGCGCTGCTCGCGCTCCCCAAGAAGGCGCTGCCGCCATCCGTGGGTTGGCACGCGCGCGACTCCCTCGAGCGCATGGGGAGCGCCCGCGCCGAGGCCGCGGCCGCCCGCGCCGCGGCGAAGAAGAAGGCGACCCCGGCCGCGAAGAAGCCCGCCAAGAAAGCCGCGAAGGACCAGACCAGCGACCGTGTGGAGCGGTATCGCCGCGGGGACGCGAAGGTCCGCATCGCCGTGTGGGCCGAGCTGCATGCGCTCGGCGCGACGGTGTTCACGGACCCCGCGTTGCTGGCGGAGGCCGACGGCGTCGCCACCGAGACCATCGCGGTCCTCACGCGGAACGTCGAGCGCATCGCGACCGCGCTGACGGAGGGAGGCTACGTCTTCGCCGGCCGCCCCGTCACGCCCGCGCGCAAAGGGGCCGCCGCGGCGATCGCCCGGCTCGAGAAGGCCGCGGGTGTGGCGCTGCCGCGGCTCCTCGCGGCCCTCCATCGTGCCCTGGACGGCGTCGATCTGGCCGAGGACACCGAGGCCGAGGAGTCGAGCTTCCTCGACCTCGGCCGCTGCCACCCGCTGGTGCTCGCGCCGCTCGCGGTGGCCGCGAAGGACCGCGAGCTCCGCGCGAAGGCCGCCGCAAAGATGCCGAAGGGCCTCCGCGCAGCGCCGCTCCTCTACGTGAGCCCGACGCCGGACACGACCTACGACCCCGACGACGACGTCGCCGACGACGACGCGCTCGTGGCCGTCCTCGCCGACGAAGGGCTCGGCGCCGACGCGCGCGTGCGTCGTGAGCACGGCGACCGCGAGGCGTGGCTCGTGGACCACCTCCGCCGCGCGATGGCGAGCGGAGGCTTCCTGGGCCTCCCCGCCGAGGATCCGCGAGCGAAGAAGCTCGCGGAGGGCCTCGAGCCGCTCTAGCCCTACTTCAGGACGGTGCGAACCTTCTCCACCGTCGCCGTGAGCGGCCCGGCGAGGTCGCTGCAGATCGACCCCACGGTCGACTGCGCGCCGAGGGCGCGGAACACACGCAGCGGCCGGAGGCTCGGGTAGGCCTTGAAGTACGACTGCTTCGAGGAGCTGTCGCAGAGCGGGCTCTTCTTGGCGGCGTCGGTGCCGAGCGCCTCACAGTCGTAGCTCCCGGCCGAGCCTGTCTCGCGCGGGCTGATGCACGCGTACTGGAGGTCGTCGCCGTCGTAGATGTCGCGGTCCCCGCCGTGGATCGGGTCGATGGTGCGATCGCCCGCGAACTTGCCGACCCCGGCGCGGGGGCCGATCGACTCGATCATGTGGGGGTCGCGGAGCGCGACGGGGCCCGCGATCTTGTCCCACTCCGCGGCGCCGAGCACGCGCGGCTTGCCGGCCGCGTCGGCCACGAGCGGGCTCGAGACCCCGACGATGCCGGTGACGAACACCATCTCCTTGCTGCGCAGTCCACCGGCGAACAGGCCGTTGACTCCGAGCTTTCCGTTGGAGCCGAGCACCGAGTTGGCCGTGAAGCCGTTCACGTAGCGGTCGCGCGACCAGAGGAAGTTGAAGCCGTACCGCTGCACCATGTGGAAGCCGCGGAGGTTGCGCCCGTCGGGGTCGGCGTTGAGCTTGTCCTTCGCCCACGGCGTGCTGCAGGCGGGGTTCTTGTTGTCCTGGAAGCAGGAGAAGCAGCCCTTGGCCGTGAGCTCACCGCTGCTTTCCGGCTCGACGTCGTCGGGGATGCTCGCGCAGGCCGTCCAGCCGCGCTGCATGGCGCCGGCGCCGTACCCGAAGGGCAGCCAGTTCTTGCCGGCGGGCCGCAGCGAGACGTCGTTCTCGTCGGTGATGTAGACCACGACGACCGCCGAGTCCGGCCGCAGGAAGGCGGCGCGCTGCGCGAGCAGGTCGGTGTCGAGACCGTTGACGAGGATGTCGTTGTTGCCGCACGCGTCTCCGCTCACGCCGAACGTGCACTTCACGGCGGCCGTCGCGTAGGGCGCGGGATCGGACAGGAAGCGGTAGGCCGCCTCGAGCGGCTGCTCGTAGCCGCACCCGACCTGGTCGACCGAGCCCATCACGCAGCTCGCGGCGAGCGCGAGGTCGCCGCCGGCGTCGCCGCTGTACTTGCCACCCTTGGTGGGATCCGCGGTCCAGGTCAGCGTGCTCGCGGCGGGGACGCTGGGGCAGGCCGCCGCGGTGGGGGCGCCGGTCGAGTCGAGCCGGTAGCCACTCCCGCTGACCCCGTCGCGGGGCAGCAGGTGCGCCTTGTCGTCGCTCGCCTTGCTGGTGAGCTCGGGCGCGCAGGCGCTCGTGCCGAACGAGCCGAGCGACGAGCTGATGAAGGCCACGTGCACGTCGTCGGCGCGCTTGCCGTCGGCGCCGGGCGTGGTGAGCGCGTGGAGCATCGCGGGGATGCGCTTGGCGAGGATGCGCTGCTTGTCGGACATGGACAGCGAGTTGTCGACCACGAACAGCACGTCGACCTTGTTGGTCGGCTTCGTCGCCACGTCGGGCGGCGGCTCGGCGGTGTCGGGCAGGGCGCTGTCGGGCAGGGCGCTGTCGGGCATCAGCGTGTCGTCCGGGAGCGCGTCCGCGGTCGAATCGACCCCGCCGTCGTCGTTCGTCGCTGGGGTCACGGTGCCGCCGCAGGCGACGAGGACCAGCGGGGCCAACAGCGAGAGAGCGGTGAGGCGAGTGGACATGGGGGCTCCTGTCGAGGGTTCGGCCGGCGTCTGCAGTGGCCGTGCCACGACGCGGGTTGCCTCGCTCTTGGGCGTTCCGCCCTGGATCCGTGACCGAATCGTGTGCCAGATCGTGCGGTGTCGCGTCCGCGCCACACCACCGCGTTCGCGCTGGGAACCGGTGGTCACGCCCGCTGTCGGTGCCGCGATGCTCGCCGTCCATGCGCTGGCCCACGAAATCGAGGATGTCGACCGGTTCGAGTCCGAGGTGCTCGCCGGCCTCCTCCGCGAGGTCGGCGGCGAGGTGGCCTTCTTCCTCACCCCCGGGCCGTCGTCGGCCGCGTGATCGCCGGACTCGGCCCCTCGACCACCGTCGTGGACGTGCAGCCAGGTCGAGACGGCCCGCACAACGGCGTCGTGCGAGCCGTCCGGTGACTAGCCGACGATCGGCGCGGTGGCGGCCTTGGTCGGCTCGCCCGGCGCCGCGGTCGGCGAGGTCGGCTCGGCCTCGAGGGCCGCGGCGAGCACGTCGCGCATCTCCTCCGCGAAGAACACCTCCATGTGGTCGAGGACCTCCTTCGGGATCTCGTCGAGGTCGCGCTGGTTCTTCTTGGGCAGGATCACCCGGGTGATCCCCGCGCGGTGGGCGGCGAGCACCTTGGCCTTGATGCCGCCGACGGGCAGCACCCGACCGCGGAGCGTGCACTCGCCGGTCATCGCCGTGTCGGGGCGCACGCGGCGTCCGGTGAGCAGCGAGGTGAGCGCGGTGAACATGGTCACGCCGGCCGAGGGGCCGTCCTTGGGCACGGCGCCCGCGGGGACGTGGATGTGCAGGTCGTCCTTCTCGAGGCGCGCGAGGTCGACCCCGAGCTCCTCGGCGTGGCTGCGCACGTAGGTGAGCGCGGCGCGCGCCGACTCCTTCATCACGTCGCCGAGCTGGCCCGTGATCTCGAGGTGGCCCTTGCCACCGGGCATGCGCGACGTCTCGATGAACAGGATGTCGCCGCCCACCGGGGTCCACGCGAGGCCGGTCGCCACCCCGGGCACCGCGGTGCGCTCGGCGACGTCGGCGAAGTAGCGCACCTTGCCGAGGATGCTGGCGAGGTCGGCGACGTCGACGGTGCGGGTGACCGGCTTCTCGTCACGCTTCTTCATCACGTCGAGCGCGACCGACCGGCAAAGCTTGGTGATCTCGCGATCGAGCTGCCGGACCCCCGCCTCACGGGTGTAGTCGCGCACGATGGTCTGGAGCGCGGCGTCGGTGACCGCGAGCGCGTCCTCGGAGAGCCCGTGCTGCTTCACGCGCTTCGGGAGCAGATGGCTCTTGGCGATCGCGACCTTCTCGTCCGCGGTGTACCCGGCGAGCTCGACGATCTCGAGGCGATCGCGGAGCGGCGCCGAGAGGTTGCCGAGGTCGTTGGCGGTGCAGACGAACAGCACCTCGGAGAGGTCGAACGGCAGCTCCATGTAGTGGTCGACGAACGACTTGTTCTGCTCGGGGTCGAGGATCTCGAGCAGCGCCGCCTCGGGCGAGCCGCGCCAGCCGCTCCCGAGCTTGTCGATCTCGTCGAGCAGGATGACCGGGTTCTTGACCTTCACCTTCTTGAGCGCGTGGACGATGCGGCCCGGAAGCGAGCCGACATAGGTGCGGCGGTGGCCGCGGAGCTCCGCCTCGTCGCCCACGCCGCCCAGCGAGACACGCACGAACGGCCTCCCGGTCGCGTCGGCGATGGACTGGCCGAGCGAGGTCTTGCCGACGCCGGGCGGGCCGGCGAGGCACAGGATCGTTCCGCGGCTCTCGCCGGTGAGGGCGAGGACCGCCATGTGCTCGAGGATGCGCTTCTTCACGTCGCCGAGGCCGGCGTGGTCGGCGTCGAGCTTCGCCGAGATGGCGTCGAGGTCGTTCTTGGCCTCGGCGCGGGCGTTCCAGGGGAGCTCGACGATCCATTCGAGGTAGTTGCGGATCACGTGGGCGTCAGGCCCCGGCTGGCCGCTCAGGCGGCGCAGCTCGCGCTCGGCGACCTCGCGCACCTCGGCCGGCAGGTCGGCGGCGGCGAGGCGCTCGCGGAGCTTGTCGACGTCGCTGTCCTTGTCGCCCTCGTCGCCGAGCTCCTTCTTGAGCGCGCGGATCTGCTCGCGGAGGATCGCCTCGCGCTGGTTCTTGCCGAGCTCCTTGCGGACGTCGGCGTCGACCTTCTGCTTCACCTCGGCCACCGTCTTGGCCTCGGTCACCAGGCTCGCCACCAGGCGCAGCCGCGCCACGACCTCGGGCTGGTCGAGGACTTGGATCTCCTTGTCGGAGGGGAGGCCGAGGGCCGCGGCCACGCGGTCGGCGAAGACGCCGGGATCGTCCCCGCGGGTCGCGAGGACCTGGGCGAGCGCGCCGCCCTGCGCGGCGATCTCGGCGAGGTGCTGGCGGAGGGCGAGCGCCAGGGCCTCGGCCTCGCCCGCATCGCTCACGGTCTCCTCGAGCTTCTCGCCCTCGGCCTGCCAGAACGGGTCGCGGCGCACGAGGTCGCCCAGCTGGAACCGATCGAGGCCCTCGAGCGTCAAACGGTACTCGGCGGCCGACAGGCGCACCACCTCGACCACCCGGGCGAACGTGCCCCGGTCGTAGAGGTCGTCGCGGGTGGGCTCCTCGGCCTTGCCGTTCTTCTGGGTGACGACCCCGATCACATCGCCCACGTGCAGCGACTGCACGAGGGTGACCGAGCGCTCGCGGCCGACGGGGAACGTGAGCACGGTGCCCGGGAAGAGCACGCCGTTGCGGAGGGGAAGCAGAGAGAACGGCAGAACGGGCACGGGCGCCCCGCCACGCAGCTTGGCCATGATTGCTCCTCGAGGGCGGCCCGCACCACCGCGTCCGCCCTCTGATGGGAGCAAGGTAAGTGCCGGTTGAATCCCCGCAACGGGGGCTACCCGAAAGGTGGGGTCGCGGAACCAGCAGGAAGATCAGGACCCGACGTAGAAGGCGACCCCGGCGAGCTTGAGGCCCTTCGGCTCGCGCTTGAACCAGAGGTGGGTGCTGCCCGGGCCGTCGACGTCGGCGACGCAGGCCCCGCCGACGCAGCGCAGGTCGGCGCAGCCCACCTTGGAGAGCATGTTCTTGTCGACCTTGTCGGCGGGGGTGACGATCGGGTGCAGCGTGGGCTGGAACGGCTCGTCGAACTGCAGCACGACCGCGTCCTTGGCGGCGGCGGCGCGCAAGCCCTTGAGGGTGCCGAGGGTGCCCGCGACCTTGCAGGCCTCGGCCTCGGTGACCTTGGGATCCTCGAAGCCGACGATCGCGGCGAGCTGGGCATCCAGGCTCGGGGCCTGCAGGAGCGCGAGCGAGAAGCGGGCGTCGGGGAACACGTCGCGCTGGTTGACCGAGCGCGGGCCGAGGAGCAGCAGGGTGTGCTTCTCTGCCTTGGGCGCGCTCCGTGTGCGACGGAGCAGGACGTCGGTCGCCCCGTCGGTGTTGGCGTCGACGAAGCGCGCCTCGAAGGCCCACGGCTCCTCGCCGCAACACGACATGGCGTGGGCCGGCAGCATGCGCGCGTAGGGCCCGTCGGTGATCACGAGCCAGGGGGTCGAGTCCTGGTCGAGCGTGACCACGCCGATCGTCCCCGCGGCGCCGTGCAGCGGGGCCTCCGCGATCACGGTGACCTTGGCGTCGGTGAGGCGCAGCGCGGTGGCGAGGGTGGCCTTCGGATCCTCGTGCGGCGCGACGGGCAGCGGCTTGTTCTTGGGCACCGGCGCGGCGACGGGCAGGGCGCTCTTGGGCGCGTGCTTGCCCTTCTTGTGCTTCTTCTCCTTGGGCGCCTTCTTGGCGGCCGCGGTGGCCGCGCCCGTGGCGGGCGGCGCGCCGAGATCGAGGAACGCACCCACGTGCAGCTGGCCCTTGGCGTCGCGCTCGAACAGCACCGCGGCCGTGCCGGCCTGGCAGGTGAGGTCGAAGCAGTAGCTGTCCTTCACGAGCGCCTGCACGAGCGCGAGCATCTGCTTGGCGCGCGCGTGCTTGGCGAAGCCCTTGTCGTCGACGTGCTCGGTCGCGCGCACGAAGGCGCCCTGGAACTGCTCGAGGACGTCGACGCCGCCCTTGGCGAGGTGCTTGCCGAGCGCGTCCACCGACTTGCTCGCGGCGACGAGCAGCTTCTTGCGCTCGGCCTCGAGGGTGCTGGGCTCGGGCGCCTTGCGCGCGAGGACCGCCGCGGCGATGGTCTTCGGCGAGATCTCGTGGCGGATCTCCCACAGCATCTCGGTGGTGAACGCGCCGTCCTCGCGGAGTGCCCACGCGCCGACGAGGCCCGCCGGCTGGTCGAGCGCGGCCAGCGACTCGACGATGACGAAGGCCTGGCCGGCGTCGACGAACACGTCGCGCACCTTGACCGCGGTGGGGATCTCGATCGGCCGGTACTTGCCGGCGTTGTCCTCGAGCCACGCGACCTGGGCGGCGCTGCCCTCGCCCAGGAACACGACGGACTTGTGATCGGCGACACCGGTCAGCGGGAACGGGCCCGCGACGATGGTGCCGTGGGCCTTGACCGCGGCGAGCGGGTCGGGCGGCGGCGGGGGCGGCGTGGACGCCGAGGCGCTGACGACCGGCTTGGCCGAGGTGGACGCGCTGGCGACGGCGACGGCCGTCTTGGGGGGTGGCTGCGCCGCGGGCTCGCACGCGCCGAACAGGACGAACGAGGCACCCAACGTCACGATCGAACGCCGCATGGGACTAGGCTGGCTCCTGGGGGCGGGCATGGTACCCCTCGCCGAACGCTCGGCCAGGGGAACTTGATGCCGCCCGGCGGCGCCGCCTCAGGGCGCGAGGCAGTGGCAGGTGACCACCGAGCCCGTGACGCTCTCGCAGGGGCAGCCACCCCCGGTACAGAGCGCGGGGCCGCAGGCGCCGTCGCAGGTGAGGGCGGCCCCGCAGCCCGCCGGCTTCGGCTTGCAGGCGTAGGCGTAGCTGGGTGCGTCGTCGACGCAGCAGGCGCCGGCGCAGTGCTTGCCGGTCGGGCAGGCGCCGCCGTCGTCGCCGCAGGTCAGGCAGGCGCCCCCGGTGGCGTACGTGCGCGAGCAGATCTCCCCGGCCGCGCAGGTCTTGTCGCCACAGGCGACCCCGGCGGCGTCCGTCGGGGTGTCGCCGGGGGTGTCGCCCGGGGCATCTGCGCCATCCTTGGCCGAGTCCTGTGCCGTGTCCGCGACACCGGTGTCGGTCTCCGTGGTGGCCTCCGAGCCCCCACACGCGGCCAGAAGCGAAGCGAAAGTGAACGAAAGGACTCGGCGCATCAGGACCTCCGACCCGGCGCTGCAGCAAGACCCCTGCCAGGGAGGCAACGGTTGCTGGCCGCGGCCCGCGCTCGTACGAGACCGCGTGACTCCGCGCGTGGCGCCGTGGCTCGTGTGGGTGATGGGGTGTGGCGCGCAGGCAGCGACACCCGCGAAGGCGCTCCCGACACCACGAGAGCTGTGCGCCCACCTCGCGGCGCTGCAGGGGGCGACGAGCGACGAGGCGTGCGTGGAGAAACTCGACCAGTGGCGCGCCGAATCGCCCGGGCACTACGCCTGCGCGGCGCCGTGCATGCACGAGGCGAAGACCTCCGAGGCGGCGCAGGCGTGCCTGACCACGTGTCCTCGCTCGGACGGGGGCTCGACCGACCTCGACGCGGAGGCGACGCGCGACCTCGCTCGGATTCACGTCGCGTCGGTCGCCGCCTACGCGCACGACGAGCGCTTCTGTCCGTCCTCGTCGGGGCCCGTCCCCACCACCCTTGCCGCCGCGTCCACCAAGTACGCGACGAAGCTCGAGGACTGGGCGGCGCCCACCTGGAAGTGCCTGGACTTCTCCCTCGAGGGCGCCATCACGCACCAGTACGCGTACACCTCGAACGGGCTCTCGGGACCGGAGGCCCGCTACGAGGCCGTCGCGCGGCGGCGGCTCTCCGACGGGCGGATTCGCACGTTCCGCCTGCAGGGCCTCGTCACCAAGGTCGGCCAGGTGGTGCGCGAGGACCTCACGATGGCCGACGAGTGAGCTAGCGTCGGCCGTCATGGCCATCGAGATCGAGGTGCTCGAGAGCTTCGACGACCCGCGGGGCACCGCGTTCGAGCCCGTGGGCGGCGAGGCGCTGGCCGGGTTCCGCAACGTCCACGTGGTGCTCACCGCGCCCGGCCACGTGCGCGGCAACCACCGCCATCTGCGTGGCGAAGAGACCCTGATCGTCCGCGGCCCGGCGCTGCTGGTCACCGAGGAGGGCGGTGCCCGCGAGACCCACGCGATCGCGCGGGACCAGGTGGTGCGCGTGCGCCTCGGCCCGGGCGTGGGCCACGCCGTGCAGAACACCGGTGACCAACCCATGCTCATCGTGTCGTTCGGCACCGAGCCGTTCGACCCGACCAACACCGAGCGCCACGTGCTGCTCTAGCGACCGCCGGCCGCGATGCCCTCGAAGAACGTGGTCTCGAGCAGCTTGCCGTAGCGCCGCACCCGCGCGTCGTCGGCCGGGATCTGCCCGGCGACCATCAGCGAGGAGAGCCCGTGCACGAGGGCCCACGCCGCGAGGGCGAGCTCCCGCGCCGAGAGATCCTGCCGCACGACGCCCGCGCGCCGCGCGTCCTCGAGGGTGTCCTTGAGGATCGCGAGGGCGCTGCCCTGCCCCACCACCGGGTCGTCGGCGCCGCCGAGCGGGTTGTGCAGCATCAGCCGGAACCGGTGCGGCTCGTCGATCGCGAACCGCAGATAGGCGTCGCCGAGGGCCCGCACGCGCTTGCGCGGGTCCTCACCAGCCGCGGCGAGCGAGGCCTGCGCCGCCTCGGTGAGCGCGAGGAACCCCTCGCTGCGCAGCGCCTCGAGGAGCTCCGCCTTGCCGGCGAAGTGGCGGTAGGGCGCGTTGTGGGTGACCCCGGCGGCGCGCGCGAGCTCCCGCAGCGTGAAGTCGAAGGCGCCGCGCTCCGCGAACAGGGCCACCGCGGCGTCGAGCAGGGTGCGGCGCAGGTTCCCGTGGTGGTAGGCGCGCGGCACGAGGGCACTCTAGTGCCCCATGTGGACAGGCGCAACATTGTCCTCGACAAGCGATGTGGACAGTGTCAACATGGGGGCATGTCGGTCACCACGAGCCCCTCCACCTCCTCCCGTCGCGCCCGCGGATCGATCGAAGACCGGGTGGACGTCGCCATCGTCGGCGCCGGCCTCGGCGGCCTCGTCGCGGCCGCGCGGCTCGCCCAGGCGGGGC